>CAYLSO010000171.1:0-24091 GCA_964386525.1 uncultured bacterium
TCCTCGAGGCGCACGTTCTCGAGCTTGATGCCGATGTCCTCGGAGATCACCTTGCCGCCGGTGAGGATGGCGATGTCCTCGAGCATGGCCTTGCGGCGGTCGCCGAAGCCCGGCGCCTTGACGGCGCAGACCGCCAGCGTGCCGCGCAGCTTGTTGACCACCAGCGTGGCCAGCGCCTCACCCTCGACGTCCTCGGCGACGATGAGCAGCGGCTTGCCCTTCTGCACGACCTTCTCGAGCACCGGCAGCAGGTCCTTCATGTTCGACAGCTTCTTCTCGTAGAGGAGGATGTAGGCCTTCTCCAGCACGCACTCCATGTCTTCCTTCTCGGTGACGAAGTACGGCGAGACGTAGCCCTTGTCGAACTGCATGCCCTCGACCACGTCGAGCGTGGTCTCGATCGACTTGGCCTCCTCGACCGTGATGGTGCCGTCCTTGCCCACCTTCTCCATGGCCTCGGCGATGATCTTGCCGATGGAGGCGTCGGTGTTGGCGGAGATGGAGGCGACCTGCTCGATCTCCTTGTTGTCCTTCACGGTCTTGCTCTGCTTCTTGAGCTCGGCCACGACCGTCTCGACGGCCTTGTCGATGCCGCGCTTGATGGCCATCGGCGAGGAGCCGGCGGTGACGTTCTTGAGGCCCTCGCGGAAGATGGACTCGGCCAGCACGGTGGCCGTGGTGGTGCCGTCGCCCGCGACGTCGGAGGTCTTCGACGCGACCTCGCGCACCATCTGGGCGCCCATGTTCTTGTACGGGTCCTCGAGCTCGATCTCCTTGGCCACCGTGACGCCGTCCTTGGTGATCGTGGGCGAGCCCCACTTCTTGTCGAGCGCGACGTTGCGACCGCGCGGCCCGAGCGTCACCTTGACCGCCTTGGCCAGAATCTCGACGCCCTCGAGGATGGCCCGACGGGCGTCATCGCTGAACAGGAGCTGCTTCGCTGCCATGCCTATACCTCCTATCGGGTTCGAACTCCGGCGGACCCGCCCCGGGCGGATCCGGACAGTGGCGAATTGGCCCTGGCAGGGCTCACTTGCCGACGATGGCGAGCACGTCGTCCTCGCGCAGGATGACGAATTCGTCGCCTTCGATCTTCACCTCGGTGCCCGAGTACTTGCCGATCAGGATGCGGTCGCCCTTCTTGACCTCCATCGGGATCCGCTTGCCGTCCTCGGTGACACGGCCAGGGCCCACCGCCACCACCTCGCCCTCCTGCGGCTTCTCCTTGGCGGTGTCGGGGATGATGATCCCTCCGAGCTTCACTTCCTCCTCCTGCAAACGACGGACGAGGATGCGGTCGGCGAGAGGCTGAACGTTCATGACTCCTCCTTCTCTCTGAGTCGATCCTGCCATGAGTTTCTTGTCCGATCCGCCGCGCGGGCGGCGGACATTCGGCAGTCCGAATGGGAACGGAAGAACGTCGGTGCGGCGGGTAGGCGATGTCCGAGCGGCGCGGCTTCGAACGCGGATGCAACCCTCTGCTCGGCTCTGCTTGCCGTCGACACGGGAGCCTACCAGACCCTCACCGCACACGGAAAGGCAACTCGTGTGCCATCCCGATTCGGCCAAATTGGCAAAGCCTAATACACTGTGATGAAACGCTTTGCGATCTCGGTCAATTCCTCGTGATGGGCTCGTGGCACAGGAGTTCAAGCTCCTCTGCCCGAATGGCAGGTCGGAGTCTCATTTCGAACTGAAACCTGCCAATTTGGCATGACTTCCGTTCCATCTTGAAACTGGAATGAATCGTCCGTTTCGAATCCACGTCACTTGCCACGGTCCCCCGGCACCCCTACGCTCCGCCGGGCCACCGCGAATCGTGGGCTTCCACCGACTCTTGGCAACGGGAGACCCCGTGAAGCTAGCCGTTTCCGCCGCCGTCCTCGCGCTCCTGACCCTGGGCCTCCTGGCCACGCCCCCGGGGGCCGGGCTGGACGATCTGGTCACGCGCCAAGCGGTGGAGATGGACCGCCGGAGTCCCGCTCTGCATGCCTTCATGAGGCTGGGCACCGAGCTGGGAGCGGCCAAGGGGGTCCTGCTCGGCCTCTTCATGCCGGCAGCGTTCGGGACGGAGGCCGCGCGGGCCACCGCCCAGGCGGCCTTCGTGGCCTCGGCGGGGGACCAGGCGGCGGCCTCCGCGCTCAAATGGATCGTCAACCGGACGCGCCCGGACGGCGAGCGCCGGCGGGGCAATTCCTCGTTCCCGTCGGCGCACGCGACGGCGGCGGCGGGCATCGCCTGGGTAGTGGCCGCCCGGCACCGGCGCCTGGCGCCCGGGATCTGGCTGGTGGCGCTCTGGATCGGCGCCTCGCGCGTCTTCCTCGGACGCCACTATCCGTCGGACGTGCTGGCCGGGGCCCTGATCGGCATCCTGTTCGCCGCTGCCGCCCTGCAGTTGCAGAACCGCTGGAGAGCGACCCGCGGAGTGCGGTAGCTTCAGGGCCGCTTCACAGAGGAGGTCCCGGTGGCGGAGCGCTACGACCTCGCGGTCATCGGCGGGGGCATCCAGGGAACGGGGGTGGCGCGCGACGCGGCTCTGCGCGGGCTGCGCGTCGCGCTGATCGAAGCCGGGGACATCGGCGGCGGGACCAGCAGCCGCACCTCGAAGCTCGTCCACGGCGGCCTGCGCTACCTCGAGCACTTCCGTTTCGGACTGGTGCGCGAATCGCTCGCCGAGCGCGCCGTGCTCCTGCGCGTCGCGCCGCACCTGGTGTGGCCGTGCCCGTTCCTGGTCCCCCACTACCGGGACCAGCGCCGCCCCGGCTGGTACGTCGAAGCCGGCCTGCGTCTCTACGAGCGGCTCGCGGGCGCCCACCGGCTCGGCCGCACCGGGAGCCTGAGCGCCAAGCAGACGCTCGAGCTGGAGCCGGAGCTGCCGCGCGACGGGCTCGCCGGCGCCGCCCTGTTGCTGGAAGCGCGCATGGACGACGCGCGCCTGTGCCTCGAGAACGCGCTCGACGCGGCCGCCCTCGGCGCCGAGATCTTCACCCACCACCCGGTCGTGGAGCTGAAGCGCGGGGCCGACGGCTGCCGCCTCGTGGCCCAGGACGCCATCGACTCCGCGGCCCCCCCGCTCGCGATCGAGGCGGCGGCGGTGGTCAACGCCACCGGCCCGTGGGCCGACCGCGTGCGCCGCCTGGCCGGAGTGCGCGGCCGCGCCGCGCTGCGGCCGAGCCGCGGCGCCCACATCGTGGTGCCGTCCCTGACGCGCAAGCACGCGCTCCTGCTCACCGCGCACCGCGACGGGCGGGTCTTCTTCGTGCTGCCCGAAGCGCAGTGGTCGCTGGTGGGCACCACCGAGAGCGAGTACCGCGGCGAGCCCGAGGATTGCATCCCCACGGTGCACGACGTCGCCTATCTCTTCGGCGAGGTGCGCCGGCGCTGGCTGTCGCGCTCGCTGTCCCGGCTGGAGGTGCGCCGGGCGCTGGCGGGCGTGCGCCCGCTGGCGCGCGCCGGCGGGCCGCTCGGCCGCGTGTCGCGCAAGGATCGGCTGCTCTCCGAGAACCGGCTCTTCACCATCGCCGGGGGCAAGTACACGAACTACCGCGCCGTGGCGGAGCGCACGCTGGACCGGGTGCTCGCGGCGCTCGGCAAGTCGGCCCGTCCGTGCGGCACGCGCGAGCGGCCGCTGCCGGGGGCCGGGGCCGGCACGCGTGAGCAGGCCCAGGCGCAGGCCCGCGCCCGCGCCCTCGAGCTGCAGCACCTGGGCAACCAGGACGCCGACCGCCTGGGGGCCCGCTACGGCGGACTGTTCGGCGGCGCGGCGGTGCTGGTCGAGCAGTTCCCCGCGCTGCACGACAAGGCCGGGGCGCGCGTCCTCGAGGGCGAGGTCGTGTACGCGGTGCGCCACGAGCTGGCACGCCGCCTGGACGACGTGCTCTTCCGGCGGCTCGGACTGTGGGGCGACCGCCACGCCATCCGCCACGCCGCCGTCCCGGTGGCGCTGTGGATGACCGAGCATCTGCAGTGGAGCCGCGCCCGCGTCAGCGAGGAGGTGCAGCGCATCGAGCGCCTCCTCGACGCCGAGGAGCGCGTGATCTCCTCGTCGCCCGAGTAGTGAGCGCGGCCGCCGGCGCGTGATCCCCTACTCCACGCGCGTCCCGGGCGGCTTCGAGCCGAACCGCATCCACCGCGCTCTCGACGCGCGCCGCCGGGCCGGGGCGCGCCTGCTCGATCTCACGGAGACCAACCCCACCCGCGTCGGCCTGCCGGCTCTGCCGTCGGAGGCCTGGGACGCGCTCGTCGCCGGCGCGCGCACCCCGTACGCGCCCGAGCCGCTCGGCCTGCCGGCCGCCCGCCAGGCGGTCGCCGGCTACTACGCCGAGCGCGGGTTGGCCGTCGCGCCCGGGCGGGTGGCGCTCACCGCCAGCACCAGCGAGGCCTACGCCCACCTCTTCCGCCTGCTCGCCGACCCCGGCGGCGAGTTCCTCGTGCCGGAGCCGAGCTATCCGCTCTTCGCGCCGCTGGCCGCCCTGGAGGGCGTGCGGCTCGTGCCCTACCCGCTGCGCTACCGCGAGGGGCGCTGGGACGCCGACCGGCTGGCCATCGAGGCTGTGGTGGGCCCGGCGACCCGCGGGCTGCTCGTCGTCCACCCCAACAACCCGACCGGCTCGCTGGTGGCCGAGCGCGACGCGCTCGCTCTCGAGGGCCTGTGCGCCGACCACGGCCTGGCGCTTATCGCCGACGAGGTCTTCGGCGACTTCGTCCTGGCGCCGGCCGCCGGGCGGCGCGGCAGCTTCGTCACCGCGACGGGCACGCTCACCTTCGTGCTCTCGGGGCTCTCGAAGGCGTGCGGCCTGCCGCAGGCCAAGCTCGCGTGGATCGTCGTCGGCGGGCCGGAGGCGGAGTCCGCGCGGGCCCTGGCGCGGCTCGAGTGGGTGGCCGACGCCTTCCTGTCGGTGGCCTCGGCGATCCAGCAGGCGTTGCCGGACCTGCTGCCCGAGCGCCCCGCTTTCGTGACCGCGACCCGGGCGCGGCTCGCCGTCAACCTCGCGGCGCTGGACCGCGCGCTCGGCGGCCTGGCGGGCGTCGAGCGGCTGGCCTGCGAGGGCGGATGGTCGGCGGTCGTGCGCGTGCCGGTGACGGGCAGCGAAGAGGACTGGGTGTGCGCCCTGCTCGAGCGGGACGTGGTCGTCCACCCGGGCCACTTCTTTGACTTCGCCGAGGAGGCGTTTCTGGTGGTGAGCCTGCTGCCCGAGCCGGGCGTCTTCGCCGAGGCGGCTGCCCGCCTGCGCGGGGTGCTGGGAGTTTAGGAAACCGCTGGCCTATCCCCTGGGCCGCCAAGCCATGCGCGGGGAAGAAGCCCCTGGAGGCCCCCCGCGGTTCTCGGCGCCGACGGTGGCTGCCACCTAAGACGGAGGGAGGGCGGCACTGTCCACCGCCGCGCTGTCCGGCGTCGCGTCGGCGGCGCCCGAGGCCGCCGCCGGGGCACCGTACCCGGGCAGATCGCGGCGCAGCGCCTCCTCGACCTCGACGAGCGGCACGTCGGTGGCGTGCGGGTCGTCGGCCAGGAACTTCCACGGCGGCCGCCGGCCAAACCCGTACTCGCCGAAAACCAGCACCGGCGTGCCGTCCTGCTCGATGGTGCCGTCTTCGCGCGACAGCTTCCACTGGTCCACGAAGTCGTAGACCCACATGGCGTCCTCCTCGAGCAGGCGCACGCAGGAGTGGCTGGCCGGATAGCCGGGCAGGTCGTACTGGTGCAGCGAGATCCCCGAGTTCTCGATGTTGACGCACCAGCGCAGCAGCCACTCGTCGTCGATGGTGCTCGTCCGCTGCTTGGCCTTCCAGTTGGCGTGGTAGAGACCGGGTGGGGTGGGCTTGTCCTTGCGCCCGCTGCTCGTCGGCCCCCAGCGCACCTGGCGCCCGCCCTCGTACGCGGCAAATGCCTGCCCGCGCAGGGACACGAGCACCAGCTTGGGGAGCGCGGCGGCACCCGGGATCTCGGCGGGGAACGGCGAGTGCGCCAGCTCGTCGAGGAACGGGTAGGGCACGGCGAGCGTGTCGCGGTCGCGCACGTGGGCCAGGTCGAGCCGGTTGAGCTTGAGGACGATGCGGAAGTGCGCCTCGCCCAGGCCGCGCTGGAAGGCGCGCAGGGCGCTGGCGCCCCCAACCGGGTGGCGCTGGTAGGTCACCGCCGCGGGGCGGGCCGCAGCCGCCGTACGGGCCGCCGCCGTCGAATCGGCGCCGGCCGGCCGCGCCGGCGCTTGCCGGCGCTCGCAGCCGGAGATCCCCAGGGCGCTGCCTGCGAGCAGCAGCGCGGCGGCGGCCAGAGCGCGCTCCCGCACGGGCTACTCCGACTCCTCCACCCAGGCGTCGGCTTCGATCTCGACCAGCATCTCCGGCAGCACGAGCCGGCTCACCTCCACCATGCTGGTGGCCGGCCGGATGTGGCCGAAGACCTCGGCGTGGGCCCGCGCCACCTCCTGCCACTGGCCGAAATCGGTGACGTAGATGCGCGTGCGCACCACGTCCTCGAGGCGCGCCCCGGCGCGCTCGAGCGCGGCGCGGATGTTCGCCAGGGTCTGCACGGTCTGTGCGTAGGGATCGCCGGCGCCGACCAGGGCGCCCGAGGCGTCGGTGGCCGTGGTGCCGGAGACCGCCACCAGCGGGCCGATCCGCACGGCGCGCGAGTAGCCGACCACCGGCTCCCAGGGCGTGCCGCTGGAGATGTTGAGTCGGGCCATCGCCGTCCCCGCTAGCCGCGCTGCGGCGGCACCAGCGGCCGCAGGTGCACCTGCGAGACGAGCGCGCCGGGCGAGGCGGTGACCACGCCGAGCACCGCGGCGGCCACGTCGTCCACGCTCAGGTAGCCGTCGCGCCCGGCGGCGCCTGGCACCGCCCCGCCGAAGGCGCTGTCCGTGGACCCCGGGCAGACGGCCGTCACCTTGATGCGGTCGTGGCGCAGCTCGAGCATGAGCGCTTCCGAGAAGCCCATGAGCCCGAACTTGGTGGCGTTGTACGCCGACAGCCCCGGGTTGCCGACCAGCCCCGCCACCGACGCGATGTTGACGACGTGGCCGCCGCCCTGACGCTTCATCTCCGGGACCGCGGCTCGGGTCATCAGAAAGACGCCGCGCAGGTTCACCGCGAAGGCCTCGTCCCACTGCTCGACCGTGAGGTCTTCGAGGCGCCCGTGGCAGCCGATGCCGGCGTTGTTGACAAGGATGTCGAGCCGCCCGAAGCGCGCCGCCGCGGCGGCCACGGCGCGCGGAGGGTCCGCGGCCTGCGTCACGTCGCAGCGCACCGCCAGGGCGCTCCCGCCCGCCGCCGCGATGCCGCCGGCCACCCGCTCGAGATCGGCCTCGCGGCGCGCGGCGAGCACCACCGCTGCGCCCTCGCGGGCGAAGGCCTCGGCCACGGCGCGCCCGATGCCGCGCGACGCCCCGGTGACGAGCGCCACGCGCCCGGCCAGACGGCCGGGCGGCGCCGCGCTGTCCGCCCCTGCGGCCCCGGCCCCGCCACTCAAAGCTCCTCCGCCCCCTCACGGAAGCGCAGCGCCGCCTCGCCGGCCTCGTCGTCGTCGTGGCCGCCGGCCAGGACGCGCTCCGGCTCCGGCGTGCCGGGAGCCGCCTCCGCCCCGGCCGGCGTCTCCTCGGCGGCGTGCCCCGGCGCGGTCTCGCCCACCGCTTCCGACGGCTGCGTCCCGGGGAGCACGAAGGCCAGTCGGCGCATGTCGGGGTCGATCTTCGAGACGGCGACCTCGACCTCCTGGTCGAGCTTGTAGCGCTCGCTGGGGTGGTGGCCCCAGGGCTGCGGGAAGATGTTGGAGATGTGCAGGAGCCCGAAGATGCCCGGCTCCAGCTCGACGAAGACGCCGTACTCCTTCACGCCGCTGACCCGCCCGCGCACCAGGCGGCCCACGTCGTACTTGTTCGCCGCGGTGAGCCACGGGTCCGCGGTCAGCTGCTTGAGCCCCACGGACACCCGGTTGCTGGACTCGTCCACCTCCAGCACCTGCACGCGCAGCTTCTCGCCCACCTGCACGATCTGGCTGGGGTGGCGCACGTGCTGCCAGGCCATCTGGCTGACGTGCAGGAGCGCGTCCACGCCGCCGAGATCGAGGAAGGCGCCGAAGTCGGTGATCGACTTGACCGTGCCCTCCACCGCGTCGCCCACCTGCCAGGCGGGCAGGCCCAGGGCGTTGGCCGGCATCGGCTCGCCGGCGGCCCGGCGCTCGGCCAGCATCTTCTGGATGGCCTCGGCGCGCTCGGCGAGCTTGCCGCGCTGCCAGGCCGGCGTGGCCGCGTCCGCACCTTCCGGCAGGAGCTCCCCTTCCACGTCGGGCTGCGGCAGACGCGGGCGCGGCTCGGGCTGCGGGCCGCGGGTCACGCGCGTGGCGCGCCGGCCGTACTGTGGACGCGCCCGCTCGCCACTCTCGCCGGGCGGCCGCTCGGAGCGCGTCGGGGCGGCAGCGCCGGCCGAGCGCCGGCCGTAGGACGGACCCGCGGGCGCGGCCACCGCCGCCGCGGTCTCGGGCGCCGCCGTCGCAACGGCCTCAGCCGCCGTCGCAACTGCCGCAGCCGCCGTCATCACTGCCGCCACCGCCGCGCCCGCCCTCGCCGGCCGCTCGCCACCCGGCAGCTCGAGCGGATCGAAATTGCCGCCCGCCGCCGCGATGAGGTCGGCCGCCACCGTGCCCGGCACGCCACAGACGATGACCTCCTTGCCGAAGCGGTTGCGCGCCATGGTCACGACGCGCAGGAAGTCGCGGTCACCGCTCATCAGCAGCACGGTCGGGATGCCGGAGCGGTCGAGCAGGGTCTCGATGAGGTCCATGAGCAGGTCGAGCGCCGCCGTCGAGCGGGCGCGGCCGCCCACCAGGTGCGAGCGCGAGGTCACCGCGGTGATGCCGCACACCTCCATCTCGCGCTGCATCTCGGCCGGCACCTGGTCGAAGTCGGCGTAAGCGCGCGCGATGTTGACGAGTCCGTAGCGGCGGGCTTTCTCGATGAGCAGGACGGGCGAAAGCTCGGCTCCGTACACTTGCCGAACGCCGTCGCGGATGTTCTCCAGATCCACGAAGAGAGCGACTTCTCTGCGCTGGTCCACGGTGAATTCTCCCGGAGCGGCCGCGCGAGCGCGCGGCGGGCTCCCTCCTCGACGAGGATGTTGACGATGCGGTTGACGATGAAAGCGGCCGACGTCCGAGGCGCGAGCCGCAGGGGCTCTCCAAATACCTGCGCGGCCCTCTCCGGGCCGCGGCGGCGATCCGTTACGGCGTTGTCCCTCTATCTAGACGATCCCGTACTGTTTGAGCTTGCGATACAGCGTCCGGAGCCCAATGCCCAGCGTCTCCGCGGCGCGCTGCTTATCATACCCCACCCAGCGCAGCGTTTCTTCGATAAATCGCCGCTCCACCTCCTCCATGCCGAGGCCGAGGTCCAGCCGCACTTCCCGCGCCGCCTCGGCCCGGAACTCGCGCCGGGCCGGGGGCAGGTCGGCCACGGCCAGCGGCCGCTTGCCCTCGGCGAAGACCACCATGCCCTCGACGCAGTTCTTGAGCTCGCGCACGTTGCCCGGCCAGTCGCAAGCCAGCAGCCGCTCGAGCGCCCCGCGGTTGATCCCCGTGACCCGCCGCCCGTGCGCCCGGTTGAACTCGCGCAGGAACTGCTCGACCAGGAGCGACACGTCCTCCTTGCGCTCGCGCAGCGGCGGCATGTGGATCGCGACCACGCGCAACCGCCGGTAGAGATCCTCGCGGAAGCGGCCCTCGCGCACCATCTCCTCGAGGTCGCGGTCGGTGGCCGCCACCACGCGTGCGTCCGCGCGCCGGGTCTCCGCGCCGCCGACCGGCTCGAACTCCTGCTCCTGCAGGACGCGCAGCAGCTTGGCCTGCACCGCCGGGCCTACCGCGGAGATCTCGTCGAGGAACAGCGTGCCGCCGTCGGCCAGCTCGAAGCGCCCGGCGCGCCGGGCGCCCGGGCCGGGCGCGCGCCCGAACAGCTCGCTCTCCACCGCGTCCTCGGCGAGGCCGGTGAAGTTCACCCGCACGAAGCGCTCCTTGGCGCGCGGCGAGTTCTGGTGCAGGGCCTGCGCCGCCATCTCCGTGCCGGTGCCGGCTTCCCCGGTGATGAGCACCGCGGCGCGCGTCGGCGCCACCTGGCGGATCTGCTCGAGCACGCGGGCGATGGCCGGCGAGTTGCCCGTGAAGCGCTCGAAGCCGAAGCGCTCGTCGAGGCGGCTCTCGAGGTCGGCTACGCGGTTGGCCAGCTCCTGGTGCGACAGCCCGTGCCGGAGCGTGGCCGCCAGCTTCTCTAGGTTGAGCGGCTTGGTCTGGAAGTCGTAGGCGCCCTCGCGCATGGTGGCGACGGCCGCCTCGATGTCGGCGCCCGCCGTCATCATCACCGCGCACAACTCGGAGTTGACGGCCTGGGCACGGTGCAGGACGGCGATGCCGTCGATGCGCGGCTCGGACAGCTCGCACACCAGGCAATCGACGGGCTCGTGGTCGAGGACGTTGAAAGCGCTCTCGCCGTCCTTGGCCCACAGGACGCGGTAGCCGCGGGCGCGGAGGAAAGCGAGCAGTCGGCGGGTCTCGAGGGTCTCGCGGTCCACGACCAGGGCGCGCGCGGCCTCGCCCTCGGCCTTGGCGACCCGGCGGGCGCGGCCCGCCGCCGCGGGTCGGGCGCTCACGGTGGCGACAGGACTCCCCGCACCTTGCCCTCGATGCTGAGCGGCTCACCGCGGCGCTCGTCGAGGCGCAGGGTGGTGTAGACGCGGCTGGCGCCCGGGCCGGCCTCGAAGCACGCCTCGTGCAGGCGTCGCGTCAGCTCCAGGATGTCCTCGACGCGGCCCTCGACGATGGTGCCCATCGCCGTGAGCTGGTGCGTGAGTCCGCTCTCCTGGACGATCCCGTAGAGGGCGCGCACGTAGTCGCGCACCGTGGGCTGGCCGGTACCGAGCGGGAAGACGGTGAGCTCGGCCACCGCCCATCCCTTCGCGGGCAGCCCTTGGGCCTTGCCGCCGTACATGGTCGTCTCCCTCGCGGGGCCGGCGCGCCGGCCGCCCGGGCTGCTACTTCTTGCCGGGGGCCGCGCCTCCGAGCTCGGCCTTGAACTGCTGGAATTCCTTCTGTTTGTAATGGCCGTCGCCGATGTAGCGCAGAACAGCGAGGAAGTCGGTCGCGTTCATGTAGCCCGGCGCGGTGGTGATGTGCGAGCCGTCGGCCGCGAGGAAGAGGGTGGTGGGATACCCGTTGACCCGGAAGACGCCCGCCAGTTGCCGGTAGGAGTACTCGCTGCCCTTGTAGGTGACTTTCTTGCTCGACTCCGCGTTGAGCCGCGCGAAGATGAAGGTCTCGCCGAGGTATTTCTGCACCTCGGCCTTCGCGTAGGTGTCGCGGTCCATCCGCTTACACCACCCGCACCAATCGGTGTACACGTCCACCAGGATCGGTCTCTGCTGCGCCTTCGCCTCGGTGAGCGCCGGGCCCATCTCGCGCCAGGCGATGCCCTTGCCGGCCGCCACGGCCGGGGCGCCGCTCTTGCCCGCGGCGGGCTTGGCCGCCGCGACCCCGCTCTCGGAGGCGATCGCCGACAGGGCGAAGACCAGCATCCCCCCCACCACGATGGAGGTCAGGAACCACACCAACGCCGTGCGCGTGCGCATGTCGTCCATCCAGCGCTGGAAATCCATTTACGCCCTGCCCTCCCTGTGCGGCCGTCCCGCGCGACGCGTTGTTGCGCGACACGAAACCCGCTTGCGTCCGCGGGCGAGCGCCCGCCTGTCCCACGACCGGCCGCGGCAGACCCGCCGCCACCAGGAAAAGAGTAGCACAGGGCTTTCGTTCCGAGACACGGGCGGGGCGGCGTCCGGCAAGGCCTTCGTCAGGTCTGGCGCGGGCTCCCGGCCGCCTCCCGCGCCAGCAGCTGCCGCTTGCGCTCGACTCCCCAGCGATAGCCGGCGAGCGATCCGTTCCCGCCGACGGCGCGGTGACAGGGGATGGCGACCGCCACCAGGTTGCTGGCGCAGGCGCGGCCCACGGCCCGCGCCGCGCCCGGCCGCCCCAGCGACCGCGCGATCTCCCCATAGGTGCGTGTCTGGCCGCGGGGGATGGCGCGCAGCGCCCGCCACACGCGCCCCTGGAAGGCCGTGGCCCGCACGTCGAGCGGCACGTCGAGCGGCACGTCGGGCGGGGCGGCGCCGCCGCGCAGCGAGCGGGCGAGCGGCGTGATCCACTTCGTCAGCCGGGCACCCTCGGGCCGCAGCTCGGCGGCCGGGTACTCGCGGCGCAGCACCGCGATCAGCGCCTGGTCCGAATCGCCCAGGCTCACCATGCACACGCCGCGCGCCGTGGCGGCCACCAGCAACCGCCCGAGCGGGGACGCCACGACGCGGTAGCCGATCCGCAGGCCGCGCCCCCCGCGCCCGTATTGCGCCGGCGTCATGCCGAGGCGGTCGCCGGCGCTCTCGTACACGCGGCTCGCCGAACCGTAGCCGGCGTCGTAGAGCGCCCGCGTCACCGAGCGGCCGCTGCGCAACCCGCTCTTGAGAACCCCCCACCGACGGGCCTCGATGTACTCGCGCGGCGTGATGCCGAGGACGCGGCGAAACGTGCGCTGCAGGCGTTGCGGGCCCACACCCAGCCGGCGGGCGAGGGTGGCGAGGGCCGGCTTCTCTTCCGCCTCCTCGTGGAGCAGCGCGCAGGCGCGCCGCGCCAGCGCCACCGCGGGGTCGCCCCCGCCGGCCTCGCGCGGCCGGCAGCGCAGACAGGCCCGGAAACCGGCGCCCTCGGCCGCCGTCGCCGCGGCGAAGAAGTCCACGCGGCGCGGATCGGGGCGGCGCGCCGCGCACGACGGCTTGCAGTAGATGCCGGTGGAACGCACCCCGTAGAAGAAGACTCCGTCGTAACGGCGGTCGCGCGACCGCACGGCGATCCAGCGCGGGTCCGCGCTGCGGGCGGCGCCGGCGGGCGCCGCGGGGCTCGGCTTGGTCATCGGTCTTCCCTCCCGCGCACAGGCTACGCGGGCCGCCGCGGCGGGACTATCCGGACCCGGCCGGTGAATTCGCCGCCGCCCCGCGCCGCCGGCCCCGGTCTCAGAAGCGCGTGTGCGTCCGTTCGGGGACCCCGCAGCGCGCGGGGTTCTGCTGGAAGGGCAGGACCACCTGGCGGCCCGAGGAGCCGCTCACCAGCAGTTGGTAGGCCCGCGGCGCTCCTGGACAGGCCAGCGCCGAGTCGGCGGTCCCCTCAGCGTCGGCGGTGAGCACCAGCAGCGTGTCGGAGGTGCCCAGCGCGATGACCTTGGCGGTCGCGCCTGCGACCGGGCCGCCTCCGGCCAAGTTCATCACCAGCACCCGGTGCCGCTCGACCGCCGCGGGGGTCGCGCCGCCGAGTACGCTCATCTCGAAGAGCTGGCGCGATCCGTACACCTGGATGCGGAAGCTCCCGAGCGGCGGGCTGGGGATGCGATAGCTCGCCTCGTGGATGGCGTCGCTCGGGTCGCAGGTGCGGTCGGGAGCGATCGTCTCCTTGCCCTGCGCGACGATCTGCAGGGTGGTGTCGTCGAAGACGGAGAACCCGAAGGCGTCGAGCGCCTGGCAGGTGCTGGTGGCGCGCCAGTGGATCTTGACATCGAGCGGCTGGCCGGCGGCCAGGGTGTCGGGAGCGGTGACCGCGAGGACGTCGGGGGAGAAGTAGTTGATTACGACCTCGTCGCTGCCGCAGCCGGCGAGGACGGCCCCGGCGAACAAGGCGGCAAACAGGGCGGGAACTGCAGGGCGTGGGTTTCGCATGGCGCAAGTCTATCCTATGCGCCGACGGCGCGGAAATTCCGCATTTTGCCGGGGCAAACCCGCCCCGCCGGGGCGGCCCTTGCGTTGACCGGCCGTGGAGCGCGAACATGATGTCTTCTTGAATGGAGATTTGCCGACCGGCGCGCCGAGCGTCGGCCGGCCCGGGATCGACCCCGGACGCTCCCCGCCTGCGAGCCGTTCGACCAGGAGACCACCTGTGACCTGTCCCCGCTTCGCTCCGTTCCGGACCCGCCGTGCCGCGGGCCGCCCTCGCCTGTCGGCTTGGCTCGCGCTGCTCGGCGCGGGTCTCGCCGGCGGGCTCCTCGCCGTCCCGCCGGCGCACGCCGCCGACGCCGAGAACCTGCTGCGCAACGCGTCGGCGGAAGCGGGCACTCTGGTGTCCCCCACCGGGTGGGACACGACGCTGTCGGACCTGCCCACCGTGCGCTTCGCCTGGGACGCGGAGACGGCCCACGGCGGCGGCCGCTCCCTGTACGTCCTGAATACCAGCGACGTCATCCCGCTCTGGCACAACTGGAGCCAGACCCTGCTCGGGGTCAACGAGCTGGGCGGCAAGGAGCTGACGCTGCGCGCCTGGGTGAAGACCGGCACCGTGACCGGCAAGGCCTACCTCCTCCTCCAGGCCTATCGCGACACGGTGCTCCTCGAGGCGGCGAAGGCGGGCATGCCCCGGCTGCAGAAGCGCCAGGAGATGAACATCAAGCCGGTCGACGACCCGCAGCTCGAGCTGGGTTGGTCGCGCAAGCAGATCTCCGGGGACCACCCCGAGTGGACACCCCTCGAGGTCCGTCTCTACATCCCGCCGTCGACCAATGTGGTGATCGTGCGGGGCGGACTGCTGGGAATCGGCGAGGCCTGGTTCGACGATTTCTCCCTGACCCCCGGCCCGGCGCGCCCCGAGCGTCCCTTCCCCCTGGGCAAGAACCTGCTCGCCGACCCGGGGTTCGAGGGCAACCTCGACGAGTGGGACTTCTCCATGCCTCCGGTCGAGGGCCTGCGCATCCGGGCCGACGCGGTGGCGCACTCCGGCCTGCAGGCCTGTCTGATCGAGAGCCAGCGGCGCTGGCGGATGGAGATGTGGTCGCACGTCTTCCAGGTCTTCAACACCCGCACCCTCTCCGGCAAGCGCGTACGGCTGTCCGGCTGGTACAAGGCCCAGGACCTCAAGAACACCTTCGCCTGCTTCAGCGTCTACGCCACCGGGATGTACGGGACCTTCCACCCGGTGGTCAGCAACGCCTGGTCGGGAACGAGCGACTGGACCTTCGCCACCTACGAGATCGACATCCCGGCGAACACGTACACGGTCTGGGTGCGCGCCGTGCTCAACACCGGCGCCGGCAAGGTCTGGTTCGACGACTTGAAGTTCGAGGTGCTGGGCGACTCGCCGCGGCCCGCGGCCACGAGCTCGGCGAAGAAGAAGGCCCCGGGTAAGTAGACGCGGACAATCGCGGGGGGCGGGGACGGCGGCGGCGGCGCGGATGCGGCCGCCGTTTCTCTTGGGTCAGGGCAGGAGTACAAAGCGCCGCGTCCGGGTCTCCGTCGCTCCGCAAGCGAAGCCCAACCGCAGCCGCGCCAGGTACACGCCCGCGGGCAGGGCCGCCTTGCCGCCGGTGGCCGGCGTCCACGCGGCCGACCAGCGTCCGGCGGGCGCGACACCGTCGTAGACCACACCCACCAGCCGGCCGCGCACATCCACGACCTCGAGGCGCAGCTGCGCCGCTGCCGGGAGATCGGCCGCGAAGCGCAGCGGCCCGCGCGCCGGATTCGGCCACGGCGCCAGGAAGCGTAGCCCCGCCGGAGCGGCGGGCCCGCCGGCGTCCACCCCGGTCGGCGTCATGAGCAGCCGCACGTCGTCGATCAGCCAGCCTTCGCCGCCGGTGTACGCGTCGGAGACGACGCGGAAGCGAAAGCGTAGGCTGGTCGCGCCGTGATTCCCGAGCTGGAAGACGGCATCCTCCAAGGCCCCGCTGGCCCACCCCGTGCTGCGCCCCGAGTAGACCGCGGAGCCGACCGCCAGGATCGTGGCGGAAGCCGCGTCCATCACCGCCGGATAGCCGCCGAGCGGTATGATCTGCGACCACGCGCCCCCTCCGACCGACATCTCGACGCGTGCGCCGTCGAAGGCGAAGCCGGGTGCAGCCGTCTCGAATTCGTAGCGGTGGCGCAGGCGCAGCTGGCACTGTCCCAGCACCGGGATGTCCGGCGTCACCAGGCCGGCGTCCAGGTTGGTGATGTAGTGCAGCGGCCCGGGGTCCCCGCACTTCCACGCACCGCCGCCGCCCTCCCCCCCGCCACGGAGCCAGAGCCACGAATCGCCGTACCCCGCGGTGAGCGCCGCCGGCAGGAAGCCGCCGTCGGCCACGTCCAGCGGCTCGTACCAGTCGGTCCCCCACTGGAACTCGCAGCCCGGCGGCGGGCAGCCGGGCGCCGCCGACTCGTGCGCCGCCGTCGAGGCGTCGACGGCGTGCACCGCCAGCGCGATGCGGTCGCCCGGCCCGGCGGCGGGCAGCAGGTCCACGTAGAAGCTGTCGGAATCGCCGGTGCGCGCCATCTCCACCGTGTCGCGCCCCGCCCCGTTGCGGGTGTAGGTGGCGAAGACCCGCGCCACGCCGAGGTTGTCGGCGGCGAGCGCCTGGAAGCGGTACGGCGTCAGGCCCAGCTTCACGGTCTGCGGGTGCGGCAGCAGCGCCACCTGTGGCGGCTCGAGGTCCGGGCCGACCCGGAAGGTGGCGAAGCCACCGGGCGCCGGCCACGCCGCTGCGATGCCGGCCGAGTCCGAAGCGGCGGAGATTCGGTACTGCACCGTCGTCCCCGAAGCGAGCGGTCCGATCTCCGCCTCGAAGATCCCCACCGAGGTCTCCGCCATGGGCAGCCACGGGAGCGGCCCGCCCGCCCCCCCGAAGACGACCATCACGGAGGACGGATCCACCGCCAGCGGGATGCTCCCCTGCCGGATGGAGACCCTCGCCGAGACCGCGATGGGGTCGGCCGCATCCTCGGTGTCTTTCAGCGGCGCATGCTCGATCACCACCGAGCCCGCCTGCGAGGCCAGCGTGCCGTCGGCCGTGGCGCGGCCGGCGGTGATCTGCGAAAAGTACGCTGGCCACAGGGTGCGGATGTTGTCCAGCTTGGCAAGGTCCGCCGCCGCCGGCTCCGTGCCGTTGGCGACCACGAGCACGAAGGCGAAGCGGTGGTGCTTGGGGCTGGCCGCCGCGTCCGGGACGCGCGGGCCGTTGGCGGCGACGATGTCGGCGATGGTGAAGGAATACGGCCGCCCGGCGCAGGTCACTCCGGTCAGCGGATGATGGGCGCGCGCGTAGTTGGCCGGCGGCGTACAGTTCGAGGGATCCTCCAGCACCGGCAGCGCCCCCACCTCGTCCGGCGCCGCCAGCCCCATCAGGTACATCTCGAGCGGACCGTAGCGCTCGGTGGCGTGCGCCGTGGTCCAGGTGCCGTCGCCGTTGTCGGCCCAGTCGTTGCCCCCCAGCATCGCGGCGTCGTCGTCGAAGTAGAAACTCCAGTGCGCCAGCCCCGCGCCCAGCAGCCCGTAGCCCGCTTGGCCGAGCGAGTCCACCTGCACGAACGCCGACCAGCGGTGTCCCGCCTCGTGCGCCAGCACGTCCAGCGTGTGGTTGGAGACGATGAAATCCTGGAACGGGTCGGCCGGGTAGGCCGCGAGCGTGTTCAGCATCAGCAATGAGCGCAGCTGTCCGCCGCTGCCGAAGTCGAGGCTGTAGTCCCACAGCCCCAGCCCGATGCCGGCCACGTCCTGCACGACGTTCTCCTCGTAGGCGAACGCCCGGCCACCGAAGATCTGGAAGGGCACCGCCGAGGCCACGTAGATGCAGAGGAAGTCGTAGTCGTCGCCGTGGGTGCGGTAGAAGGCGCGGGCCACCGCCACCTCGTCCGCCTCCATCTTGGATCCGACCGGCCGCAGCAGCGTGCCGTCGTCCTCGAGCACGGCGATGTCGCCGCGATCGAACGACTGGGTGATGGGCAAGGTCGCAGCGGTTTGCGCCTGCCAGGCCTGATGGCGGGTAAGCGCTTCCCGTGCGCCGCGTGGGCCCGTGCCGCAGAGGTCACCCTCGGCCGGGCCGATGGGGCCGCCGGCGCGGGCCCCCCAGGCCGCCCCGCAGGTCAGCGAGACGAGGAGGACGGCACGCAACAGCAAGAGGTGGCTTCGTTTAGCTCGCATGCTCGGGCTCCGGGCGCAATCGCTCCGGGGGAGTCGGGGCGGTTCCCGGCGAGAGTCTACCCGAGCCCGGGCCGTCGGGGGTAGCTACCCCCCGTCACTGCTCCGAATACGGGCCTTCGTACCGCTCCCATTCCCGCTGGGCGCCGGCGCGCAGCGCGTCGACGTCCCCGTCGCCCCACGGCTCGCAGATCACGCGCTCGCGCGCGCCGTGCGCGCAGCCCGTCACATGCGCCTCCCAGGCGCCGTAGCTGCCGAAGTAGGCATCGCAGAAGTTGCAGCCGTAGTGCGGCTCCGTGGGCTGGAAGCCCAGGCCGAAGTGCACTCCCCCGATGTTCACGCCGATGCGGGCGGTCACGCCGTTACCGTAGGCCACCGGCCAGTAAGGCACGGGCCGCACGACCACGAAGCGCGGGCGCCGCACGATGAAGTAATCCGGGTAGATCGGACGCACGACGACCATCCCCGGGCGGCGCACGACGACGTAGCGCACGCGGCCGTCGCGGTAGGCGTGGCGGTGCTTCTTCCCGCCATTGCCGGGATGCCCGGCGAAGACCGGATGCTCCCGGTAGACGACCCTCCCGCACGACTCGTCCACGCGGTCCCGATCCGCGGCGGCGCGGCGCCCGGCGCCCGCCGAAGCTGGCGCGGCGAGCAGGAGGGCAAAGCCTGTGGCGACCCCCACCAGCCCCGCGACCCTCACGTGCTTCCCTGGCGTCCTCATGGCGTCCTCCTCTGGCGGGCGAATGCTGCTCCGCTGCCGAGGACGGCAAGCCATGTGCCACCCTCCGCTTGGCGAGCGATCTCCGCCCGAACAATCGTGGGGGCAGCCATTTACACCGCTAGTCTCCACGGCGCCGGGCGGCTGCATCTTTCGCCCGAGCCGCAGCAGCCCCGCGCCACGCGAGCGGCTGGCCTGCCACACTCCACGCGGCCAGCCAAGACCGATAGGGCCGTCGCCGGGTCTCCCGCGCGCGGCCCGCAGCCGGTGGACGGCTAACCGGCCGCGCCCCCTGGGCTTGGCGCAGCCGGTCCCGAGCCGTCCCCAGGGAGCCGCTGGAGTCGGCAATTCAGATTTTCGGGATCTTGACTTTATGTGTATATTTTACTTATGTTTACGGCAGAGAAAATCCTAAGCAAAAGCCCTTGTCGCGGTCGGGACCCCGTGCTAGATTGCCGCGCCTTCGGAAAGGCCTCGATCGCGGCTCTCCAGGGCCACCCGTCGTAGTCCGTAATCGCTTTCTTGACATGCGGTTTTGCTGGCCGCTTCAGGGATTCTCTGCCATCTCTCGGAAGGCCGTCGAGGCGCAGCCCGAAGCGGTGGATAACTCGTGGACAGAAAGGAGGGTCAGCCCCCGCATCGTTTTGTCGCCAAACATCTTCGGACTTCGCGCCCGGGAGTGGAAAAGCTAACCCGACAGCGGCGCGAGGGAGACCCGCACCCCGACGCGACGGCCTCTGGCTGCGGCTCTCTTGGAGTTTGGCGACCTGTGGACAAGCCATAGATCGACGATCGTCGCCCTTTTCCAAGAAGGAATCGAGTCCATGCAGACGACTGCACCCCTGCACTCCGACTCTGTGGCGGAGGCGTGGGAAAGGATTCTCGAGGGCCTCAGACCCCAACTACCCAGCCAGCAGGCATTCGAAACCTGGTTCCGGCCGCTGCGCCCCAAGCAGGTGGGGGCTGACCTGATCGAAGTCGAAGTCCCTAACCTCTTCTTCGTGGATTGGATACAGGAGCACTACCTGAACCTCCTGGTCGAGGTGGCCTGCGGGGTGACCGGTGCCAACCCGCAAGTCCGCTTTTCGGTCTGCCCCGATCTCGATGTTCTGCCCGAGAACGAGGCGGCCCCCACGCCGCCGGCGGGCAAGACCCCGCCGGTCGCGTCGCCGCCGGCCCATTCCGCGCTGCCCGAACTGTGGGGCGGCCCCCGCCGCCATGCGGTGCTCTCCCCGGCCGAACCACGGTTGAACCCCCGCTTCACCTTCTCCGCTTTCGTGGTCGGCTCGTCCAACGAGTTGACCCACGCCACCTGCCTGGCGGTGGCGGAGAACCCGGGCCTGACGTACAACCCGCTCTTCATCTACGGCGGCGTGGGCCTGGGCAAGACCCACCTCATGCACGCCGTCGGCCATGCCGTGCTGGAGCGGCGGCCCGACGCGCTGGTGCGCTACATCTCGGCCGAGCGCTTCATGAACGAGATGATCTTCGCCATCCAGCGGGGCCAGCAGCTCACGTTCCGCGAGAAGTACCGCAACGTGGACCTCCTGCTGATCGACGACATCCAGTTCCTGGCCGGCAAGGACGGCACGCAGGAGGAGTTCTTCTATACCTTCGGCGCGCTGCACGAGGCCCACAAGCAGATCGTCCTGACCAGCGACAAGCCGCCGCGGGACATCAAGAATCTCGAGGAGCGCCTGGTCTCCCGCTTCAATCAGGGGATGGTGACCGACGTCAAGCCGCCGGATCTGGAGACCCGCGTCGCCATCCTCAAGCGGCGGGCCGCCGCCTACGGTCACGAGCTCTCCAACGAGGTGGCGCTGCTCATCGCCAGCCGCGTGCGGGCCAACGTGCGGCACCTGGAAGGTGTGCTGGTGCGCCTGACCGCGCTGACGGAGCTGAGCTGCACCAAAATCACCATCGGCCTCGCCGAAGACGTGCTGCGCGACTATGCGTCGCCCGACGAGCCGGCCATCACGCCCGAGCGCATCGTGCTGCTGACGGCCGAGCAGTTCGGGATCCCGGTGGAGGCCATCAAGGGCAAGCGGCGCACGAATAACATCGTGCTGCCGCGGCAGACGGCGATGTACCTGGTGAGGAAGAAGACGAATCTCTCCCTGTCGGACATCGGCGCGTGGTTCAAGCGCGACCACACGACGGTGCTCCACGCCTGCACGAAGATCGAGGCTCTCAAGGCGCGGGACTCGCAGCTGGCGGGCGCGCTGAGGGAGATCACCGATCGTCTCGGCCGCGTGGGTTGACGAGCCCGCACGAGGGTGGAGTCCGCACCGGATTGCGGCCCCGTCCAGGGGTGGAGAAGCGGTTCGCAATCCGGGGGCAGAAAGGGGACAAGAAGAGGGTTATCCCCGGCCGCGAGAGGGGCCCCAAAAAGGCTGGGGAAAGACCTGGATAAGACCCCCGATCATCCACAAGGGGTTATTCTCTCGGAACATATTGACTTATATCGGTTTATCAGTGGTCAGCTTAGGGTTATCCGGATATCCACCGTTTCTAGTACTTCTAAGGTCAATAACTTCTTGAAAGAACAATGAATTAGGACCAGTCTTGGATTGTCAAAATAGGGTCGAATTCCTATACTCTCGGCGGGCATGTGAAGGGGGTTTTTGCGCTCCCTTCGGCCCCGCCTGCAGGCCCCCGCGAATGGGCCTCCGATCCGCCCCAGGAGAAGGCGCAAAATATGGACCTCAGCATTCAGCAAGCCGACCTCGGCTACGCCGTCGCCACCGCGCTCGGCAGCGTTCCCGCCAAGAGCACGTTGACCATCCTCCAGGCTCTCCTCCTCGAGGCTCAAGGGGACACACTGCGCATCACCGGCACCAACCTCGATGTGACCACTTCGATCACTGTTCCCTGTGGAGTGACGACCGGCGGGCGGGCCGCCATACAGGCTCGCCACTTCGTGGACGCGGTCCGCAAACTGCCGCGTGACCTCGTGCGTGTCGCCGACGAGGAGGGGAACCTCACGGTCTTCTACGGCAAGGGCAAGGGTAAGTCGCAGGTCCCGAAACTGGACGATCAAGACTTCCCCATGCAGCCGGAGATGCGCCCCGAGGGCAAGATCACCATCGACGGCCAGGTGCTGAAGCGGCTCATCCAGCGCTCGGCCTATGCGGTCTCCTCCGATGAGACCCGCGCGGTGCTCAACGGCGTGCTCGTGCAGGCCTCCGACACGGAGATCACCCTGGTCTCCACCGATGGCCACCGCCTCGCCCGGGCGCGGCGCAAGGGGGCCTTCACGGCGCTCGGCAAGGAAGGCTTCGTGGTTCCGGGGCGTACCATCCAGATGGTGGGGAGCATGGCCTCCGAGGCCACCAGCCCGGTGGAGATCGGGCTGGCGCCAGGGCGCAACCAGGCCGCGTTCCGGATGAAGGTGGGGGCCTACGACGTGGTGGTCTTCTCGCGGCTGCTCGAGGGTCCCTTCCCGAACTACGAGCAGGTGATTCCGAAGACCAACAGCCGGCTCTTGACCGTCTCCCGCGGCGAGCTGCGGGAGGCCATCGACCGCGTTTCCACCCACTCGGACAACATCACCCACCAGGTGAAGATCGAGCTGGGCGCCGGCAAGCTGACCATCCGGGTGAACACCACCGACGTGGGCGCCGGGGAGGAGACCATCGAGGCCAAGTACGCCGACGAGCCCATGGCGGTCGCCTACAACGCCAACTACCTGCTCGACATCCTCAAGAACACGGAGGCCGAGCAGGTCACCTTCCGCCTCGACAAGCCGACCAACGCCGGTGTCGTGGAACCGGAGGGCGGGCTCGCAGACAAGGAAGAGGATCTCCTCTGCCTCATCATGCCGCTGCGCCTGCCGGAGCCGAGCGAGACCGCCGGGGCGGGAGCCGCGCGGCGCGGCTGATGCGGACCGGCAGGGCGGCCCGCCTGGGCGAGCTCTTGCCAGGCGTGCTCGCCGGCCTGGGCGCCGACGGAGCCCTGCAATCGGCGACCGCCGTCGCGGCCTGGGAGCGCGTGGTGGGGGAGCGGCTCGGCCGCTACGCGCGCGCCGTGGGGCTGCGGGATGGCGTGCTGGTCGTCGAGGCGGAATCTTCGGTCTGGATGCAGGAAATCGGCTACCAGAAGGTCCGCATCCTGAAGCGGCTCGAAGAGGAGTGCGGCAAGGGGATGGTACGGGACCTGAGACTGACTTTGCGGCCCGCCCCCTGAGAGGCGAACCCGGATGGCAACCCAGGAGAAGAGCGTGACCGAGGTCAAGGGCCACCGCTACGACGCGACCAACATCACCGTCCTCGAGGGTCTCGAGGCGGTGCGCAAGCGGCCGGCGATGTACATCGGCGACATCGGCACGCGCGGACTGCACCATCTCGTCTACGAGGTCGTGGACAACTCGGTGGACGAGGCGCTGGCCGGCTACTGCACGGAGATCCACGTGCGCATCCACCAGGACGGCACGGTGTCGGTGGTCGACAACGGCCGCGGCATCCCGGTGGACATGCACAAGCAGATGAAGAAGCCGGCCCTCGAGGTGGTGATGACCACGCTGCACGCCGGCGGCAAGTTCGACTCCAAGGCCTACAAGGTCTCGGGCGGGCTGCACGGCGTCGGCGTGTCGGTGGTCAACGCGCTGTCGGAGTGGCTCGAGGTCGAGGTGGCGCTCAACGGCAAGTTCCACCGCCAGCGCTACGAGCGCGGCCGGCCGACCGGCGACCTCGAGGTGGACGGCAAGGTCGAGGTCACCAAGATCCGCGGCGAGGACAGCGCCGCGGCGGCGCGCAAGGCGAAGCGCGGCGGCGCCCAGGCCGAACTGGGCCTCGACCTGCACGCCGGCAACGGCTACGACTCGGGCACCCTGGTGCGCTTCAAGCCCGACCCCAAGGTGTTCGAGGAGATCAATTTCTCCTTTGACACCCTGTCGCAGCGGCTGCGCGAGCTGGCCTTCCTCAACAGCGGCGTGCGCATCGCGCTGACCGACGAGAACACCGGCAAGAGCCACGACTTCAAGTACGACGGCGGCATCATCGAGTTCGTCAAGTATCTGAACCAGAACAAGTCGGCGCTGCACGCCAAGCCGGTCGGCGTGGCGCGCGGACGCGAGGACGTCGAGGTCGAGTTCGCCCTGCAGTACAACGATTCCTACGCGGAGAACGTCTACTCGTACGTCAACAACATCAACACCTCCGAGGGCGGCACGCACCTCATCGGCTTCCGGTCGGCGCTGACCCGCACGCTGGTCAACTACGCCGAGCGCGAGGGCCTCACCAAGCAGCTCAAGTCGCAGATCTCCGGCGACGACGTGCGCGAGGGGCTCACCGCCGTGCTCTCGGTGAAGGTGCCCGAGCCGCAGTTCGAGGGGCAGACCAAGACCAAGCTGGGCAACTCCGAGGTGGAGAGCATCGTCAAGACGCTCGTCAACGAGCATCTGGGCAGCTACCTCGAGGAAC
>CAYLSO010000172.1:0-1720 GCA_964386525.1 uncultured bacterium
GAGCCGGAGGCCGGCGAGTTCGAGTAGTACTTTTCGCATCGGCCCCAGAGATATAAAAGAACCTGGGGCCGATGCTGCATTCTCATCGTTCTTCTGGAGGATCGATGCTCATTTGGCGTGTCAACGTTGCAACACAGACCCTGCGCTGCGAGCCGACGCCGGAGACGTATGAGCGGCTGGGCGGCCGCGGCCTGCTGGCGCAGATCCTGGTGGATGAGGTCGATGCGGCCTGCGATCCGCTGGGCCCGGCCAACAAGCTGATCTTTGCGCCCGGCCTGCTGGTGGGCCACATGCTGTCGAGCTGCGACCGCATCTCCGTGGGCGGGAAGAGCCCGCTGACCGGTGGCGTGAAGGAGAGCAACGCGGGGGGCCGAACAGGGCTGCAATTGACACACCTGGGCATCAAAGCGCTCATCCTGGAGGGCGAGCCCGCCGCCCCCGGCCTCTGGGTGCTGCGGATCGACGCCGCCGGCGCGCAGTTCGAGCCGGCCGGCGATCTGGCGGGCCTCGGCGTGTACGAGACGGGGCGTCGTCTCTACGAACGCTTCGGCCCGAAGGTGGCGGTGGCGTTGATCGGCCCCGGCGGCGAGATGTGTTTGAGCGCCGCGGGCATCCAGAATGCGGACAAGGACCGCGTGCCTTCGCGCATCAACGCGCGCGGCGGGCTGGGCGCGGTAATGGCGGCCAAGGGGCTGAAAGCGATCGTGGTCGATGCAAGTGGGGGCGCAAAGCCGCCCATTGCCGACCCGGCAGCATTCCGCGCCGCGCAGAAAGCCTACAATCAGGCGCTCATGGCCGTGCCGCAGACCAAGAGCTACGCGGATTACGGGACTGCAGGCATGGCGGCCATGTGCAACGGCTTCGGCGGCCTGCCCACGCGCAACTTCTCCGCGGGCCAGTTCGAGGCGGTCGAGGAGATCAGCGGCGACGCCCTGCGCGACCTGTTGTTGCGCCGCGGGGGCGAAAGCGAAACCACCCATGCCTGTATGGCCGGCTGCACCATCCGCTGTTCCAACGTCTTCGGCGGGGAGGACGGGAAAGCGATCGTGTCGCCGCTGGAATATGAGACGATCGGCCTGATGGGCAGCAACCTGGGCATCGCGGATCTCGACGTCATCGCCAAGCTGAACTGGGAGGCCAACGACCTGGGGCTGGATACCATCGACGTGGGTGCCGCGCTGGGCGTGGCGGCCGAGGCGGGCTTGATGTCCTGGGGCGATGGCGAACGGGCGCTGGCGCTGATGGACGAAATCCGTCAAGGCACGCCGCTCGGCCGGGCGCTGGGCAACGGCGCAGCCTCGGCCGGGCGGGCGCTGGGCGTGACGCGCGTGCCGGTCGTCAAGGGGCAGGCCATCTCCGCGTACGATCCGCGGGCCATCAAGGGTACCGGCATCACCTACGCCACCTCGCCCCAGGGTGCGGATCACACCGCCGGGCTGACCATCCGCGCCAAGGTGGATCATCTCGATCCCACGGTTCAGATCCCCTTCTCGCGCAACGCGCAGCTCAACATGGCGGGCTACGACACGCTGGGCGCCTGCGTCTTTGCCGGGTTCGGTTTCGCCGCGGCGCCCGGCGTCATCCGTGATCTGCTCAACGCGCGCTACGGCTGGGATGTGGGCGCGGACATCCTCCAGGCGCTGGGGCGGCAAACGCTGCGGCTGGAACGGGAGTTCAACCGCCGCGCCGGCTTCACCGCGGCCGACGATCGCCTGCCCGA
>CAYLSO010000173.1:0-26146 GCA_964386525.1 uncultured bacterium
TTCCGCGTGGACGCCCGGCTGCCCCTGACGCTGGCGCGCGGCGTCGAGCTGGTGCCGTGGCTGCGCATCAGCAACGAAGGCGACGCCATCCTCACCGAGCAGGCCGAGCAGCTCTCGAGCCCCTTGGGGACGATCAGCCTCAATCTGCGGGCGGGGCGTTTCGGCGGCACGCTCGGGGCCTTCCCGCTGCGGGTGGCGCCGCTGCTCCTGCAGCGCTGGGACGCCACCGACGCCCCGCCGCTGGGCGGCGTGGCGGCGTGCGCGTGCGGCGGCGGAGCGGCCGGCGTCAGCCAGCGCAGCCTCGAGGTGCTGGGGCCGGATTACACCTTCGAGGGCGTGTCGGCCTCGTACACCGAGCGCCTGGGGACGCTGCGCGCCTGGTTCGCCGTCCCGCGCTGGGAGCGGGTCGTGCCGATGACGGCGCCCGCCTTGGAGAAGCTCACGGCGCGCTACCGGCGGCTGCTCGGCGGCGCGTACATGGAGATGGGTTCGCCCGCGGCGCGCGACGCCGACTCCGGCCTGCCCTCGCCGCTCGGGCTGCGGGTCGGCGTGGTCTCCGTGACCGATGACGGCCGCACCCTCGGCCCGGCCGCCTACCATCCGGTCCAGCACGACGAGCTGGGCTGGGTCGCGCAGGCGCGGGCCGAGCCGCTCGCCGGTCTCAGCGCCGACGCGCAGTGGACGACGTGGCGGCTCGACGAGAGCGGGACGGAGTCGAACGGCGAGGCGTATCTCCTGGGGGCGCGCGGGGCTTTCCGCATCGAGCCGGTGGAGTTCTGGGCGCGCCTGCACCGGCTGCGCACCGACCCCGATTTCGCGCCGCTGTACCGCGCGCTCACCTACGAGCCGAACCAGGAGGGCTGGCGCGCCGAGATCGGGTTCGGCGGCTGGCGCGCGGCCGGCTCGCGACGTGACCGCCTGGCGGCGAGCGCCTTCTATCGCGCCACGCAGGAGGTCGAGGGGCGCGACGCCCCCGGCCTGGGCGAGACCGAGTACCAGGTGGTGAGTCTCTCCATGAGCGCGCGGCCGGCGTGGGACCTCGCCGCACAGCTCAGCGCCGTCGAGACGCTGACCGAGCGGCCGCTCGCCCCGCTCGAGCGCAGCCGCGGCCTGTCGCTGGACTGCCGGTGGGAGGGAGCGGGCGTGATCGAGCCCGAGCTGCACGTGGACATGATCCGCCGCCAGGCGTGGGACGAGGAGCGGACCATCTGGCAGGTGTACCTGTGGGTGAGGGTGGTGCGGTAGGGATGAGACTCGCCTGGGCCACCGACGTCCACCTCGACGCGTGCCGGGACGGGCGCGACACACGCTTCCTCGAGGAGCTGGCTGCGTGCGGGGCGGAGGCGTTCCTCCTCGGCGGCGACGTCGCCGACGGCCCCTACCTCGAGGAATGGCTGCGGCGCATCGAGACGGCGCTGCCGGGCCCCATCTACTTCGTGCTGGGCAACCACGATTACTGGGGGGATCACGTCGACGCCGTGGAGGGTCGCATGTGCGACCTCCGCGCCGAGCGGTTGCGCTGGTCGCCGGGCGCGGGCGTGGTGGCGCTGACGGCGACCACCGGGCTGATCGGACACGGCGGCTGGGGCGACGCCCGCTGCGGCGACTTCCTCTCCTCGCCGACGATCCTGAGCGACTACGTGCTGATCCTCGATCTGCAGGAGGCGTCGGGCTCCTCCGATCCCCTCGCCATCTTCGACGACCTGCCGGCGCTGCGGCGGAAGCTCCACGAGCTGGGCGACCGCGCCGCTGCCGAGCTGTGGCCGCAGCTCGCCGAGGCGGTGCGGCGCTTCGCGCGCGTGCTCGTCCTCACCCACATCCCTGCGTTCGCCGAGGTGTGCTGGCAGCGCGGCCGTCCGCCCGAGGAGAAGTGGTTGCCGGGTTTCGTCAGCCGGGCGATGGGGGACGTCATCCGCGCTGCGGCCGCGGAGCATCCGGCGTGCCGGTTCACCGTGCTCAGCGGGCACACCCACCACGAGGGGCAAGCGCGGCTGCTGCCCAACCTCGAGGCGTTCACCCAGGGCGCGCGGTACGGGGCGCCGGCATTCCGGATGATGGAGGTCGAGTGGCTGGGGAGCCCCGAGGCATGACAGGGAGGTCTGGCGCTCAGCCTCGAGATCCGGGGCGGTTCACCGGGCTGGGCCAGAATTGCGTGGTATTACCACGCGATTGCGTGGTATAACCACGCATCATGAGTGCTCTGTCCGAGTTGCTCTCGTCGCGGGTCAAGGCGGAGGTCTTCCGCCTTCTGTTCGGTCTCGGGGCACGCGAACTGCATGTTCGCGAGATCGGAAGGCAGGCCCGGCTCGCGGACGGCACGGTGCGGCAGGAACTCAGAAGGCTCGCCCGCCTGGGGCTCGTGGAGGTCAGGCGCGACGGGAACCGCGCGCTCTACAGCGCCAATCGCCGGCATCCTCTCTATCCCGACATCCACGGCTTGGTCATCAAGACCACCGGCCTGGCAGACTTGCTTCGCGAGGCCCTCGACCATCCGGAAGTCCGCGTGGCCTTCGTCTTCGGATCGATCGCCGGCGGCTCCCCGCGACCGGATAGCGACGTCGATCTCCTGGTCGTCGGCGACGTCAGCCTCCGCCGGTTGAGCAAGATGCTCTCCGGGGTGGCTGACCGACTCGGACGTGAGATCAACCCCCACGTGATGACCCCCGAGGAATTCGCGCGCCGCAGGAAGGCCCGCGATCACTTTCTTTCCACGGTTCTCCGCGGCCCCCGCCTACTCGTGATAGGAGATGGGCGTGAGCTTGAAGCAATGGGTCGATAACGGCTGGTTGCGGCCGCACGAGTCCAGCCGGGCGGAGGTCGCTGGGCTGCTGGCCATCGTCGAACGCGACCTGGCCGACTCGGTGGGTGAAATCTCCGCCGATTGGCGTTTTGGAATCGCTTACAACGCCGTGCTGAAGCTCTGCACGATACTGCTGCACGCTTCCGGCTACCGGCCGGAACGGGCCTTTCAGCACTAGCGGACAATCGCCGCCTTGCCGTTCATCCTCGGGGAAGCCCGAAGGGACGACGCCGCTTACCTCGAGACCTGCCGGGTGAAGCGCAACCGGGCGGAATACGACATGGCCGGTGTCGCCACCGATCGGGATGCGGCGGAACTGCTCGAGTTCTGCAGGGAGTTGCGACAGGACGTGCTCGTCTGGCTCAGGGAGCGCCATCCGGGTCTGCTCTGAGGCCGGGGCGGTCGGATACACCGATTCAAGCGGGGCCGGACGGCGTTGCCGCGGGTCCGACTGGCCCGGGATTCGTGCTACCCACCGGGCTCGCGCCGCCGGCTGGCCGGGCTGACGGCGGAGCCGAGTTGAGATGACGCCGCTGAGCGCGGAACCGACCGGGATAGTAGGTCACCTGCTCAACATGGTTCGGGAAGTAGTGTCAGTTGAGCACCTTCTAGACATGCCGCCGGGAGCTGGCCATGAGTGAACCGATCGGACTGCGCTACGTGCTGGGCGAGTGCATCGGCAAGGGCGGCATGGGCGAAGTATTCCTCGCCAGAGACGTGCGGCTGGAGCGACAGGTAGCCGTCAAGGTCCTCCCCCAGGTCGCGCTGGCCGATCCGGATGCGAGGAAACGTCTGCGCGAAGAAGCGCTCGCGCTCTCCCGAGTCAATCATCCCAACATCGCGGCCGTGTACGACTACGAGCACCAGGACGATCACGACCTTTTGGTGATGGAATACGTTCCCGGCGAGACGCTGAGTGACGCGATCGCGCGGGAGCGCTGGTCGCTGGCGCGCTTCTACGACGCAGCCATCCAGCTCTGCGATGGACTTGCCGCCGCGCACCGCGCCGGCGTGCTGCACCGCGACCTCAAGCCCGGCAACGTCCGGGTCACGCCGGAGGGTCGCATCAAGATCCTCGACTTCGGCCTCGCCAAGCTGATCCCCTCGGGCAGCCGGGTGTCGCCGTCGCAGATGTCGACGGCCACGGTGAGCCTGGTCGGCACCCCGGCCTACATCAGTCCCGAGCAGCTCGAGGGCGCGCCCGCGACGCCGGCGAGCGACCAGTTCGGGTTGGGACTGGTGCTCTACGAGATGCTGGCGGCGCGTCACCCGTTCGGGGGGCCGACCCCCGCGGCTACCCAGGTGCGCATCGCACACGAGCCGCCGCAGCCGCTGCGCAAGCTGCGAGCCGATGTCCCCCCTGTGCTCGAGCAGGTCATCATTCGCATGCTGGCCAAGCGTCCGGAGGAGCGTTTCGCCGACATCGGCAGCGTTTCGGCGGCGCTGAAGCGGGCGCAGGAGCATCCCTCGACGGCAATCCGCCCACGCTTCCCGCGTGGCGGCCGGATGGCAGCGCTGGCAGCGGCCATCGTAGCGGTGCTCTCTCTCGCTCTCTATTTGCGCAGCCCGGCGGAGATCTATCCCACGCCCGCGGCGAACGGGATCGTCAAGCAGGTCACCTTCAGCGGCAACGCCATGGTTCCGAGTTGGTCCCCGGACGGGCGGTACATCGCCTTTGCCCAAGGCGGGAAGATCACGGTAATGCCGGCTGAGGGGGGTGGCGTGCGTAGTATCGCACTGCCCTTCCGCGTTACCGTCTGGGGCTGGATGCCGGGTGGGGACGTCGTGCTCGTACATGGGATCGACAGCACGACGTCCAGGTTCAACTCCTATGCCGTGAACGTGCTCAGCGGGTCCGCGAGCCTGCTGGTCACCGATGGCAGGTTCCCCGCCGTCTCGCCGGATGGCCGGACGCTCGCCTATGCCCGCGGGTGGGGGAACGAGGAGATCTGGCTGCTCGATCTGCGCACCGGAAAGAGTCGGGTCCTGCTCAAGCCTCCGCGGCCCGGAGACGCCGTCTACAAGCCGAAATGGTCACCCGACGGGAGGCGCATCGGCTACATGCGCTGGCGCGGGGAGGCCCCCGGCCATGACCTCTGGATCATGAACGCCGACGGCACGGACGGCCGCATGATCCAAACCGCTCCGATCGAGCTCGGCGGCCAGTACTCGTGGACCCCTGACGGCAAGTGGGTCGTCATCGCCGGAGAGCTACAAGGCGTGCTGAGCGTCTGGAAGATCTCGCTCGAGGGCAGAGAGCATCAGCGCCTGACCGCGGGCTCCGCGAACGAACGGCACGTCAGCCTGGCGCCGGACGGCCAGCGATTCGTCTACCAGACGGAATACGAATCGAGCCGGATCACGGTTCTCGATCTGGTCACCGGCGCGATCGCGGCGCCGCTGGACGTCACGGCCAGAACCCGCCGGCCCGTGTTCTCGGCTGACGGCACCTCGCTGTTCTTCGAGTCGCTGGTCCAGGGCCGCTGGCAGCTGTGGCGGGCGCGCCTGGGGGCGGGCGCGGATCTCGACCCAATCGTCGCCATCCGCGGGACCTCCGCCTTCGAGCCTTGTCCGGGGAAGGACGGCACCATCCTCTACATTCGCGCCGATGTCGGGCGTGTCTACAGATTCGGAGACATCCGGTGGTCTCAGACCATCTGGCGCACCTCAGAGGACGGCGGCCGCCAGGAGCAGGTCCTGGGTCCACCCGAGATCGTCTCGCGGCTGGCGCCGACCGGCGAACGCGACGGGAATCTGCTCTACTCCGTACACGACCATGGCGAGGGACTGCGGGTCCGCATCGGCCAGGCCGCCCCGGTCACCGTGTACCAGGATTCGACGGCCGAAGAGTTGCGGGCATTCGACTGGGGTCCGGGGAACCGGCAGGTCCTCGTGTCCCTGGCCCCGTCTTGGAAGGGGGGTCTACCCCCCGCAGTCGTGGCGCTTGATGCCGAAACGCGAAAGACCGAAACCTGGCTTGAGCCGGAGGACATCGCAAAGGTCGTCCCGGGTGCGGAGCGATTGGCAGTGAGCTGGCTGTGCACCTCTCCGAACCGCAGGCAAGTGGCCATGATCCTGCCGCAGAGCAATCCTATGGCGGCCCACGTGCTTATCTACGACGTCTCGAGTCGCCGGCTACGTGTGCTCCAGACCTTCGAAGGCCGGGAGCGGCCGACGTCGTGCGCCTGGTCGCCCGACGGGAAACACCTGGTCGTCAATCTCGTGAAGGCGGGGTCCGACATCTTCACCTGGGAACCGACCCAACTGGCGGCGAATCCGCGTTGACCAACGTCCGCCGGCGCCTGCGGACCGCGTAACCAGGATTCGGCTGCCTCGCCCCATCCTTTCCCGTGACACCACCCCGCCCCCGGCGTAAGCTGCGGCACTTGGAGCGCAGGGCCGCCCGTGCAACCGGGGCGCTCCATCCCCCAGGGGCGGGGGCCGCCGCCGATGCCGCCTCCCGCCGCCGCGCAGCCTTGCTCTCCCGGGGAACCCCCGCGCCGCAGCCTTCTGGCGGCGACCCGCGTCTCGCAATGCCTCGCCGTGTGCCGCAGGCACACCGTCCGCGTCCGCGCGGCGAACGGGAGGTGATAGCCGGCTCCACTGAGCTTTCGATCGGGATAGGCCGCGGAGTCCGCGCGCCGAGCGCGCTCTTCCCGACTCCGTAGACGCACACCGTGAACCGGAATGGAGGCTGGGCATGGCATCACGTCGCGCACTTCTGTCCGTGCTGATCGGCATCGCTCTGGCGGCGCTCGCCGGGATCGCGCCGCGGGACGCCGGCGGATCGGCCAACATCAACCGGGCGGCCGCCCCGCCGGACGCGCCGGCGCACCGCCCCTGGGCGGGTCCCGCCGAGATGCTGGCCGCGCCGGCCGTGAGGGCGCCGGCCGCCAAGCCGGCAGGCCGGGCCCTCAACCCGATCGTGCCGCTGCGCGACACGCCGCCGGTCCGGCCGGAAGCCCTCGTGCAGCGCATCCTCTACGCGCCCGCCGCCGAAGACGACCCGGCCTACCGGAGCGCAATCGGCGCGCTCGCGGGCGCGGTGGTCGATTACTACGACGCCCGCAGCGGCACGCCCCCCCTGATGGAGCTGGCGGCCTACGACTGCGTGTACACGTGGCCGAATAACGCCTACTTCGATGCGACGGCGTTCGGCGACGTGCTGGCGGACTTCGTGGACACCGGCGGCAAGGTCATCCTCGGGCCGTTCACGTCGCTGCAGATCGGCGGCCGCATCCGTGCGCCCGGCTACATCCCGGTCACCGGGACGGGCAATCACTACACACTGGACTCCTACGCCGGCGACGGGACGTCCTCGCTCCACGCCGGCGTGCTGGCTTACGCCTGCGAGTACCGCGACATCCTGACGCTCCAGGGCGCAGGGATCGCCGACGGCCACTACGCCGACGGCGAGATCGCCCTGGCCTACCGCCCCGACGGTCGGGTGATCTACACCAACGGCGGCGGCGGCACGAGCCTGGCCGGCACCGGCGACTGGACGCAGATCATCGCCAACGCCGCCACGGGCTCGCCGACCGCTCCCTCCATCTTGTATGCGCCGGCGAGCGCGGACGAGACGCTGGTCCGGCGGGCGCTCTCCGCGATCACCGGCGGGCCGGTGGGCTACTTCGACGCCACCGCCGGCACCCCCGGCTTCAGCCTGCTGAGCACCTACGACTGCGTGTACACGCACGAATTCTTCGGCTACTCCGATCCGTTCCAGTTCGGGGACGCGCTGGCGGACTACGTGGACGCCGGCGGCCGGGTGGTCCTCGGCTTCGGGTGCGCCTACCAGGAGGACGAGTTCGGCCTCTACGGGCGGATCATGGAGCCCGATTACAGTCCGGTGAAGCCGGCATCGCCGGTGGCCATCCACGAATTCGCCGGCTGGTACGCCGGGGACGGCGCCAGCGCTCTGCACGCCGGCGTCTCGAGCTACGGAAGCATGGCGTACGACGTGCTGGTCGGCCAGGGCTGCGGCATCGTGGACGGTCACTACGAGGACGGCGAGATCGCGGCGGCCTACCGTCCGGACGGGCGGGTCGTCTACTGCAACGCGCTCACGATGCCTACCTTCGGCACCGGCGACTGGGCGCGGCTCGTCGCCAACGCGGCCACCGCGAACCTGGCGACCGGACCGCGCCTGCTCTACGCCCCGTCGTCCGACGACGATCCCATGGTCCGGGCCTTCCTGGCGGCGCAGATCGGCGGGGCGGTGGACTACTTCGATCCCCGGTACGCCACGCCCAGCCCGGCGTTGCTCGCCGGCTACGACGCCGTCATGACCTGGACGAACAATCCCTATGCCGATCGCGATCTCTTCGGCGACCGCCTGGCGGACTACGTGGACGGCGGCGGCAAGGTGATCCTGGGGGCCTTCTGCACCTACACGAGCGGCAACTCGCTCGGCGGGCGCATCATGAAGGCCGGCTACAGTCCGGTGACCTCGCCGGGCGGGGAGAATCACATGTCCGAGTCGCCCTACGCCGGCGACGGGACCACCTGCTTCCATCACTATGTGGACGCCTACAGCGCGGTCTATCGGGACATCCTCGTCGTCCAGGGTGACGGCCTCGTGGACGGCTACTACGACGACGGCGAGATTGCGATCGCGTACCGCCCGGACCGCCGCGTCGTCTACGCCAACGGCGCCGAGCCGATGACAGCGTACGGCGACTGGCCGCGGCTGCTCGCCAACCTCGTCCGCTGCGGCATCGACACCGGCTCGCTGTTCGCCTGCACCAACGAGGGCCAGCTCTTCGGACTGAGCCCCCTCGACGGCGTGGGCACCTACATCGCCGACCTGCCGACCGCCTTCGGAGAGGGTTCCACAGAGATCGAGTACGACGCGGCGAGCGGCATGGCGTGGCTGCAGGTGCGCGACGGCGGCTACGCCGACCAGGCGTTCAGCATCGCGACCGGCGCGGCGATGGGCCCTCTGGTCTCTAATGGCGCCGCGTACAACGGGCTGGAGTTCGCGCTCGGGCGACTGTACGGCGCGGCGTTCGAGCCCGGCACCAACGACTACAGCCTGCGTAACCTCGATCCGGTATCCGGAAACTCGACGACGTTCGGGCCCACCGGTGTCGCCCCGGTGGTGGGGCTCGCGTTCGATGCGCGCAAGAGTGCGCTCTTCGGACTCACCAACGGCCAGGGCGTCGGGTACTCGTCGCTCGTGCGCTTCGACGTCACCACGGGCGCCGCGACGGTGATCGGGCCCACCGACGTCTGGGCCGGGGGGGCGGAGTTCGGCCCCGACGGGGACCTCTACGCCGGCGGCGGCAAGCAGGACGGCGGCAACCTCTACCGCGTCAATCCCACCACGGGTGCGACGGCGCTGATCGGCCCGACGGGCTTCCCGAATGTCTCGGGGATCACCTACGCGCCGGCAGGCGTGGTGGCGGTGGGGGGCAAGGGCGGCGGCGCGCTCGCGCTCGCCGCTCCCTTCCCCAATCCGAGCCAGCGCGGCTCGGTGACGCTGCGCTTCGCCCTGCCGACGGCGGGAAGCGCCCGCGTGGAGATCTTCGACGTGGCGGGTCGGCAGGTATGGCAGCGGCAGATGGGCGGCCTGGCGGCGGGGCCGTACAGCGTCGTGTGGGACGGTCGCACCACCGCGGGACGAACCGCGGGCCCTGGCGTGTACCTCGCCAAGCTGACGACCGAGGTGGGTTCGCGGACGGCGAGGATGGTGCGGCTCGACTGAGCGGGGGCGGCGCCGGTGATCGCCGGCGTCGTCTTCCGGTGTGCGGCGAGCGGGGCGGCCGGTGGGCCGCCCCGCTTCGTTCTCGGTCGGGATCTCGGTGCGGACGTCAGTCGATGTAATAGCGCGAGGTCGGTCGCTCGGAGCTCGATGGGCCCTGCGCGCCGCCGCCGGCGCCCGGCTGGGCGACCTGCTCGGCAGGGGGCCTTGGGGGCGGGGGAGGAGTCTTCTTGTTCCGCCATCCCTTGTGATTGCCGTTGCCGGCGGGCGAGACGGGGCTCGCGATCAGCATCAGCGATATGAGCAGCGCGATCATGAGTTCCTTCCGAGGTCCCGGCCCGGCCCCTTGCCGGACCTGCTTGCTGGACGGCTGGATCGAGCCGTGCCGTGTCTACCTGGCCTCTCACGCAAAGGGTGTGCCCGTGGATCGCGGGGCCGGGCCGGGCGTCGGGCCGGATCTGCTAACTAACTAGTGCCGCACTCGTTGGTGGGCGCGTGCGGGACCGCTCCTGGTTCGGACGCCCATGTGGAACGAGCCGTCGGGTCGGGGCGTGCCCCCCTGCCCTTGGGGGAATTGGCTCAGGAGAGTTGGCGGTGGGCGTGACCGGGTCCGGGCGCCGGGCCTCCTTCCTACTCATCGTGAGATGTCGCATGGGGGGACATCTTCACGGACCAGTCAGGGAGGACGGAACCAACGAGCCGCGGCAGGCCAACGCAACGCGATCGTCCTCGCGTCGCGGTTGGTGTAACATTCTTGTCCCCACATGACACGCCTGTGGACAGCGGGCCATCTCCTCCAAAGGAGGTCTGCCATGAGAACCATGGCGCTCGTCGCTGCAATCGCCGCTGCCGGTTTGGTGTCCCCCATGTCTGCCGCGCTCGCGGCTCCGGCCTCCTTCATCCCCACTGCCTTCGGGGCCGCGACCATCGACGGGATTCCGAGCCCCGGGGAATGGAACGTCGCAACGCCGGTCGGCGTCTTCTCCGGTCTGGTAGGCAGCCAGCTCTACGTCATGGACGACAACGTCAATCTCTACTTCGGGCTCTTCGTCCCCGACGCGACGCTGACCCCCGGGGATCAGTTCGGGGTGCGCATCGATTCGCAGAACGACGACGTCACCGACGTGGGAGACGACGAGATCTCGGCCACCGGGGACGGCTACTTCCATGACGCACACTTCTCGGGGACCTCCTGGGGGGTGCTAGACCTCCACTCGAACGGCGTCGGCGCGGCTGCCACGGTGGGCGGCGGCAACTTCCTCGAGATGTCGCATCCCCTGAACGACGGCGACCTGGAGGACCTGTTCGTCATGCCCGGGGCGACCATCGGATTGTGCGTCCGCTACTCCAACGACAACGCGGGCTCCGGTCTCGATACCTATCCTCTCTACTGCCTCTATTCCGGCGCGTCGCAGAGCGGTTACGTGGAGTATGTCGTCTCGAGCGGTCACGTCGGGGTCGGGAACCCGGTCCTCCCGGGCGGAGCGCGGATCGCGCTACGGCCGAACCCGGTGCGGCGCGGCGGAGATCTCGAGCTGCGCTTGTCGATCCCCGCGCGGGAGGCGGCGGTGCGGGCCGGCGTCTACTCGGTGTCCGGCAGGGAGCTGGTGCGGTTGGCCGAAGGCCTCTACCCGGCGGGCGAGCAGAGTGTCCACTGGACGGTGCCGGCCGAGGGCCCCGGCGCGCTTGACCCCGGAGTCTACTTCGTTCGTGCGTGGATCGCAGGAGAGCCGGCGCGGGCGATGCTCGTGATCGTGCGGTAGGACTAGGCGGACGACGGAATCGGGGCGACCTCTCGGCCGCCCCGCTGACTATCTGCTATTCTCTGGTGCGCCGCGGAGGAATCGAGCCTCCAACCTACTGATTAAGAGTCCACAGCGAGACCCATCCGGGCAGCACTCACACGACCTAACTGATAGAGAAACCGAGCTGGACGACGGCGGCGGTGTCGGCTGAGTGCGGCTGAGTTCGTTTGGTTTGGTAGCCGGCGGGTAGCCAATCCGGGGTGCCAGGCGCACCGGCGTCCCTGCCCTCTGGCACGCCAGCCTCGGTCCCTCTGGACAAGAGAGACTGGCGGGGGGGGCCCGGTTCTGCTAGCGTTCTTGCGCCCCGACTAGTCGAAGCCTGGTTCTCCGGCTCCTCGAGGTCATCCGCTCTCTCGCGCTGGCGGGCCGTTGGCCCGTGCCCACACGCCGGCTGAGCCGCCCCGGCGGTGGGATCGCCCCTGCTGCGGCAAGAGCAGGCCGCCAATGGTCACCACAGTCGCGTTGCCCAGTCGTCTCCGGAGAGGCTGTCGGCTCGTTGCCGGAGCCGCACTCCTCGCGACGGCAGCCCTCGCAGTCGCGCCCGGGCCCGCCCGCTCGCACGACGGCGGTCCTCTTTTCGCCGCTGCGTTCGGCTCGGCCGATGTTGGATACGAGCCCGTGTCCGTCGTGATCGGAGACCTCAATGGCGACGGCAAGGCGGACCTGGTGACAGCGAACCTTGTCTCCACCGTCTCGGTGCTGCTCGGCAATGGTGACGGCACGCTTGGTGCCAGGAGCGATTACGACACGGGCGCTTACCCGTGTGCCGTCGCGATCGCCGACCTCAACGGCGATGGCACGCTCGACGTGGTGACGGCGAACATGAATACCAGCACTGTCTCGGTGCGTCTCGGCATCGGCGACGGCACCTTTGGGGCCAGGAGCGACTACGGCACGGGGTACGGTCCGGTCTTCGTCGCGGTCGCCGACCTCAATGGCGATGACCGACTGGACCTGGTGACCGTGAACAAGTATGCCATCAGCGTGTCGGTGCTGCTCGGCAACGGCGACGGTACCTTTGGCGCCAATGCCGACTATGGCACGGGCGACGTCCCCAGCTCCGTCGCGGTCGCCGACCTCAACGGCGACGGCAAGCCGGACCTCGTGGTGGCGAACCAGGGCAGCTCCCCTTCATACTCCAACACGGTCTCGGTGCTGCTCGGCAACGGCGATGGCGCCTTTGGAGCCAGGAGCGACTTCGGCACGGGAAGCCGACCCAGTTCCGTCGCGATCGCCGACTTCAATGGTGATGGCAAGCCCGATCTCGTGACGGCGAACTACAACTCCGACACCGCGTCGTTGCTGCTCGGCAACGGCGACGGCACCTTTGGGGCCAAGAGCGACTATGGCGCGGGGGACGGCCCCAGTGCGGTCGAGATCGGTGACCTCAACGGTGACGGCAAGCTGGATCTGGCGGTGGCGAACAGCTCCTTCGACACGGTTGCATTGCTGCTGGGGAATGGCGACGGGGCCTTTGGACCCAAGCGCGAGTTCGGCACGGGATCCAGTCCCACCTCGATCGAGATCGGGGACCTCAATGGCGATGGCAAGCCCGACCTGGCGACGGCGAATAGGTCCTCCAACACGGTCTCGATGCATCTCGGCAACGGCGACGGCACCTTCGGCGCCAATGCCGACTATGGCACGGGCGACGTCCCCAGCTCCGTCGCGGTCGCCGACCTCAACGGCGACGGCGATCTCGACCTGGCGACGACGAATCGCGGCGCGAACACCGTCTCGGTGCTGCTCGGTAGCGGCGACGGCGCCTTCGGGCCCAAGGGTGACTACGGCACGGGAGGCAGTCCCGTATCCATCGCGATCGGCGACCTCGACGGCGATGGCAAGCTCGACCTGGTGACGGCGAACTTCGCCTCCAACACCGTCTCGGCGCTTCTCGGCAGCGGCGACGGCCGCTTCGACATTCCGAGGAGTTACGGCACGGGATCCCGGCCCAACGGCGTCGCGATCGCGGACCTCAACGGCGATAGCAAGCCGGACCTCGTGACGGCGAACTCCCTCTCCAACACCGTTTCGGTGCTGCTCGGCAATGGCGACGGCACCTTCGGGACCAGGACCGACTACGCCACGGGGGCCGGCCCTGCCTCCGTGGCGATCGTGGACCTCGACGGCGATGGTAAGTCTGACCTGGTGACAGCGAACACCGGCGGCTATTCCTCCGTCGGCACCGTCTCGGTCCTGCTCGGCAATGGCGACGGCACTCTTGGGGCCAGGAGCGACTACGCCGCAGGATATGGGCCCCACTCCGTCGCGATCGCCGACCTCGACGGCGACGGCAAGTCTGATGTGGTGACGGCGAACATCGGCAACACCGTCTCGGTGCTGCTCGGCAATGGCGACGGCACCTTCGGGGCCAAGAGCGCATACGGGTCGAACGGCGCCGCCTCCGTGGCGAGCGCCGACCTCGACGGCGATGGCAAGTGTGACCTGGTGACGGCGAACGGCGGCTCCAGCACGGTCTCTGTCCTCTTGAACATCGGCGACTCGGGCACGCCGGCGCTGGCGGCGCTGGTCTCCGCCGACGCGGAGCCCGGACGGGTGTTGCTGCGCTGGTATGCGGATCCCGAAGTTGTTCCTTCCGTGGCCGTGTACCGGCGAACGAGTCTGACTACCTGGGATGCTCTCGGCCAAGCGATAGAGGATGCGGCTGGCTACCTGCACTATGAGGACACGGCTGTCGAGCCCGGGGTGCAGTACGGCTACTGCTTGGGAATCCCCTCAGGTGGAGAAGTCGTGCTGACCGGCGAGGTCTGGGTAACGGTGCCAGCGGGACATGCGCTGGCACTGGAGGGGGCGCGGCCGAACCCGGCGGTAGAAGGACTGCGGGTGTCGTTCAGCCTGCCTGACGGAGCACCGGCGGAGTTGGCCGTGTTCGACGTGGCCGGTCGGCAGGTACTGAGCCGCGCGCTCGCGGGGACGGGGTCGGGTCGGCACGTGCTCGCCCTGGACGACGGCGCGTATCTCTCTCCGGGGGTATACGTGGTGCGGCTGAGCCACGGTGGGCGCTCGCTGACGGCGCGGGCGGTGGTGATTCGCTAACCAGCCCCCGCCAAGCCCTGGAATCGATCGGGGCAGTCTTCGGACTGCCCCGCGTCGTTGTGCTGGCCGGGTGGCAAGTGCCAGGGGAATTGAACCTCCAACCTACTGATTAGTAAGCAGCCAGTAGGCACGCCGAGCACCCGCCTCTGGAGCAAGTGGTAGCCGTTTGGTTGCCAACGCAAACGGGGCGGCTTTCGCCGCCCCGCTGACTATCTGCTATGCTTGGTGCGCCGCGGAGGAATCGAACCTCCAACCTACTGATTAAGAGTCTACAACAAGGCCTACCTGAGCAGCACCCAGACGACCTAACTGATAGAGAAATCAAGCCGGACGACGACGGCGGTGTCGTCTGAGTGCAGCCGAGTTCGTCTGGCTTGGTGGCCGGCTCGTAGCCAATCCGAGGCCATAGGCGGATTGTCGGCCCTGCCGCTCGGCACGCCAGGCTCGGTCCATCCGGACGAAAGATACTGGTGCGGTAGGCTCGCCCCTGCTAGACTCTTTGTGCCTCCGACCAGTCGAAGCTCGGCTCTCCGACCCTTCGAAGGCCATCCTCTCTTGCGCTGGCGGGCCTCCGGCCCGCGCCCACGCGCTGGTCGAGCCGCTCCGGCGGTGGGTCTCCTCCGATGGCAGCGGGTCCGCAAGCGGCCCCATCGCGGAGGTGCGCCATGACCTGCCTCCCCAGCCAGCCTCGAATCAGCGGGAGCGCCGCGATCGCGTGCGTTCTCATCCTCATCGCCACCGCCGGCTCGGCCGCGGCGCAATGCAGCTACATGCCACTGACGAGCGGGGTCTCACAGCCGGTGTCCGCCACGCCGAGCTTCTTCACCATCCTGCCCCCCTCGCCGAGTTGGTGGACCGTGGTCGCCGTGCGGCCGGCCGAGAACGAGGACTGGGATCTCGCAATCTCCTCGACGACGGCCGCGCCACCCACCTGCGTGGGCACGAGCCTCAGCACGTCCGAGCGGGGCAGCGGAGAAGCGGACGTGATCGCCGGGGATTTCGCCGGCACCTCGGGCTCGACGCACTACCTCCGGACGTGGCGCTATGGCGGAGGTTCTCAGCCGGCGCACATCGAATGGGAGCATCCCGGCCTGGCGACGACGCTGTTCACGAACGGGCCGCCGGTGACCGCCGAGCCCGGCCCCGAGGACGTGCTGCAGGTGTGGAACGCGTGGCTGGCGAACGGCATGTCCTATACCGTGGAGCTCACCGCCGAGGGCACGGCTTCGCTGCGGCTCCTGGTCTTCGAGAACGGCACCGGCGGCGCCGTCTGGAGGAACCGCGTGAGCGCGGCCTTCTCCATGGCGCCCGGGACCCAGACCTACACTCCGTCGGTCTCGGGTGCACATGCCTTCGCCGTGGTCAACGACGATGGCGGCGTATGCCGCTACGGGCTCTCGATTCGGATCTGCTCGCCGCCGTCGGTCCTGACCAGCGGGGTCGGCTGGCCGACGGACGACTACGCCCACAGCTACTACCGGTTCAGCCAGGCCGAGCAGGCCTGGGCGGCCATCGGGGTGCAGACCACCGCGGCGCACGCCGACCTCGGTGTTTTCGCCACGGGGAGCGGGTCCGGCACTCCGACCTGCTTCTCCGACCACCGCGCCGAAGTGACATTCGGCGGGCCGCGGACCGGCTTCCTCATGTGCAACTTCCACGCCGGTGGCGCGCCGCTCGGTACCTACTACGCCTACGTCTATCTCTATCCGAGCAGCCCGCCGGGCACCGTGCTGTGGGCCGACGGGGCGTTGTCCGTCGCCTATGACGGCCCGCCCTGGAGCGGCTACCTGGAAAACGGTGCTCCCCTGCAGGTGCGCGACGTGTACCTGGCCGCCGGCACCACCTACACGTTCAGCTTCAGCCACGCGGACGACCGTGATTTCCGGCTCCTGCTCTTCCGGCCCGGGGCCACGGCCTCGCCGTGGATGACCGACGGCCAGCAGGAGTTCGCGACCACGGGCACGGAGACCTACACGGCGCCGGTGAGCGGGCTGTACGGGCTACTGGTCATCAGCGACCTCGGGCAGAGCGGACCCTTCAAGGTGGGTGTGTCCACCTGCCCGCCGGCCCTCGCGCTGTCGGACAGCTCGCCGTTCTTCGTGCTGGACAACTTGATGCGCTTCCGCTTCAACCAGCAGCAGCCCTACTGGGCGGCAATCGCCGTGCGCCCGGTGCAGCTGACCTACAACTGGGACCTCTATGGCTACACCGACCCCAGCGGTGGCGCGCCGCCGCTCTGTTTCAATCCCCTCTTCGTCAGGTCCGACTGGGCGGCCGGGTTCGTGGACTTCGTGGTCGCCGACTTCAACCACATCGCCCTGGGCGAGCAGTACGCGATCATCTCCCTGGCGGTCCCGGGGACCTCGCAGGTGTACACGGAGTGGGAGCAAGGCGGCACGCAGATGGTGGTGGGCGACCCACCGGTGACCGTGCAAAGCTGGTCCAGCGACATCGTGAAGATCTGGGACGTCTACCTCACTCCCGGCAACTACGCGATCTACTTCCAGCGGCTACAAGGCGCGGGCACGCACTTCTTCCTGTTCCGGAATCCGGGGGGCCATTATTGGGCCGGGCGCGGCGAGCAGATACTCAGCGGCTCCGCGACGACGTCATTCATGACCTCGGTGGCCGACTACTACGGTCTCGTGGTGGTCAAGGAGAGCGGCGCGGACGAGAGCTACATCATCGGCGTGCAGCCGCGGGGTGTGGATGCCGACGCGCCCGGCCCGCGCGTCACCGCGCTGCGCGGCGTGCGCCCCAACCCGAGCCGCGGCGAGGTGACCGTTGAGTTCGATCTCGCCGCGGGCGCCGCCGTGGAGTTCGAGCTCGTGGACGTGGCCGGGCGGATCGTGGCGCGCAGCGATCCGCGGGCCTGGGAAGCGGGCCGCTGGAGCACGACCTGGGACCTAAGCGGTAGCGCGCGGCCGGGCGCCGGCGTGTACTTCCTGCGCATGTGCGCGGGGGGGCGGGTGATAGGGACGCGGCGCCTGGTCGTGCTGATGTGAGGGGCGCGAGCCTGTGGAGGCCGGGCAGAAGACCTCGACTGCCGTGTGACCGGTGGTCGCTGGGTAGCCAATGTCAACGGGGCGGCCACTCGGCCGCCCCGTCGCGTTTCTTCTATTCTTTGGTGCGCCGCGGAGGAATCGAACCTCCAACCTACTGATTAAGAGACCATTGCGGTTGCCAGCACGAAGCGGTTGTCGCGCAGCGAACTACGAGAGGCGGCAAGAACTTGGCCCGGGAACGCGCGGGCATCCGAGGGCATCCGCGGGCACTTGAAGGGACGCGAAACGGGGAAGGCTTCCCCGCTCTTGTGCCCGGCCTCGGGCAAGGGCCCGCGAGTTAGCGCCCCCCACGGGTGCGGACTGTCGACCGCGTGGTCACAGCGCTCGTCACCCTCTGCCCCACTGAAGCCGGGTGCAGCGCGGCACCGATCGTGATCCTGGTCGCTCGGCGTTTAGAGGGCGCCGAGCGGGTTTGCCTCCGTGCCGGAGGCGGCCGGACGGTAGTGGAGGTTGGCGATGGTCACGGATCTTCGATGGCGCGAGCCATCGCCACGGCCGTAGGCCGCCGTCGGGCGCAGGGGAGTCTCGATGATGCGGTAGTGTCGCCGCATGCTTCGGAGCACGATCGGACGGTCCCTCGACTGCGGGCCACTCGAGCACGGGGTCGCGCGGGGGCGCTGCAGCCAGCGTGGAGCCGAGTTCCCGGTGGCGATTCGATGCCAGGGGCGGCCAGGGAGGAGACCCTGATCGAGGAGCACTTGCCGCGGACCCGGGAACCGCCCGGACTGGCTCCACCAGGCCGGGGGCTGTGCCGACCGCAGCCTCCGGCCTCCGCGTTCCCCGTGCTCTCCGCGATTATCCCTCGACGACCTTCCTGAACTTGCCGGGGTCCTTGAACAGGTCTGGGTTGGCGAGGTTTGCCTTGATGGCCTTGAGCACGTCCGCACCGGTGGCCAACGCGCTGGGGATCAGGTCGGTGTTCAGCGTCTTCAGTTCCAGGACACCCTCCGCCAGCCTGTACGCCACGATGTGGTACTTGCGGTCGTCATCCTTGGCCGGCTGGTCCTTCGCGCCGAGGAGCTGGATCTGCACGCACTGCAGATTCCCCACCTTGATCGGGTAGCCGCGGAAGAACATGGCATCCTTCCCGGACGGATAGCGGACCACGTACTCCGTGTCGGAGAACTTGAGCACGAGCATCGTCTCGTCGGCGTCCGCGTCCTTGCCGGGTTCCGGGATCGCCTGCCACAGCCCGAGCACGGCCGGATCGATGGGGATCTTGTGATTCGTGGTTACGGGCGCCCTGTAGACGCAGCCGCTGAGCAGGACCAGAAACAGGACGAGAACCAGGGTCAGAGTTCGCATGGTCGGCCTCCTTGGCCGTGCAGCAGTCGAAGGGGCATCGTCCCGTGTTCGGCGCTCCGTGTAACCGGTTCCCCGGAAGAGCGCGCGGTGGGAGCTTCAGCCCTCCGGTAGTCTGACGACGAGAAGGACCGGTGCGCAAGAGCCGATTCACGGTGGAGCGGGAGATTCAGATCCTGCGCGAGGGTCAGGCCGGCCCGGCGCGGCGCAGATCCCCGCGTTCCTGGCCAGGCCCAGGGTGGGCGGCGGCTTCTCGGGCACCCGGCGCGACGCCCCGTGGCAGCGCGCGCGGCTCGCGCGGTCGTCGCAGGCGCTCGGACGCCGAGCACGTCCCGCTGGAAAGCGGCGCGCGCTTCTGCTACTCCCATGAGGTCGGAAACGAGGGCCTGCCGGTGTGGAGCCACCACGTAGGCGACCCCATCCTGCTCGGCGACCGCACGCGCTGCGTGGACGACGCGCTGTTCATGGTGCATGCGCTCACGGACGACTCGCTCGCTCGCGTGGCGCCGGCCATCGTGTGCTGCAGGTCGCCCTCGGCGCTGGCGCACAGGAGATGGCGGGCGCGCGCCATGCCGGTGCCCTCGTCATGGTCACTCGGAGGTTCGCATGCGTGCTCGGGTCGCGGTCCGGCTGCTCGTCTCGATTCTGCTGACATCGGCGTCCGGCTCCATCGCCGGGGCGGCGGCGGTGCGCATCGAGAGCGGTTGGATCGAGGGCGTCGCGAGTGGAGTGCCCGGCGTGCAGGTGTTCGCGGGCGTGCCCTACGCGCGGCCACCGCTCGGGGCGCTCCGCTGGTGCCCGCCTCAGCCGCCGGCGGCGTGGAGCGGCGTGCGCAGCGCCGACCGCGTCGGTCCCTGCTGTCAGCAGCTGCACTGGTCCGCGCCGCCGTGGACGGCGGAATTCGTCACGCAGGAGCCGACGAGCGAGGATTGCCTCACGCTCAACCTCTGGACCGCCGACCGCGGACCGCGAAAGGGTGGCAAGCGGCCCGTGCTCGTGTGGCTGCACGGCGGCGCCCTCACCGGCGGCTCCGGCGCGGTGGCCGTGTACGATGGCGCCGAGCTCGCGCGGCGCGGCTTGGTGGTGGTGACGATCAACTACCGGCTGAGCGCGCTGGGCTTCCTCGCGCATCCGGTGCTGAGCGCGGAGTCGCGCGCGCGCGTGTCGGGGAACTACGGCCTGCTCGACTGCATCGCCGCGCTGCGGTGGGTCCGGCGTAACGTCGCGGCGTTCGGCGGCGATCCGGATCGCGTGACGCTGGCGGGCCAGTCCTCGGGTGCGATGCTGGCCGGCGCCCTGCTCCACTCGCCGCTGGCTCGCGGACTCTTCCACCGCGTCATCCTGATGAGCGGCGGCACGGTCGACGGCTTCCAGCCGCTCGCGGCGGCCGAGGCGGCCGGCGCCGCGTGGGCGAGGTCCCAGCGGGACAGCTCGCTCGCGGCACTGCGCGCGCTGCCGGCCTCGGCGACCCTGCCGGGCGGCCGGTTCGGCCCTGTGGCCGACGGCTGGTGTCTGCCCGCGGAGCCCCCGCTCGGGCCCGGGAGCGACGTGCCGATCCTCTTCGGCATGACGTCGGACGAGGACAGCAGCGAGCCCGGCTACGGCAAGGCCACGGCCGCGGAGTTCGTCGCGTTCGTGCGCTCTGGCCTGGACACGCTGGCGGACGAGGCGCTGCGGCTCTATCCGGTCGCCGACGACCGGGAGGCCGCTCTCGCGCAGAAGCGGAGCATGCGGGATCGCGGGCTCTTCGGGCTCCTGGTCTGGGCGCGGGCGCGGGCGGCATCGTGTCATGGGCCGATGTTCGCGTACTGCTTCACACGCGCCACGCCGTGGCCCGAGCATCCGGAGTTCGGCGCGTTCCACACCTCCGACGTGCCCTACGCGTTCGCGAACCTGCGGAAGCTGCCCCGGCCATGGGAGGACTCCGACCGTCGGCTCTCCGAGACGCTCGCGGCGTACTGGGTCCAGTTCGCCCGGACGGGCGACCCGAACGGCCCGGGGCTCCCGCCTTGGCCGGCGTTTGATGCGCAGCAGCCGCGGATGATGGAGCTGGGCTCGACCGTGGTATCGCGGGCGATGCTCGAGCCGCGCTACGTGGAGTTCTTCGAGAGGTGCATGGCCGCAGCCGCTCGCTGACGGCCCGTGCGGTGGTCATACGGTGAAGGAGTGACGGGCCAGTTGGGGCAAATGGTAGCTGGCTGGTAGCCAAGCCAACGGGGCGGCCACTCGGCCGCCCCGCTGACTATCTGCTATGCTTGGTGCGCCGCGGAGGAATCGAACCTCCAACCTACTGATTAAGAGTCAGTTGCTCTGCCAATTGAGCTAGCGGCGCAGAAGTCCGGGTCGCAGGAGAGACCGGCGGGCCTTCGAGCGAGGCACCGGTAATCTAGTGTCCTGAGCCCGTCCGGGTCAAGTCTCATTCGGGGCGCCGGCGGGCCAGCAGGGAGGATGGCCGTACCAGGCCCATTAATGGACAAGTTCCTGCGCTTCTGGCTGCCCGTCCTGCTCTACGTGACCCTCATCTTCGTGGTGTCGTCGCTGCAAGGCCTCCAGCCGCCGCTGCTGTTCGGATCCTTCTCGGACAAGATCCCGCACGCCCTCGAGTACGGCATCCTGGGCTTCCTCCTGGTGCGGGCGATCCGCGGCACGGAGCTGCTCCAGCGCAGCGTTCCCGCTGGCCTCGTGGCCCTCATCATCGGGTTGTCGGTGGCCCTGGCCGACGAGCTGTTCCAGGCCTACGTGCCGGGGCGGCAGTCGGACCCCTTCGACTACATGGCCGATTCCGCCGGGCTGGCCCTGGCGATCGTGTTCTTCCTGGTGCTGCGCGGGGCGACCCGAAGTCGCCGCGCGCGGCAAGCCAGAAGGGCGTAGGGCTGGCGCGGCGGACGAGCCGCACGAGCGCGGCCGCCCCCAGTCCTTCCGGCCCCGCCCGACCGCGTGGTAGTCTGCCCGCTTTCAGGCACCCGGAATCCCCCGCGGCCTGCCTTTCCTTTAGTACCGGAACGCGATGAGCAAGAGACTCCAGGCGATGCGCGGCACCCGGGACATCCTGCCCGGCGAAGTCGAGGCGTGGCAGGCGCTGGAAGACGCTGCCCGGCGCTTCTCGGCGCGCTACGGCTACCGGGAGATCCGCACCCCCTACTTCGAGGCCACCGAGCTCTTCGCGCGCGGGGTGGGCGAGTCCACCGACATCGTCCGCAAGGAGATGTACACCTTCCCCGACCGCAAGGGCCGCAGCCTGACGCTGCGCCCCGAGGGCACGGCGGGCGTGGCGCGGGCGCTGATCGAGGCCGGGCTCACGCAGCCGGGCATGCTGCACCGCGTCTACTACCTGGGCCCCATGTTCCGCTACGACCGCCCGCAGGCCGGCCGCTACCGCCAGTTCCACCAGTGGGGCGCCGAGGTCGTGGGCAGCGCCAGCCCGTGGGCCGACGTCGAGACCATCCTCCTGCTCGTGGACCTGCTCGGGACCATGGGTCTGGCGGGCCTGACGGTGAAGCTCAACTCCGTGGGGGACGCCACCTGCCGGCCGGCCTTCCAGCAGCGCATCCGTGAGATCCTCGGGCCGCGGCGCGCCGAGCTGTGCCCCGACTGCCAGGAGCGGCTCGACAAGAACCCGCTGCGCGTATTCGACTGCAAGGTGCCGTCGTGCCAGGAGATCGTCCACCATCTGCCTCCCATGCTCGACTCGTTGTGTGACGCCTGCCGCGCCCACCTCGAGCAGGTGAAGCGGGGGCTCGAGGCGGCCGGCGCGCGCTACGAGATCGACCCCGGCCTGGTGCGCGGGCTCGACTATTACGCGCGCACGGCCTACGAGGTGCACCACGGCCGGCTGGGGGCGCAATCGGCGCTCGGCGGCGGCGGGCGCTACGACGGGCTCATCCACTTGCTGGGCGGCGCCGACGTGCCGGCGGTGGGCTTCTCGATGGGGGTGGAGCGCACGCTGCTGGCGCTCGAAGAGGAGGGCAAGACGCCCCAGCCGGAGAGCGCCGGGGTGTTCCTGGCGCGCGGCGCGGGCCTCGGCGACGAGGCGCTGTCTGGCGCGAGAGCTGCGCCGGCGCTTCCAGGTGTACCTCGATCTCGAGGAGCGCGGGCTCGGCGCGCAGCTCAAGCAGGCCGACCGCCTGGGGGCGCGGCTCGCGGTCATCCTCGGCGAGGACGAAGTGAAGGCGGGCGAGTTGACGCTCAAGGACCTGGCCACCGGCGAGCAGCGGCGGGTGCCGCGCGCCGGCATCGAGGAAGCGCTGGCGGCCGCGCTCGCGGCGGCCGGCGGCCCGGGCCGCTGAGGCGGCCGCGGACACGGGGGATCGAATCCGCATGACCAAGCCCAAGGCGCGCGCGGAAAAGCCGGGGACGCCGGACCAGCCGGCCGAGCCGGCGGCGCAGCAGAGCGTGGAACCGCCGGTGGCGCAGGGGGCGGTCTCCGCCCCCGTCGCCCTCGACCCGCTCGGCGATCTCAAGCGCACCCACACCTGCGGCGGGCTCACCAGCAACGAGGTGGGCAAGACCGCGGTCCTCATGGGGTGGGTGCACCGCACGCGCGACCATGGCGGCGTCATGTTCCTCGACCTGCGCGACCGCTACGGCATCACGCAGGTCGTGGCGCGCCCCGAGGAGACCCCGGACGAGGCGGTGGAGAAGCTGCGCCGGGTGGGCAGCGAGTGGGTCCTGGCGGTCACCGGCCGGGTCGGCCAGCGGCCCGCCGACGCCGTCAACAAGAACATGGCGACGGGCGAGATCGAGCTGGCCGTCTCCGAAGTGCGCATCCTCTCGGCCAGCGAGGTGCCGCCGTTCTCGATCGCCGACGAGACCGAGGCCTCGGAAGACCTGCGCCTGCGCTACCGCTACCTCGACCTGCGCCGCGAGCGCATGCAGCGCGTGCTGGCGCTACGCCACCGCGCCGCCATGGCGACGCGCCAGTACCTCGCGGCGCAGAACTTCCTCGAGATCGAGACCCCGCTCCTGGTCAAGCCGACGCCCGAAGGGGCCCGCGACTACGTGGTGCCGGCCCGCAACCACCCCGGCAAGTTCTACGCCCTGCCGCAGTCGCCGCAGCTCTACAAGCAGACCCTGATGGCCTCGGGCTTCGACCGCTACTTCCAGCTCGCCCGCGCGCTGCGCGACGAGGACCTGCGCGCCGACCGCCAGCCGGAGCACACGCAGATCGACATCGAGATGTCGTTCGTGCGCGAGGACGACATCTTCGCGCTGGTCGAGGGGCTGGTGGTCCACCTGTGGCGCGAGGTGCTGGGGCAGGAGATCACCGTACCGCTGCCCCGGCTGCCCTACAGCGAGGCCATGAGCCGCTTCGGCTCCGACAAGCCCGACCTGCGCTTCGGTCTCGAGCTGCGCGACGTCACGGCGGTGGCCGCCGAGTCCAGCGCCCGCTTCCTCAAGGAGGCGGCGCAGACGCCGGAGCACAAGGTGATGGCGCTGGTGGCGCCGGGGCGAGGGGGGCTGTCGCGCAAGGACCTCGACCAGCTCGAGGAGCAGGCCAAGCGCGCCGGGGCGGCGGGGCTGGCGTGGCTCAAGCGCACCGAGTCGGGCTGGGACGGCGGCGCGGCGCGCTTCTTCGCCGGCGAGGCGGGGGACCATCTGCGCGACGCGGTGCAGGCGCAGGCCGGGGACGCCGTCTTCCTCACCGCCGGGCCGTGGGAGAGCGCGTGCAAGGGGCTGGGTGCCGTGCGCCTCGAGCTCGGCCGCCCCGCCCTCGGCCAGCGCGCCGGCGAGTGGCGCTTCTGCTGGGTGCACCGCTTCCCGCTCTTCGAGCGCAACGCGGCCGGCGGCTGGGCGCCGATGCACCACATGTTCACCCACCCGCTGGAGAGCGACCTCGAGCTGCTCGACACCGACCCGGGGCGCGTGCGCGGCGAGCTCTACGACCTGGTGCTCAACGGCAACGAGCTGGGCTCGGGCTCGGTGCGCATCCACCGGCCCGACCTGCAGGAGAAGGTGATGTCGGTGATCGGGCTGACGCGCGAGCAGGCCTACGAGAAGTTCGGCTTCCTGCTCGACGCCTTCCGCTACGGCGCGCCGCCGCACGGCGGCATCGCCATCGGGCTCGACCGCGTCGTCATGCTGATGGCCGGCACCGACAGCATCCGCGACACCATCGCGTTCCCCAAGACGACGTCGGCCGCCTCCCTGATGGACGGCTGCCCGGCGCCGATCGACCCGGCCACGCTCGAGGAGCTGCACCTGAAGCTGGACCTGTAGGCCGCGCCGTCCGCCATCTGCCGCATGCCTCACCCTCCGGCCCGCGGGCCGCGGAGGCTGCATGGACGTTCTCGAGAGCCACATCGACCCCGCCTCGCCGGAGTTCCGCGCCAACGCCGCCCACCACGAGGCCCTGGCCGCCGAGCTGCGCGCCAAGCTGGCGCGCGTCGCCGAGGGCGGCGGCACCGAAGCGCGGGCCCTGCACGAGAAGCGCGGCAAGCTTTTCGTGCGCGACCGCGTCGAGCGGCTGCTCGACCCGGGCACGCCGTTCCTCGAGCTGGCGCCGCTGGCCGCCCACGGCATGTACAAGGACGAGGCCCCCGGGGCCGGTCTGGTCGTCGGCGTCGGGCGGGTCTCCGGGCGCGACGCGATGATCGTGGCCAACGACGCCACCGTGAAGGGCGGCACCTACTTCCCGATCACCGTGAAGAAGCACCTGCGCGCCCAGGAGGTGGCGATCGAGAACCGCCTGCCCTGCGTCTACCTGGTGGACTCGGGCGGCGCCTTCCTGCCGCTGCAGGCCGAGGTCTTCCCCGACCGCGACCACTTCGGGCGCATCTTCTACAACCAGGCGCGGCTGTCGGCGCTCGGGGTGGCGCAGATCGCGGTGGTGATGGGCTCGTGCACCGCCGGCGGCGCCTACGTGCCGGCGATGAGCGACGAGGCGGTGATCGTCAAGCAGCAGGGGACCATCTTCCTGGGCGGCCCGCCCTTGGTGAAGGCGGCCACCGGCGAGGAGGTCACCGCCGAGGAACTGGGCGGCGCCGACGTGCACAGCCGCGTCTCCGGCGTCACCGACCACTACGCGCTCGACGACGCCCACGCCCTGGAGATCGCGCGGGCCATCGTCTCGCACCTGAACACCGTCAAGCGCGTGAGCCTGGACCTGCGCGAGCCCGAACCACCGCTCCACGACCCGCGCGAGATCTACGGCGTGCTGCCGCGCGACCTGCGCACGCCGTACGACGTGCGCGAGATCATCGCCCGACTGGTGGACGGCTCGCGCTTCACCGAGTTCAAGGCGCTCTACGGCACCACGCTGGTGTGCGGCTTCGCCCACCTGCACGGCATGCCGGTGGGGATCCTGGCCAACCACGGCGTGCTCTTCTCGGAGAGCGCGCTCAAGGCCACGCATTTCATCGAGCTGTGCTCGCAGCGCGGCATCCCGCTGGTCTTCCTGCAGAACATCACCGGCTTC
>CAYLSO010000174.1:0-5909 GCA_964386525.1 uncultured bacterium
CCGCCTCCTCGTTTTCGAGGATCTGGCCGGGGGCGAGCGTGCCGGGCCCGGCCCGCCCCGGCACCAGGTCGACGAACTTCTCGCCGAAGAAGTTGATGGCCGCGATGCGCGCCTTGGAATCGGAGCTCAGGCTGGCCAGCGTCTCCTTGCGGACGCTGAGCACCACCTCGACGTACGACGAGTCGCCGGACGGGAGGATGGCCAGGTCCTTGACGCTCCCCACCTCGACGCCGCGGAACCACACCGGCGAGCCCTGCGTCAGGCCGCCGACGTCGCGGAAGCGCGCCATGAGCGCCACGCGGTTCTCGAAGAAGGAGGCGCCGCCGCGGATGGAGGCCCAGAGGAAGATGCCCAACCCGACCAGGATCAGAAGCCCCAGCCGGTACTCGCCCCAGGGGATGTCTCCCGATCGCTTCACGGTTCGTTGCCCTCCGCGGTGAACGAGTGGAACGCGTTTGCCACCGAGATCTTGAACGGCAGCAGGAACTCCGCCAGCTCGGGCACGGTGCTCTCGGCCAGATCCTCGGAGCTGCCCTCGAAGGCGACCCGGCGGTCGTAGAGGAAGAGGAAGCGGTTGCCCATCTTGAGCGCGTGCGGGATCTCGTGGGTGACCACGATGCCGGTCACCTTCATCTCCTGGCGCAGACGCACGATGATGTCGGTGATGGTCTCCACCGAGGCCGGGTCGAGGCCGGTGGTCGGCTCGTCGTAGAGCATGATGGCCGGCTGGTTGGAGGCCAGGGCGCGGGCGATGGCGACGCGACGCTGCATGCCGACCGACAGCTCGTCGGGCAGGCGGTCGAGCAGCCGGTCGGCGTCGAGCCCGACGAGCTCGAGGTAATAGCGCGCCCGTTTCTCGACCTCGTCGAGCCCCAGGTGCCCGTGGTCGATGAGGCTGTAGCCGACGTTCTCGCCCACGGTCAGCGAGTCGAAGAGAGCGCCGTTCTGGAACACCATGCCGATGCGCTGGCGCAGGTCGTTGCGCTCCTCGTCGGAGATCCGCGCCACGTCCTTGCCGAGCACGATCACGCTGCCCCGCTGCGGCCGGATGAGCCCGAGGATGAGCCGCAGTATGGTGCTCTTGCCGATGCCCGACGGCCCCATCACCACCTTGGTGCAGCCCGCCGCGACGCCGAAGGAGACGTCCTCGAGGATGGTGCGCCCGCCGATGGCGTAGGTGACGCGGTCGAAGACGATGGCGTTGCCGCCCGGGGTCTCCCCGGGCGTCAGGGACACGGCGCCGCCGGCGCCCGGCGCGCTACCACCCAAGAATGGCAAAGATCACCCGCGTGAGCACGAAGTCGAAGATGAGCAGCAGCACGCTGGCGATGACCACCGATTCGGTCGTCGCCCGGCCGACGCCGCGCGTGCCGCCGCTGCTGCGGAAGCCCTTCCAGCAGGACACGAAGGTGATGATGAAGGCGAAGGTGAGCGGCTTCAAGGTGCCGATGAGCACCGTGCCGTAGACCATCGAGGTGCGCACCTGCGACCAGTAGAGCGAGAGCGAGACGTGGGCCACGTACTTGGCCATGATGGCGCCCCCGATGAGCTGCGTGGCGTTGGCCACGAAGGTCAGGAGCGGCAGCGTGATGACCAGCCCGATGAGCCGCGGCGCGGCCAGCTTGCTCATCGGGTCGGTGCCGAAGGCCGTCAGCGCGTCCACCTGGTCGGTGCTCTTCATCGAGCCGATCTCGGCGGTGTAGCCGGAGGCCAGGCGCGCCGCCACCACCAGGCCGGTGAGGTCGGGCCCCAGGGAGCGCACCACGGCGATGGTCATGAGCGTGCCCAGCAGGGTGACGGTGCCGTTCTCCGCCAGCTGGCGGGCGAACTGCAGGGCCATCGCCTGGCCGGCGAAGAACGACGAGATCAGCACCACGGGCAGCGACCCGACGCCGGCGAAGTAGGTCTGCTCGTAGACGTCCCGCCAGTAGATGGGTGGCCGGAAGACGGCCGCCACCATCTGGGCGGAGAACAGCGCCAGGTCCTGCAGGTTCCGCAGGAAGCTCTGCGTGCTGTAGAGGAGGTTTTTCAGCACGGGGGCACACGGCTCCCTGGGAGAGGTCCGGGTCGGATCGGCGCCCGCGCGCGCGGCGCCCGCGCAGGCAGGACAGTCGGAGTCCGCAGTCTAGGCGGCGCCGGAGGGCATTTCAAGGCTCGCGGTCGCGCCGCCGGCCGGCCGGGTCGGCGCCGGTGCCGTCACGGTCTCAGGACCAGGCCCAGGTAGTACGGCCACAGAGCCAAGGCGACGATCGCCTTGGCGGTGGGCAGGTGGGCGAAGCCGATCGTGAACAACCACCCGATGAGCCAGATGGGAACCGCCAGGCCGCCGACGTCCAGCCGGCCGCGGATGAACTGCTTGTCCTCGCTCACGCTGTCCTCCTCCTGGGCGGCGGTAATCCGCCGCCGCGCATACTACGCCCGCGGCGTCTGCCCGCACACGGCCGTCGCGGGGTACACTGTCCCGCATGGATTCGTCCCCGCCGGTCCCGCCGGCGACGCCCGAGCCCGCGGCGGCCCCGCCCGGCCGCCGCTTCGCCGGTTTCACCGGCGCCGAGGCCCGGGTGGTCTTCGGCGCGGGCGCCGCCTACGCGCTGCGCATGCTCGGCACCTACATGGCGCTTCCGGTCCTCAGCCCCTACGCCGCGGCCCGGCCCGGCGCGGCCCCGCTGTGGACGGGCCTCTCGGTCGGCGCCTACGGCCTCACCCAGGCGGTCTTCCAGATCCCGATGGGGCTGCTCGGCGACCGCCGCGGGCGCGGCCTGGTGCTGGCGCTGGGGCTCGTGGTGTTCGGTTTCGGCTCCTGGATCTGCGCGGCGGCGGCGAGCGCGCCGGTGCTGGTGCTCGGGCGCCTCGTGCAGGGCGTGGGCGCGATGGCCTCGACGATGATCGCCCTGCTCGGCGACCGCACGCGCGAGGCGGTGCGCACGCGCGCCATGGCGGCGATGGGCGTGCTCATCGGCGGCGCCTTCGCGTTCGGCATGGTGGGCGGGCCGGCGGTGGCGGCACGGCTCGGCGTGCCGTGGCTCTTCGGCTTCGCGTGCGTGTCGTCCTTCGTGGGACTGGCCCTGCTGCCGTGGGCGCTGCACGCGCGGACGGCGGCGGGCGGCGCGATCACGGCATCCGCGCCCGCCGCGCCGGCGGCTCGGACGCCGTCCCCCGCTGCTACCCTGCGTGCGCTGGCCCGTCCGGCGCTCGTCGTCCTCGACGCCGGGATCCTCGTCCTGCACCTGACGCTCACCGCGCTCTTCGTCATCCTGCCGCTGCGGCTGGCGGCGCACATCGCCCCGGCCTACCAGTGGCGGGTCTATGCGCCCGTGCTCCTCGCCGGGTTCGCCGCCATGGCGCTGGCGTCGCGCGCCGCCGAGGCACACCGCGGCCGCAGGGGCGTGCTGGCCGCCGGCAGCGCCTGCCTGGCGGCAGCCTGCCTGCTGCTGGCGCGGGACGGGGGGCTGGGCGAGCTGGCCGTCGCCCTCGGGTTCTTCGTGGTGGGCTTCGCGTGCCTGGAGCCGACACTGGCCGCCCAGGTGACGCGCCACTCCGAGGCGGCGCTGCGCGGCGCCGCCGCCGGAGTCTTCAACACGGTGCAGTTCGGCGGCGTCTTCCTCGGAGGCCTCGCCGCCGGCGCGGCCCTCGGCGGGCGCGAGCCGCTGCTCTTCCTCGGGCTCGCCGTCGCGCAGGGGCTGTGGCTCGCGGCCGGCTGGCGCACCTTCGCCGGCGCCGAGCGTCCTACGCCGCCGCCCGCCGCGCCGCCGTCCCCAGCTCGCGCGCGCTCGGCTCCGACAGCAACTGCCCGTAGCGGCGGAAATTGAAGACGTCCAGGTAGTAGTGGATGAGCAGCGAGCCCAGCACCACGCTGTAGTACGCCGGCTGGGGCGCGAAGCCGAATCCGTACTGGAGCAGGAAGATCAACGCCACGGCCGCCGCCGTGAAGCCCAGGTTCATGCCGTAGAAGGTCCACGCCCGGGGGCTCGTCCGGGCCATCAGCCGGCTGTCCATCTCGCCGTGCTCGCGGCGCAGCTTGAGCATCAGCCAGACCAGCGCCAGGTACTGGAACGAGTGCCAGGTGTTGTAGCCCTGGAAGGCGACGTCCAGGTTCGAGAAGCGCGGGATGAGCGTGGACACCACCGTGGCGGTGGCGATGAGCACGGTGGCCGGCAGGTTGAAGCGGTCCTCGCGGTACTCCTTGACGGTCTTGACCACGAAGGCGACGGCGAAGCAGGCGAAGAGCGCCGTCACGAGCCCCGGGATCCACTCCTGCTTGGCGATGTCGGGCACCGCGATGACCCGGTTGGCGACGAAGAACTGCCCCGCGATGAGCTTCTGCGAGGCGGCCGGGTAGAGGGCGGTGAAGATGAGCCCGTAGTCCACCAGGCGGTTCCACGCCGAGCGCGGCCGCGCATCCTTGTGGCGGTAGCTGTCGGCGAGGTAGCCGAGCTGGTGCAGCACGTGCAGCGACGCCGAGAAGAAGAAGATGGTGAGCAGCAGCGTCAGGTGGTTGAGCGCCAGAAAGAACACGATGGGCGGGATGATGAGGCTCGGCCAGACGATCTGCGGGAAGCGCTTGCGGAAGCTGCCGTCGATGAAGTTCAACCCGTAAGTCGAATACAGGTGCGGGCCGCCGACCAGCGCGGCCACCAGATAGTTGATGGCCGTCGTGGAGACGCCGAACCCGTAGTAGAGGCCCAGCGGCACCGCCGCCAGCCCGGCGCTGCCGATGAGGAACGTGAGGTCGAACTTGGCGCTGACCAGCCAGAGATTGCGGTGCCGTGCCATGGCGATCGCGGACATGCACTCCTCCCGAGGCGCTGCGGGGCCTCGGCCCCGCGGCGCGTTTCCGGTTTCTCGATGGTCCCTGGATCCGGGCCGGGCCCGGACGCACTTCACCGGCCGCCCGGTCCCTGCGGCCACCCGCGCACGGCACGGGTGAGAGACGGGGCGGAAGACTGCGGGGATTCTAGAAACCCCCTCCGATCTTGGGAAGGGGGCTGCCCGCAGCCACGCGCGGCCGGGCGCGGGTGCGCGGCAGCCTGAGCGCCAGAAAAGCATGGAGCTTCGGTCCGAGGACCCCGGCGCCGACCCCGAACAGGACCCCGGCCGCCGCGTCCACGGAATAGTGGAACCCCCCGTAGACCGTGCCGACGACCAGCGCCGGGACGATGAGCGCCTGGATGCGGAAGACCCGCGGGCTCAAACGCAGAGCCGACATCCACACCGCCACCGCCACAGCCGCGTGCGACGACGGGAACGCCGTGCCGAGGCTCGAGCCGCTCTGCACCAAGCGGTGCGCCAGGACGGCGATCCCGCCGCCCAGCGGCCCCAGGTCGGGGATCCCGAAGTGGTGGTACGGCCCCGTCACCGGATAGCAGAGGAACACCATCCCGCAGGCGAAGAAGGACAGCATCACCGTGGTGAGCGACTCCTGGAACGCGCGCCAGCGGCCGGTGCCGTAGAGGGTGAACGCCAGCATCGGCGGCACCAGGTAATAGAAGAAGTAGGCGCCGTGCAGATACTGGCTGAGCCACGGCCAGGGCCAGATTCGGCGCAGCTCCTGGCTGGGCTGATAGCCGAAGAGTCGCTCTTCGAAGGCGGCGACGGTCGCGTCGTGCGGGCCGACGCCGGTGAGCTGCGTGAGCCAGTGGTACTCGAAGTAGAAGACGGGCAGCAGCAGGAGCGGATAGAAGTCGCGCACCCAGCGCAGCACGGGTGACGGGTGCGGCGCGGTCGCGGCCATGCGCAACAGCAGCACCCCGGCCACCGCGTGCGCCACCCCCAGCAGAGCCCAGACGGGGAGGTGGGCGTGCAGGGCCACCATCAGGCAGAAGGTGACGGCGAGGTAGAGCAGCACCAGCGCGTCCACGGGACGCAACCCCGAATCGAGCGGGCCGGGCACCTCGGCGGGCGGATCGGCG
>CAYLSO010000175.1:0-1904 GCA_964386525.1 uncultured bacterium
GCCGAACACCGCGGCCAGGGCCTCGGCCAGTGTCGGCCGCATCACGATGCGGCTGCCGAACACCACCACCACCCGCTTGAACTCCGGGATGGCGGTGCCGGTGCCGGTGCCCTCCTGGCGGGCCTGCAGGTAGATGGGCTGTACGTAGAGGAGCGACTCCTCCACGGCCACCACCAGCATGTTGCCCTGGACCACCTCGGACCCCTCCTGCCCGAGCAGGGTGAACTCCCGGGAGATGTCGGGATCCTGGTTGATGCGGGCCCCCACCTGGCCGGGCCCGTCCACGAACGAGTCGGCCGGCAGCTCGAAGGAGACCAGGTCGCCGTACTCGTCGGCGTCGCTCTTGGCCACCAGGAACGACACCATGTTGGGCCGGGCCGAGGCGGTGAACGGCTGCAGCACCAGGTACGAGAGATCGGCCTCGCCGGGCAGGCGCATCAGCAGGTAGTAGGGCACCATGGGCCGGTTGTCGGCACCGTAGGCCAGCCGCAGCGTCTCCTGGGGGGTGGTGGAGGGGTCGCGAGCCACCTGCCAGGCCAGGGTGTTGTTGAAGAACACCCGCGGGTCGGTCACGTGGTACAGCTGGAACATGTCGCTCTGCACCCGGAAGAGGTCCTCCGGGTAGCGCAGGTGCTCCTGCAACGCTGCCGGCATCTCGGCCATGGGGGTGAACAGGCTGGGGAAGATGCCCCGGTACGCGCCGAGTATCGGGTCGGCCTCGTCGACCACGTAGAAGGTGACCGTGCCGTCGTAGGCGTCGACGGTGGCCTTCACTGAGTTACGCACGTAGTTGAACCCGCTGGGCAGGTCGGAGCGCGCCAAGTTCAGCCGCCCGGTGAAGGCCCGGGTGGAGTAGGGATAGCGGTCGGTGGTCGTGTAGAGGTCGAGCACCCATACCAGCCGCCCGTCGAGGATCACCGTGTAGGGGTCGGCGTCGAGGTGCAGGAACGGGGCGGCCTTCTCGACGATGTCGCGAATGTTGCGCACCATCAGCACCCGGCTCTCGCCGGTGATCTGCCCGCTGATGAGCGTGTTCAGATCGGCGAAGCGCAGAGCGAAGGCGGCCCGGCGGAAGAACGAGCCCATCCGGATGCCGCCCTCACCGTCGTAGGAGTTGTAGGCGAAGGTGGCGTCGCCGCCGCCGGACTCCAGCGGGTAGTCGACCTCCTGCTCCTTGGTGCCCACGATGACGAAGTTGCCCGAGTCCACCGCCTCGCTGAAGTACACCCGGGGCTGGGTGATCGACAGCACGTCGGGCACCCCTTCGTCCGGGGTGATGTCTTTGACCAAAAAGGCGGGCTGGCCCTCGGTCGTGACGCTGTTGGCCGGGCTGACCACCGCGCCGTAGCCGTGGGTGAACACCAGGTGGCGGTTCACCCAGCCGCTGCCCGGCAGGTCGGCCTCGTCGAGCTCGCGCGGCGACAGCATCACCTGAGTGATCTCCCCGCCGATCACATAGCGATCGACGTCCACGTCGCCGAACTGGTAGAAGGGCCGCAGCTCCTGCAGCTGGCGGTAGGTGGTCAGCAGGACCGTGGGATCCCACAGGCGCACGTTGTCAATTGTGGAAGCATTTCCCAGAAGGTCGTCGGCGGTCAGCGTCTCGTCGGCAGCGAAGGCGCGCACGTCTACCCCGCTGAGCCCAAAGGCATCCCGGGTAGCGGCGATGTTCCGCTCGATGTACGGCAGCTCCTTGTTGATCTCATCGGGCTGCACCGAGAAGCGCTGCACCGCGGCCGGCCAGATGCCGCCCAAGGCGATGGAGGTCACCAGCCAAAGGCCTACGGCGGCCGCGGGGACGATCCAGCCCCGGAAGCGGATGTTGACCAGCAGCAGCAGAGCGGCGAAGAGCGAGATGAAGAAGAGCAGGCGCACGGCCGGGAGGCGGGCTTGGATGTCGGTGT
>CAYLSO010000176.1:0-29342 GCA_964386525.1 uncultured bacterium
CGCTCGCAGCTCATCTTGGTGCCGGTGAGCCCGAGGTGGTCGCGCAGCGCCCACAGGAGCGGCAACTGCGGGTCGGCCTCGACGGTCTGCGGTCTGCCGTTGACGGTCAATCGGAAGGTGGGCATGGGCGCACTCCTTGCGCGGAGAGCCCGCGTGAGGGAAGCGGGGACCCGCCGGCCTGCCGGGTGGGAGCTCGGCAGGCGGCGGGCTGGTCGTGAGGCAGAACGGACTGCGGAGAGCGCGCGGCGCCGCTTACAGATCCGCCGACGCCTGGACCCTCCTCTCCAGCGTCTTCCAGCGCGCATCCACCTGCTTCTGGATGCGCTCGACATCCTCTTCGGTGAGGTGGCGGAAGCGCCCCTGGCGCCGGATGTAGTCCTTCACCGGCGTGCCGGCGTGCTCCATGCTGAAGCGCCAGCGCTCGCCGTCCTCCACCTCGAGCAGCGGGAACACGCGGCTCTGCACCGCCAGGCGCCCGAGCTCGATGGTCTCGTCGTCGGCCGTCTTCCAGCCCGGCGGGCAGGGCGCCAGGATCTGCAGGAAGCGCGTGCCCCTGATGGTCTTGGCCTTGCGCACCTTGGCCATCAGGTCCGCGGGATACGCCACGCAGGCGGTGGCGCCGTAAGGGATGCCATGCGCCGCCAGGATCGCCAGCAGGTCCTTCTTGGGGTGCGACTTGGGCTGCCCGGCGGGCGTCGTGGTGGTCCAGGCGCCCCACGGCGTGGCCGAGGAGCGCTGGATGCCGGTGTTCATGTACGCCTCGTTGTCGTAGCAGCAGTAGAGGATGTCGTCGTTGCGCTCGGCCGCCCCGGACAGCGCCTGGATGCCGATGTCGAAGGTGCCGCCGTCGCCGGCCCACGCCAGCACGGTGGTGTCGTCGTCGCCGCGCACCGACAGCGCCGCCTTGATGCCGGCGGCGGTGGACGCCGCGGTCTCGAAGGCCGTGTGGAAGAGCGGCACGTGCAGCGACGACTGCGGCCACGGCCCGGCGATGATCGTCCAGCAGCAGGCGGGCAGCGACACCACCGTCCTCTCCCCCAGGCCCTTGAGCACCAGGCGCATGGCCAGCGCCCCGCCGCAGCCCGGGCAGGCGAGGTGGCCGGAGTCGAGCAGCTCCTCGCGCGGGATCAGGTCCTTGATGAGAGGCTGGCTCATGCCTTCACCCCCACCCACACGTCCTCGCGCTGCGGAGCCGACTGCGGCCCCGCGGCACGGGTGCGGTCCAAGCACTCCTCGATCACGGCCGGCGTCACGTCGCGGCCGCCCAGCCCGACGATGTAGCCGTCGATGCGCGGCCGCTTCTCGCTCGGCAGGTCGTAGAGCGCGGCGCGCAGCTCCTCGGCGAAGATGCCGCTGCGGCCCGGCGAGATGTTGCGGTCGAGCACCGCCACCTGGGGCACGCCGGCCAGCTGCTGGCGCAACAGCGCGGTGGGAAACGGCCGGAACATCCGCACCTTCACCAGCCCCACCTTCTCGCCGCGCGCCCGGCACTCGTTGACCACGTGGCGCGCCGTCGAGGTCACCGTGCCCGAGGTCACCAGGACGATCTCGGCGCCCTCGGTGTGGTAGCCCTCGATGGCCCCGTAGCGGCGCCCGAAGCGCTGGTGCCACTCCTCGTCGACGCGGCGCAGCACCTCGTGCGCCTCGTCCATCGCCTCCTGCTGGCGCAGACGCATCTCCATGTAGACGGCCGGCGTGGCCAGCGCCCCGAAGGTGTGCGGGTCGTCGACGTCGAGCTTGAGCTGGGCCTCGCGCCGGGGCAGGAAGGCGTCCACGTCGGCCTGATCGGGGATGTCCACCGGCTCCGAGGTGTGCGACAGGAAGAAGGCGTCGAGCACGATCATCACCGGCAGATTGACGGTCTCGGCCAGCTTGAACGCCTGGATGGTGCTGTCGAGCACCTCCTGGTTGGTCTCGCAGTAGAGCTGGATCCAGCCGGTGTCGCGCTGCGACAGCGTGTCGTTCTGGTCGGTCCAGATCGACCAGCCCGGCGCCACGGCGCGGTTGATGTCGGCCAGGACGACGGGCAGCCGGCCGCCCGCCGCCCAGTGCAGCACCTCGTGCATGAGCAGCAGGCCCTGGGCGCTGGTGGCGGTGAAGGCGCGCGTGCCGGCCGCGGAGGCGCCGATGCACGCCGCCATCGCCGAGTGCTCCGACTCCACCTTGATGAAGCGCGCCGCCAGGCGGCCGTCGCCGCACATCTTGGCCAGCTCCTCGACCACCTGCGTCTGCGGCGTGATGGGATAGGCGGCGATGACCTCGGCGCGCGCCAGCATCACGCCCCAGGAGACGGCGTGATTGCCCATGACCACCTTCTTCATAGCCCCTCCCGGGTCATGGCCATGGCGCAGCGCGGGCACTCCGCGGCGCACACCCCGCAGCCCTTGCAGTACTTGTAGGAGATCTGGAACCCGCCGTTGGAGCGGCGCGTGATGGCCACGTCCGGGCAGAAGATCAGGCAGACCTCGCAGCTGTTGCACACCCCGCAGTGGAAGCAGCGGCCGGCTTCCGCGAGCCCGTCCTGGCGCGTCAGGCCCAGGTTGGACTCCTCGAAGCCGGCGCGGCTGCGGTCGGCCGGGAGCTGGCGGTCGGGGTAGCGCGCCGCGTGCACGAAGTGCGCGGTGTTCAGCATGTCGTAGGTGACCACGTCGTTGACGGGGGCGACGCGGCGGACGGGATCGTCGCCGCGCCAGCGGGCCATGCTGACGTTGCCCTGCGGCCCGAAGCGCAGCGCCGCCGGCTCCTGGCCGTCGAGCTTCTCGCCCGCCTGCTGGCGCAGGAAGTGGTCGATGCCGATGGCCGCCCGCTTGCCGGAGCCGATGGCGTCGGCCACGGTGTGCGGCGCGTCGATGACGTCGCCGCCGGCGAACACGGCCGTCAGGCTGGTGCCGCCCAGCGGATGCACGCGCACCCGGCCGGCCTCGCGCGCCACTTCCTCGGGCAGGAAGCCGATCTCGGCGTCTTCCCCGGCGGCCACCAGCACGCTGTCGGCGGGCACCAGGAAGTCGCAGCCGCCCACCGGCGTCGCCTGGCGGCGCCCGGCGGCGTCCGGCTCGCCCAGCTTCAGGCGCACGCACTTGAGCCCGGCGACCTTGGCCTTCACGCCCGCCCCGCCCGCCTCGCCGAAGCTCGCCTCCACGGCGTCGAGCGGCGACACGTCCGGCACGTCCTCGTCGCCCACGGCCGCCAGCGGCGCGGCGAGGAACTCGAAGCACACCCCCTCCCGCTCGGCCGCGGCGATCTCCTCCCAGTTGAGCGCCTGGGGGTCGCGCTCGCCGCGGTAGACCACCGTCACCTCGGCGCCCTGCCGCAGCGCGGCGCGCGCGCAGTCGATGGCGGTGCTGTCGCCGCCCACCACGACCACGCGGCGGCCCAGCTCCGGTTTCTCGCCGCGGGTCACGCGGCAGAGGAAGCCGAGCCCGGGCAGCACGCCCCGCAGGTCGCCGCCCTCGACCCCCAGCGGGCGGCACTGGCGCGCCCCGGTGGAGACGAACACGGCGTCGTGCCCCTCGACCTCTGAGAACGCGAGGTCGCGGCCGACCCGCACGCCGCAGCGGATGGTGACGCCGAGCCGGCGGATGCGCTCGATCTCGCCGGCCAGCACGGCCTTGGGCAGCCGGTACTCCGGGATGCCGTAGCGCAGCACGCCGCCCGGCTCGGGCTCGGCCTCGTACACGGTGACGCCGTAGCCGAGGCGCGCCAGATGATAGGCGCACGCCAGGCCGGCGGGCCCGGAGCCGATGACGCCCACCGTCTCGGCGCGATTGCGGTCGGGCGCGATGGCCGGCGGCGATTCCAGCGCCAGGTCGCCGAGCAGGCGCTCGACGGCGTGGATGGAGACGGCCTCGTCGTAGTGGGCGCGGTTGCAGGCGTTCTCGCAGCTGTGGTAGCAGACGCGCCCGGTGACCGCGGGCAGCGGGTTCTCGCGCAGCAGGAGGTCCACCGCGTCGCTCAGGCGGCCTTCCCGCAGCAGGTTCATGTAGCCCTCGATGTCGATGCCCACCGGGCAGCCCTGGTTACAGGGCGCGACCTTGTCCTGGTAGATGGGGCGGATGTACTTCCACGAGCCGGTGCGGTTGACGCGCGTCGAAGTGCTGCTCACCGCCACCGGCGGCACCCCGTGGGCGATGTCGGGGTTGGGGTCGTGGGGGACCGTCGGGCGGGGCTTAGGCACGGCTCACCTCCGGCTTGCCCGCCATGACCAGGGCCCTGGCCGCCTCGCGCGCCGCGGCGACGTTGTCCGCCGGGCGCTGCGGTACGTCCTCCTCGATGGCCTTGCACACCGACTCGAGCGATACCAGGCGGGAGAACTCGGCGAACGCGCCGAGGATGGCGGTGTTGACCAGCGGCTGCGCCTTGGAGCCGAGCCGGTGCTTGCCGGCGATGGCGCCGGCGTCCACGGTGGCCACCCGGAAGCGCGCCGCCAGGTCGGGGTAGCCCGACGGCGGCCGCTCGGAGTTGATGAGGATGCTGCCTCCGGGCTTGAGCCCCGAGGTCACGTCCACGGCACCGATCAGGGTCGGGTCGAGGACGATGAGGTCGTCGGGCTCGGTGATCTCGCAGCGCAGCAGGATGGGGCCGTCGGACAGCCGCAGGAACGCGGTCACCGGCGACCCGCGGCGCTCGACGCCGAAGGCGGGGAACGACTGGACCGACTTGCCCTCCAGGAACAGGGCCGAGGCCAGGAGCTTGGAGGAAGTCACGGCTCCTTGCCCGCCGCGTCCGTGGATGCGTAACTCGCGCATCGGGAACTCCTTCGCGCACAGTGGAGCGGCTCGGAACGGCTGGAGCGACCGGAAGGCGTGTGGCGCGCTTCGGTCGCGCCAGCGGGCGGCCCGCCGTCGGTGGGGCAGCGCAAGGCCGCAACCCTCACGGGGCCTGCACTTCCCGTGCCACGGGAGGGCCGCCGCCGCCCGGCGGAAGTGCGCAAGAAATCAAGGTCTTGCGCGCCGATGACGGGGCGCATATGGGGCCCGGGTGTGCCCGCGCGCCGCTAGTCTGACGGGCGCGCGGTCGCTTTGTCTGACAGATTGGCGGGGGCGGGAATCGGGGAGCGCCGCGGGGGTGCCCCGGGCGGGCCCGCGTGCGGGGAGCGGAGCCGAAACCCTGATGTGATCCGCGACAGATTCGGCACGACGCGAGCTGCGCGCGGGGGTGCGCCGGACATGCAGCGAGGGTCGCCTGGGCGCCCCTCGTACATGCCGTTCCGCGGGGGTGCCGCAGCTAGCGATAGAGACCCTTGATGCTCCCCAGCGTCGCCGGCAGCGTCGGCGTCGGCCGCACATCGCCGACCTTGATCTGGAACGCCAGGCGCGACTGCGAGGGGCGGGCCCCCGTCCACGACAGGGTCGCATTGCCGGTCAGCGTGAAGCCATCGGAGAGCACGCCACCCTGGATGCGCAGGATGTCGAGCCCATCCCCCATCGCGCTCGACAGGTCTCCCACCGCCACGCCATCCAGCACCAGGTCGGTCACCACGATGCTCGTGCCGGCCTCGACCGCGCGCGTGCGCACGAAGACGTCGGTGAAGCCGAGCAGCGGCGCGTAAGTCAGGGTCTTGCCGCCGAGCTCGAAGGTCACCAGGCCGAGCCCAACGCTGTACACGAGCGAGAACGGCTCGACCGCACCGCTGACCCAGCCGTACTGCGCCGTGGTGGCCGGCGCGCCGGTGTCGGGGCCGAGGTCCAGCTCGAAGGTGGCCGCACCCGCGCCGTCCCCGATGCGTCCTTCCGCGATGAACGCGTAGGTCGGCGAGAGGGCGAACAGGTCGGCGTCGGAGGCGAGGTGGCTCACCGTGAGGGCCGCAGTCGCAGCCGAGGGGAGGACCAGGGCGATCACGGCCACAGCGGCCAGCGTGCGGATGGCAGCGGACATCGAAGGCTCCTCGTTCTGCGGAGCCCTTCCTTGGGATCCAGGGTGCGGGCGGCGCCCCCCCGGGGGGGCCGTGAGAAACCGGAAGGACGGCAGGACACCAATCGCACCATGATTCTAGGCGAAGTCCGCCCGCGGGGCAACCCGGCCGGCGCGATCCGCCCCCCTTGCCGCCCGCGACGGCGCTGCGCATCGTGCGCGGGAAGCGCGGGCCGGCGGATCAAGGCTCCGACTGGGCGTCGAAGCTCGTCCCGGTCTTGCCGTACTTCTCGAAGAGCTTGCCCCAATCGGTGCCGAGGATCTTCTTCACCCGCGGCTTGCCGTGCGTCGGATACCAGTAGCCGTCGTGGTAGAGGCGCGAGGCGGCGTACGACCACGGCACGATGGGGCTGCGCAAGAGCAGGTTCTCGAGCGGCTTGAGCGGTCCCCAGTAGATGAGCTTCTGGCCGCGGCTGGCGAGCGTGTCCTCGTGCGGCGAGAACTTCAGGTTGACCTGCGACACGTCGTCGCCCACCAGCTCGATCTCGCGCGGGTCGCCCACCCCCAGGCCCTTCTCGTGCGCCAGCCGGATGAACTTGAGGCTCAGCGGGTCGAGGCCCATGAGCTTGGCGGCGATAGCGTCGATGGCCACCATGTCGCTCGAGGCCAGGATGAGGTTGGTGACCTGCGGGCGCATGGCGCGCGGGCCGGGGCCGTCGCCGGCGATGGTGCCGTCGGTGACCGCGAAGAGGCCCGGGTGGATCTCCTTCTGGATCTGCAGCAGGTCCACCAGCGTCTCGTGGATCACCGAGTGCGTCCAGTGGCGGTTCTCCTGCAGCAGGCCGCCGAAGGCGTTCTTCATCGCCCCGGTCATGGTGGTGAAGACGTGCGTCTTCAGGGTCGGCATGTGCACGACGTTGGCGCCGATCAGGCATTCGGGCACCAGGATGCCCTTGGGGAACACCTGGTCGAGCACCAGCATCTTCTGCTTGGGGCTGTAGACCTGCCACTGGGTCGGCTTCTCGTTGAGGTACTGGATCTCGACGCCGTAGCGGTCGAGCACCGGCTGCAGGTGGTTGTTCACCGCGCCGACGCGGCAGTCCACCACCACGGTGCGGTTCTGCGCCGCGAACTGGCGCTCCACCGGGTGGCCGGCGGCGGCCAGGCCGCGGATCACCGCCTCGAGTTGCCACGGCGTGGTCGAGCACGCCGGCATGTAGACGTGCCAGGAGATGTTGATGCGCAGCGAGGTGCGCGGCCCGGCCGGCAGCGCCTCCTTCATGCCGGCCAGCGCGAACAGGCGCTGGTAGTCGTCGACGACGGTGGCCGGCGAGGTGTAGAGGACGGCGACTTTCGCTCGGCTCACGACGGCACTCCCCCGGACGCGGCCGGCGTCTCCGCCTCGGCGGCGCGCCTGACCAGCTCGCGCGCGATCACCAGGCGCTGGATCTCGCTCGTGCCCTCGTAGATCTCGAAGACGCGCGCGTCACGGTAGTAGCGTTCCACCGGGTACTCCTTCACGTAGCCGTAGCCGCCGTGCACCTGGATGGCGCGGTGCGTCACGTAGGTGGCGGCCTCGGTGGCGTAGAGCTTGGCCATCGCCGCCTCGGCGGCGAACCGCCGCCCCTGCTCGCGCAGCCAGGCGGCGCGCAGGTACAGCAGCCGCGACGCCGTCACCCGCCGCTCCATCTCGGCGAGCATGGTCTGCAGGGGACCGTGGTCCGCCAACAGCTTACCAAATGCGCGCCGCTGGCGGGCGTAGCGCACCGACTCGTCGAGCGCCGCCTGGGCCACGCCGGTGGCCTGCGCGGCCACGCCGATGCGGCCGCCGTCGAGGGCGGCGAGCGCGATCTTCATGCCCGTGCCCTCCTCGGCGAGCCTTCGTGCGGCCGGCACGCGCACGTCGGTGAGCGACAGGGCCACCGTGTCGGAGCCGCGCAGGCCCATCTTGTCCTCGGGCTTGCCGATCTCGAGGCCGGGCGTGCCGGCCTCGACGATGAATCCCGTGATGCCGCGCGCCCCGGCCGCCGCGTCGGTCTTGGCGAAGAGGATGAGGATCCTCGCGTGCGCCCCGTTGGTCACCCAGTTCTTGGCGCCGTTCAGGACGTAGTCGTCGCCGTCGCGGCGCGCCGTCGTGGTCAGCACCGCCACGTCGGAGCCGGCGTCGGGCTCGGAGAGCGAGAACGCACCCAGCTCGCCGGCCGCCATGCGCGGCAGGAACTCGCGCTTCTGCTCCTCGCTGCCGAACTTGAGGATCGGCCCCGCGCCGATCGTGTTGTGCACACCCACCATGATGGCCAGCGCCGCCGAGGCGTAAGCCAGCTCCTCGACCACCAGCGCGTTGGCCACCGCGCCGTAGCCGACGCCGCCGTACTCCTCGGGGATGGCCAGGCTGAGGAAGCCGAGCTCGGTGAGCTTGGCGAGCGCGTCGAGCGGGTAGGCGCCAGGCGTCTGGTCCCACTGCGCGGCCAGCGGCGCGAACTCCTCGCGCGCCAGCCGGCGCGTCATGTCGCGCAGCTGCTGCTGGTCTTCGGTGAACTGGAAGTCCACGGTCGTCTCCCCTACCCCCGCGTCAGCGACGCCGCCACCAGGATGCGCAGCAGCTCCGAGGCCCCCTCGTACAGCTCGGTGACCTTGGCGTCGCGGTAGAAGCGCTCCACGCCGGTGGCCGTCATGTAGCCCCAGCCGCCGTGCACCTGGATGGCCGCCGAGGTGACCTGCACGCACATCTGGGAGGCCTGCAGCTTGGCGCGCGCCGCGTCGTAGGCGATCGGCTCGCCGCGGTCGCGCCGGGCCGCCGCGTAGAGCACCGTGAGGCGCGCCGCGTCCACCTCGGTGGCCATCGTGCCGAGCGTCTGCTGCACCATCGGGATGTCGGAGAGGGCCTGGTCGAACTGGCGGCGCCGGCGGGCGTACGCCACGGCGCGATCCAGCGCCCCGCGCGCGATACCCACCGCCTGCGCGCCGACGCCGATGCGCCCGGCGTTGATCGCCTCGAGGATCACGGCGAAGCCGTGGTTCTCCTCGCCCAGGCGGTGCTCGGCGCCGAGCTTGACGCCCGCGAAGCGCACCGGGCGCACATCCGACGAGCGCAGCCCCAGCGTCTCGTCGCGCGGCCCGCGCTTCACCCCGGGGGCATCCCCCGGCACCAGGAACGCCGTGAGCCCGCGCCCGAGCTTCTCCGGCTCGGTGGCGGCGGTCACCAGGAAGAGCCCGGCCGGGCCGCCGTTGGTGACCATCACCTTCTCGCCGTCGAGCCGGTAGCCGGAGCCGTCGCGCACGGCGCGCGTGGTGATGCGCGTGGCGTCGCTGCCCGCCTCGGCTTCGGTGAGCGCGAAGGCGCCGAGCACGCTGCCTTTGGCCAGCGGCTCCAGGAAGGCGCTCTTCTGCTCCGGCGTGCCGAACCGCTCGATGGGGTTGGCCAGCAGCGAGTTGTTGACCGACAGGGCGATGCCGAGCGCCGGCAGCACGCTCGAGATCTCCTCGATGGCCAGCGCGTAGGCCACCGTGTCGAGTCCCCGGCCGCCGTGCTCGAGCGGGATGTAGACGCCGGTGGCGCCGATGGCGGCGAAGGCCGGCAGCGCCTCGGCCGGGAAGTGCGCCTCGCGGTCCCACCGCTCGGCGTGCGGGGCGACGTGCTCGCGCAGCACCGCGCGCACGTTCTCCAGGAAGCGGCTCTGCGCAGGAGTCGGGTCGAAGTTCATCGCGGGAGCGCGGCCTCGCGGGGCACCGCGGGCCGGGTGGCGTGCGCTCCCGGCCCGTGCGCTCTCGTCATGCGCCGTACTCGTAGAACCCGCGGCCGGTCTTGCGGCCGAGGTGACCGGCCGCGACCATCTTCTTGAGCAGCGGGCAGGGGCGGTACTTGGAGTCCGAGAAGCCCTCGAAGAGCACGTTCATGATCGCCAAGCAGACGTCGAGGCCGATGAGGTCGGCGAGCGCCAGAGGGCCCAGCGGGTGGTTCATGCCGAGCTTCATCACCTGGTCGATCGCCTCCCGGCCGGCCACGCCCTCCATGAGGCAGTAGACGGCCTCGTTGATCATCGGCATGAGCACGCGGTTGGAGACGAAGCCGGGGTAGTCCTGCACCTCGACCGGCGTCTTGCCGAGCGCCTTGGCGTGGCTCTCCACCGCCGCGTAGGTGGCGCCGCTGGTCGCCAGGCCGCGCACGAGCTCCACGAGCTGCATGACCGGCACCGGGTTCATGAAGTGCATGCCGATGAAGCGGTCGGGGCGCCCCGTGGCCGCCGCCAGCTCGGTGATCGAGATGGACGAGGTGTTGGTGGCGAAGATGGTGGCCGGCGGGCAGACCTGGTCGAGCGCGCGGAACACCTCGCACTTGACCGGCGCGCTCTCCAGCACGGCTTCGACCACGAGGTCGGGCTGGCCCACCTGGGCGGCGTCGGTCACGCCCTTGATGCGCGCCAGCGCGGCCGCCTTGTCGGTCTCGCTGACCGTCCCCTTCTTCACCATGCGGTCGAGGCTCTTGCCGATGTTGCCCAGCGCGGCGGCGACCCGCTCGGCACTCACCTCGACCAGCACCACGTCGTTGCCCTGGGCGGCGAAGACCTGGGCGATGCCGTTGCCCATGGTGCCGCCGCCCACCACCGCGACGCGGCTCACGACAGCCGCTCCACGGCCAGGGCCACCGCCCCGCCGCCGCCCAGGCACAAGGTCGCCAGCCCCGTCTTGCCGCCGCGGTCTTCGAGCGCGTGCAGCAGCGTGACCAGCACGCGCGCGCCGCTGGCGCCGATCGGGTGGCCGAGGGCCACCGCGCCGCCGTTGACGTTGACGCGCTTCCAGTCCCAGCCCAGCTCCTGGCCGTCGGCCAGGGCCTGCGCGGCGAACGCCTCGTTCGCCTCGATGAGGTCGAAGGCGTCGATCTTCACGCCGAGTTGCTTCAAGACCCCGCCCACCGCCACCACCGGCGCGTAGAAGAGGTCCTTGGGGTCCATGGCGCCGTTGGCGTAGGCGGTGATGCGGGCCAGCGGCTTGAGCCCGCGCTGCTTGGCCGCCGCCGCACTCATCACCACCAGTGCCGCCGCGCCGTCGTTGAGCCCAGGGGCGTTGCCGGCGGTCACCGTGCCGTCCTTCTGGAACGCCGGCGCCAGCCTGCCCAGGGCCTCCAGGGTGGTATTCGCGCGCGGCGACTCGTCCTCGCTCACCAGGAGCGGGTCGCCCTTGCGCTGCGGGATGGGCACCGGGACGATCTCCTTCTTGAACCTGCCCACCTGCATCGCGGCCACCGCCTTCTGGTGCGAGCCGAGCGCGAACTCGTCCTGCATCGCGCGCGTGATGCCCGACTTGTTCGCCGTGTACTCGGCCAGCACGCCCATGTGGGCGTTGTTGAACGAGCACCACAGGCCGTCGAAGACCACGCCGTCCACCAGCTTCTGGTCGCCGAGCTTGACACCGGAGCGGCCGGTGAACAGGTAGTGCGGCACGTTCGACATCGACTCCATGCCGCCGGCCACCAGCACGTCGGCGTCGCCGGCGCGCACCGCCTGGGCGGCCAGCATCACCGCCTTGAGCCCCGAGCCGCAGACCTTGTTGATGGTGGTCGCCGGCACGCTCGCCGGCAGGCCGGCCTTGAGCGTCGCCTGGCGGGCCGGCGCCTGGCCGACACCCGCTTGCGCCACACAGCCGAAGATGACTTCGTTCACGTCCTCGCCCTCGACCCCGGCGCGCTCGAGGGCGGCGCGGATGGCGACCGCGCCCAGCTCGGGCGACTTGAGCGGCGCGAGCCCGCCGAGGAACTTGCCGATCGGGGTCCGCGCCCCGCTGACGATCACCGCCTGGCGGTCATCCATTGCGCATCCCTTTCATCTGGTAGCCGGCCTGCCGCATGCAGTCCCGGGCGATGACGATCTTCTGGATCTGGCTGGTGCCTTCGCCGATCTCCATCAGCTTGGCGTCGCGGTAGTAGCGCTCCACCGGCAGCTCGCGCATGTAGCCCATGCCGCCGTGGATCTGCACGGCGCGGTCGGCGCAGAAGGTGGCGGCCTCGGAGGCGTGCAGCTTGGCCATCGCGGCCTCGATGGCGAACGGACCGCCGTGGTCCTTGAGCCACGCCGCCTGGTAGACGAGCAGGCGCGCGCACTCGATGCGCACGCGCATGTCGGCGAGCATCTCCTGGATCATCTGGAACTCGGCGATCGGGCGGCCGAACTGCTGGCGCTCCTTGGCGTAGGCCACCGCCGCTTGGTAGGCGGCGCGGGCGATGCCGAGCGACATGGCGCCGATGCCGATACGGCCCGAGTCGAGCGTCTTCATGAACTCCCGGAAGCCGACGCCCTCGCCGCCGATGAGGTTCTCGGCCGGCACCCGGCAGTCCTCGAAGTGCAGCTCGACGGTGTCGGAGCCGCGCAGGCCCATCTTGTCTTCCTTCTTGCCGACCTTGAAGCCGGGCGTGCCCTTCTCGACGATGAACGCCGAGATGCCCTTGGCGCCGGCGCCCTTCTCGGTGCGCGCGGTGAACACCACGGCGCCGGCCACCGAGCCGTTGGTGATGTAGATCTTGGTGCCGTTGACGCGGTAGTGGCCGCCCTCGCGCACCGCCGTGGTCTGCGTGGCCGAGGCGTCGGAGCCGGCGTTGGGCTCGGTGAGGCCGAAAGCCCCGAGGATCTCGCCGCTCGCCAGGCGCGGCACGAAGCGGCGCTTCTGCTCCTCGTTGCCGGCGTAGTAGATGGGGCCGGTGCCGAGCGAGACGTGCGCGGCCAGCGAGATGCCGGTCGACGCGCAGGCCCGCGAGATCTCCTCGACGGCGAGGACGTAGGAGCGCGTGTCGAGGCCGGCGCCGCCGTACTCCTCGGGCCAGGGCAGCCCGAGGAAGCCCAGCTCGGCCATCTGCCGGAAGGTGTCGTGCGGGAACTCGCCGCGGCGGTCGAGCTCCGCGGAGCGCGGGGCCACGACGTCGTCGGCGAACTTGGCCGCCATCTCGCGCACCTGGTGGTGCTCTTCCGACAGGAACGGGTCGGCGACAGCCGTCTGCAAGGCCATGGGGAGACGCGTCCTCCTGGTGAAGGGAGCGGCGTCCGAGTCGGCTGCGGGCAGGAGGCCGGCTCGGGCGTCCGCGCGCGGCCCGCTCGAGGCGGCGGGCCGGGGTGCCGCCGGATGTCGATGAGCGGCTATCTAACCACTTTTGCCGGGCCGCGGACAAGGCGCGGCGGCGGCCCCCGGGGCGCGCGCACGGCCCCCAGGATGCTAGACTGGGAGGCGGACACCGGAGGGCTCCATGCGAATCTCGCGGGATACGCGTCACGGAATTGTCCGGCGGCTCGCCGCCTCGGCGCTGTTGGCCGCCGCCTCGGTCACGGGGGCCCTTGCCGCTGCCCCCGCCGACTCGCTGCCCGCCTGGACCGCGCAGCTCAAGAGCGCCGAGCCGGCCGCCCGTCTCGCCGCGGCGCGCGCCATCGGCGAGCTGGGCGCCGACGGGGCGCCGGCCGCTCTGGCCCTGGCCGACGCGTCGATCGACGCGAGCCCCGAGGTGCGCAAAGCCGCGCTGCACGCTCTCACCGTGCAGGGACCGGCGGCCGCGGCGGCCGCGCCGGCCCTGGCCCAGATCATCACGCATGAGGACCCGTTCACGCGCATCGCGGCGGCGGAGGCCCTGGGCCGCACCGGCCGCGCCGACCTGGCCGTGCCGGCGCTCGAGGGAGGCCTCAAGGACTCCTCCCCCGGCATGCGCGCGGCGTGCGCGCGAGCCCTCGGCAAGCTCGGCGCAGCGGCCAAGACGGCCATCCCGCGCCTCGACGCCCTCACCACGGACGAGGACGAGGTGGTGCGCGTGGCGGGAGCCGACGCGCTCAGGCGCATCGCCCCCGCCACCGGCCGCGCCGCCTTCCTGGCGCCGGACCTCGCCTCGCCCGACACGCTGGTGCGCCGGCGCACCGCCGTGGCGCTGGGCGAGATGGGAGCCGAGGCCGCGCCGGCCACGCCGGCCCTCGTCAAAGCCCTCAAGGATGCGGACGGAGCCACGCGCTACGCCGCGGCCATCGCCCTGGTGAGGCTGCCGGCGGCGCCGGCGGCGCACAGCGCCCTGGTGGCGTTCGTGAGCGACACCGGCGAGGACCGCCGCGCTCGCGGCCGCGTCGCAGAGACCATGACGCGGGCCGGCGCGCCCGCGCTGGAGGCTCTCCCGGCCCTCGTGCGCCAGCTCGCCGGGGATGACCTCGGGCTGAAGCGCGCGGCGGCGGGCATCCTGGGCGGTATCCGGCCGCCGTCCGAGGCGGTCATCGCGGCACTCGCGGCCGCGCTCGGCGACCCCGACCCGACGGTGCGCGGCCTGGCCGCGGCGAGCCTCAGCGCTTACGGCCCCGCGGCCGCGGCCGCGCTGCCGGCGCTGCGCGAGGCGATGCGCGTGTGCCGCGAGCCGGACGCGCGCAGCATGATGGAGGGCGCCATCTACCGGATCCAGAGGTAGCCACCGAAGACGCGAGCGGCGCCCGGAGGCGCCGCTCGTCTTGCCCAACTCCAGTCGGTCCGGCCCCGCTACCCCTCCCCCATCACCGCCACGTTCCCCGGCACGCGCAGCGCCGCCTCGGTGGCCGCCACCACCTGCTCGACGGTCACCCCCGGGGCCACCTCCCTGAGCACCAGCCCATCCGGCGTGACGTCCATCACCGCCAGCTCGGTGATGATCATGTCGACCGCCCCGCGGCCGGTGAGCGGCAGCGTGCAGCGCTCGAGGATCTTCGACGAGCCGTCCTTGGCGGTGTGCTGCATGGTGACCACCACGCGTCGCGCCCCGGCCACCAGGTCCATCGCCCCGCCCATGCCCTTGACCAGCTTGCCGGGGATCATCCAGTTGGCGATGTCGCCGTTCTCGGCCACTTCCATGGCGCCGAGGATCGACAGGTCGACGTGCCCGCCGCGGATGATGCCGAACGAGTCGGCGCTCGAGAAGAACGCCGCCCCCGGCAGCACGGTGACCGTCTGCTTGCCGGCGTTGATGAGGTCGGCGTCCTCCTCGCCCTCGTAGGGGAACGGCCCGACGCCCAGGATGCCGTTCTCCGACTGGAAGTGCACGGTCATCCCCGGCGGCACGTGGTTGGCGACCAGGGTCGGCATGCCGATGCCCAGGTTGACGTAGTAGCCGTCGCGCAGCTCGCGGGCGGCGCGCTTGACGATCCGCTCGCGGCTCATCGGTTGCCCTCCCCCGCCGCCTCGGCGCCGGCCGGCCGCGGCCGCGTGGTGCGCTGCTCGATGCGCTTCTCGTAGTGCTTGCCGCGCAGGATGTAGTCGACGAAGACGCCCGGCGTGTGCACGAAGTCGGGATCGAACTTGCCGGGGCTCACCAGCTTCTCCACCTCGGCGATGCAGACGCGCCCGGCGGAAGCGATCATCGGGTTGAAGTTGCGCGCGCTCATGCGGTAGACGAGGTTGCCGAAGTGGTCGCCCTTCCACGCTTTGACCAGCGCGAGGTCGCCGGTGATGGCCCGCTCGAGCACGCACTCGACGCCGTTCCACTCGCGCGTCTCCTTGCCCTCGGCCACCGGCGTGCCGGCGCCGGTCGGCGTGTAGAACGCCGGGATGCCGGCGCCGCCGGCGCGCAGGCGCTCGGCCAGCGTGCCCTGCGGCACGAACTCCAGCTCGAGGATGCCGTCGAGGTACTGGCGCTCGAAGGTGGCGTTCTCGCCGACGTACGACGACACCATCTTGCGGATCTGGCGGGTGTGCAGCAGCAGCCCCAGCCCGAAGTCGTCGACGCCGCAGTTGTTGGAGACGATGGTGAGGTCCTTGACCTTGAGCTCGACGAGCGCGGCGATCAGGTGCTCGGGGATGCCGCACAGGCCGAAGCCGCCGACCAGCAGCGTCTGGCCGTCGCGGAGGCCGGCTTTCTTGAGCGCCGCCTTGGCGCTCGAGACGACTTTGTTCACGCGTCTTCCTCCTGGGATCGCGGTGGCGCGGCGGGGCGCGGCGCGCCCACCGACCCGCTCACCGCCGCCGCCGGCGCTGGGGCGCCGGGAACTCGATGCGGATGGCCATCAGGTCCTGGTCGAAGCGGTGCACCAGGCGGCCGACGAACTTGTGCAGGATGTCCCACTCCTTGCCCGCCGGTGCCGTCACCTTGGCGGTGCAGACGTAGCCGCTCTGCTCGAGCCGCACCTTGCCCGGCGTGCGCAGGCTCTTGTGCACGATCTCGGCCCGGGCGCGCGCCCGGCTGGCGGCCTTGCGCAGCTCGAACGACTTGAAGTCGCCTTCCAGGATGCCGGCGCGGAACGCCTCCACCAGATGGAACTCCGGACGGCACAACACCTCGATGGTCAGCATGGTCCGCTGCGCGGGGCGGCAGGGCCTGGCGGCCGCGGCCGGAGCCCGCCCCCCCTAGATGGTCCGCGGATGGGCGGCGCACCACTCCCGGATGTACGCCACCGCCTCCGCCGTCGGCGAGCCCGGGCCGAACAGCTTGCCCACGCCCTGCTTGATGAGCGACTCCATGTCCTGCGGCGGGATGATGCCGCCGCCCGTGAGCAGCACGTGGGTGGCGCCCTTCTCGCGCAGCGACCGCAGCACCGCCGGGAAGAGCGTCATGTGGGCGCCCGACAGCAGCGACAGCGCCACCACGTCCACGTCCTCCTGCACGGCCGCCTCCACCACCTGGTCCGGCGTCTGGTGCAGGCCGGTGTAGATCACCTCGAAGCCGGCGTCGCGCAGCGCCGCCGCCACCACCTTGGCGCCGCGGTCGTGGCCGTCGAGGCCCGCCTTGGCGACCAGCACCCGGATCTTGCGCTCCACCTCTCGGCCTCCTCCTAGAATTCCGGCGCCTCGCGGTACTCGCCGAACACCTCGCCCATGGCGTGGCGCATCTCGCCCTGCGTGGCGTAGGCGCGGGCGCAGTCGATCAGATGGGGCATCAGGTTCTGGCGCTCGTCGCGGCTCGCCGCGGTGAGCGCCGCCAGCCGCCGCTGCACGAGATCGTTGTCGCGCGTGGCGCGCAGCCCCGCCAGGGCCGCCACCTGGTCTTCCTCCACCTGCGGGTCGATGGCGAGGATGGGGATGTCGAGCTTCACGTCGGGCTCGACGAACCCGTTGACGCCGACGATGATGCGCTGCTTGGCCTCGACCTCTTGCTGGTAGCGGTACGAGGCGCGGTGGATCTCGCGCTGGAAGTAGCCGCTCTCGATGCCCGCCACCACGCCGCCGCGCGCGTCGATCTCGCGGAAGTACGCCTCGGCCTCGCGCTCGAGGCGGTCGGTGAGCGCCTCCACGTAGTACGAGCCGCCCAGCGGGTCGGCGGTGTTCGTCACCCCGGTCTCGTGGGCGATGATCTGCTGGGTGCGCAGCGCGATCTTCACCGCCTTGTCGCTGGGCAGCGCCAGCGTCTCGTCCATCGAGTTGGTGTGCAGCGACTGTGTGCCGCCCAGCACGCCGGCCAGCGCCTCGATGGCGGTGCGCACGATGTTGTTCTCCGGCTGCTGCGCGGTGAGCGAGCAGCCGGCGGTCTGGGTGTGGAAGCGCAGCTGCCAGGAGCGCGGATCCTTGGCCCGGTAGACCTCGCGCATGTGGCGGGCGTAGATGCGGCGCGCCGCCCGGTACTTGGCGATCTCCTCGAAGAAATCCATGTGGGCGTTGAAGAAGAACGACAGCCGCGGCGCGAACTCGTCGACGTCGAGGCCGGCCTTGACCGCCTCCTCGACGTAGGTGAAGCCGTCCTTCAGGGTGAAGGCCAGCTCCTGCGCCGCCGTCGCCCCCGCCTCGCGGATGTGGTAGCCGGAGACCGAGACGCTGTTCCACCGGGGCAGGTGGCGGGTGGCGTACTCGATGGTGTCGACCACCAGGCGCACCGCCGGGCGCGGCGGGAAGCACCAGCACTTCTGGGCGATGAACTCCTTGAAGCAGTCGTTCTGCAGCGTGCCGCCGAGCTGCGCGAAGGGCACGCCCTGCTTCTCGGCGGCGGCGAGGAACAGCGCCCAGACGATGGCCGCCGGCCCGTTGATGGTCATCGACGTGGTGATCTCGCCGAGCGCGATGCCGGCGAACAGCACCTCCATGTCGGCGAGCGAATCCACGGCCACCCCGCACATGCCCACCTCGCCCAGAGCCTTGGGGTCGTCGGAGTCGAAGCCCATCAGGGTCGGCACGTCGAAGGCCACCGACAGCCCGGTCTGGCCGTGCTCGAGCAGGTAGCGGAAGCGCGCGTTGGTCTGGCGGGCGCTGCCGAAGCCGGCGAACTGGCGCATGGTCCACAGGCGGCCGCGGTACATCGTGGGGTGGATGCCGCGCGTGTAGGGGTAATCGCCCGGTACTCCGACGTCGCGCGCCGGGTCGCGGCCGGCGTCGTCGGCGCTCGTGTACACCGGCGCGACGGGATTCCCCGAGATGGTCTCGAAGAGGGCGTCGCGCCCGCGGGCGGCGGGAGCGGCGCCCGGTGTGGCGGCGGCCGGGCGGGGGACGGGCGGGGGCTGGTTCATGATCGCGTGCCTTCCTCCTCGGGGCAGGTCCCGGGCGCGGGCTCCGGAGCGGCGGCCGCCTCGTCCGGCCAGGCCTCGTTCCACAGCCGGGCCGCCGCCTGGTGCGGCGACAGCCGGCGCTCCTCGAGCGCCGTCAGGATCGCCTCCCAGCGGGCCGCGTCGACGCGCGCGCGCAGCTGCCGCGTGGCCCGCTGGTAGACCAGCTCGCTCACCCGCGCGTGCAGCCGCAGGCGGCGGCGCGCCGCCAGCAGCTGCTGGGTGCGCAGGTGCTCCAGGTGGCGCTCCACCTGCTCGGCCAGCGCCGGCACGCCCTCGCCGTTGCGCGCCACGGTGAGCAGCACCGGCGGCGTCCAGCTCCCCGGCGCCGGCTGCTTCAGCCCGAGCACGGCGCGCAGCTCCTGGGCGGCGCGCTCGGCCCCCTCGCGGTCGGCCTTGTTGAGCACGAAGAGGTCGCCGATCTCCATCAGGCCGGCCTTCATCGCCTGCACGCCGTCGCCCGACTCGGGGACCAGCACCACCAGCACGCTGTCCACCGCCTCGGCCACCTCCAGCTCGGACTGGCCCACCCCCACCGTCTCCACCAGGACCCGCGTGAAGCCCGCGGCCTCGAGCAGGTCGCACACCTCGGTGGTGGTCACCGCCAGCCCGCCCAGCGAGCCGCGCGACGCCATCGAGCGGATGAACAGACCCTCGTCGCCCGCCAACTCCGCCATGCGCACGCGGTCGCCGAGCAGGGCCCCGCCCGAGAACGGACTGGTCGGGTCCACGGCCACGACGGCCACCCGCTCGCCGCGCCCACGGTAGTGGCGGGCCAGCTGCGAGACGAGCGTGGATTTCCCGGCTCCCGGCGGCCCGGTGATGCCGACGCGCACCCCGCCACCGGTGCGCGGGAAAGCCGCGTCGAGCACCGCGCGGGCTTCGGGCGCCTCGTTCTCGACCAGCGAGATGGCGCGCGCCAGGCTCATGCGGTCGCCCGCGAAGGCCCGGTCGATCAGGCGGCGCAGGCCGCCGTCGGCATCCGGCTGGCTGGCAAGGGATTCGGTGGCCATGCGCTCCGTTCGAGAAGGCGGAAACCCGCGCTGGGCAGCGGGCCGCGGGACCACCCCGAAAGGCCGGTCCGGCGCCATAGCACTGCTCGGAATGTGCGGTTGAATATCCGGGGAGGCGGGCGGGAAGTCAAGGCGCCGCGGGCCAATCCGTCGAGGAGTCCGGGCCCGGGCCGAGGCGCGGCCACATCGGCTACCCGCGCACGCGCACCCGCGGGCCGTCCGCCGCCGCACCCTCCCGCGCCCCGGCTTGCCCGAGCACGTGCCGGGCGATGTCGAGCGCGGCCGCGGGCCGCCCCAGCGCCTCGCACGCCTGGCGCATGGCGCGGGCCAGCGACGACCGGGCGAGGATCCGCTCGGCCAGCTCGAAGACCTCCTGCGGCGCCCGCGCCCGCAGGGCGGCGCCCGCCCCGGTGAGCGCCCGGCTGTTGCGCTCCTCCTGGCCCGGGGTCGGCCGGTAGATGACCAGCGGCACCTGCCTGGCGAGGCTCTCCGAGCAGGTGAGCCCGCCCGCCTTGGTGACGTTGACGTCGGCGGCGGCGAGCCAGCGGTCGACGTCGTCGGTGTAGCCGACCGCGCGGATGCGCCCCGGGGCGGCGCGCTCCAGGTCGCCGAGACGGTGGCGCAGGGCTTCGTTGCGCCCGCACAGGACCACCACCTGTGGCGCCGACGGCAGCCCGAGCAGGCCCTCGGCCAGGCCGTGCAACGGGCCCACGCCGTTGCCGCCGCCCATGACCAGGACCACCGGACGGTCGGGCTCGAGCCCGAGCGCGGCGCGCGCTTCGGGCTGCGGGACGAGCCGCGCGAACTTGAGGTCCACCGGGATGCCGGTGACCTCGACCGCGCTCGCCCGCACTCCCCAGTCGGACAGCTCTTCCTTCACCTCGTCGGTAGCCACGAAGTAGCCCGTCGTGCCGTCGTACACCCAGAAAGGATGCGCGCCGAAGTCGGTGATGACGCAGTAGAGCGGCGCGCCGAGACGCCCGCGCGCGGCGCGCGGCGCCAGCCCCTCCAGGGGCAGGAAATGCGTGCACACCACGGCGGCCGGCCGGAAGCGCTCGATGGCGCGCTCGAGGCGGCGCAGGTGGAACCGGTCCAGCCGCACGCGCGCCCGCACCGTGCTGCGGTGGAACGGTTCGCGCTCCGAGCCCCAGTAGAGCAGCCCCCACACCTTCGGCGCCCGCTTCACCATCGTGTCGTAGGCCTGCGCGTAGGTGCGCTGGAAGAAACGCGAGGCGAACGCCAGGGTGTTGAGCGCGTGCACGCGGCTGGTCGGATCGACGGCGCGGAAGGCCTGCTCGAGGGCTTCGGCGGCGCGCCTGTGACCGGCGCCCGCGGTGGCGTGCAGGATGAGGATGCGGCGGGCTTCGCCCAAGGGTCTCTCCGCGGCCGCGGTCGCTGCGGCGGGTCGGCACCCACCCGGGGCCCCGCGGCCGGGGTCTGGGCGGTCAGGGGTCGGGTTTCACCCGCGAGTCTACCCCGCGCCGGGGGGGGGCACAATGCGGGCCGGAACTGGCCGGTGGGCGCAGGTGTCGGAGAATGAGCGCCTTGCGGCGGGATTCGCGGCCCGCAACCCGGTCGGCGCCGAGCCTGGCATGCGGAATGCAATACCCGCCGGTTGTCGGCGCTCCCCGCGTGGGTCGGTGGTACGCCGGCGCCTTCATTGCCCGGGCGGAGTCGCGAAGCTCCGCCCGGATTTCTTTTCCCTCACCGGTAGACCGCTTTGACCCGCCCCCAGGTCGTGCCCTCGGGCGGCAGCGGACCCAGGACCTGGTTGGCGACGTGCGCGTCGAAGGAGTCGGAGAGCTTGATGAGCGCGCACACCTCGACACATCCGGACGGATTGCCGAGGGCGGCCAGCGGGATCGCCCACTCGACGCCCGTGGCCACGCCGTCTCCCGAGCCCGCCGCGCACCCGTCGGTCACCCCCGCCAGGTTGCTGTTGTTCACGGTGGCTTCGATGCCGTACGGATCGGAGCCGCCCGAGAGCGTGCCGGGTCCGCCGGCCTCCGCGCCGCCGAGAAAGTAGCCGGCGCCGCCCCCGCCCGCCGGCAGCTCGCCGTAGTAGGCCATTTGTCGGCGCGCAGGGCGTTCTGGCCGCCCGGCCGCGCGTCGATGAAGACGTGCAGCTGGTCCTGCGGGTACCATTGGCTGGCGAAGTCCCCCCGCACGTTGCCGGCCAGGAACAGGTAGAGCACGTCGCCCGCGATGAAACCGAAAGCCTGATCGAGCTCGGAGGCCCGGGCGTGCGTGACCAGGTCGTCGTAGGGGTACGTCTGGTCGCCGAAGGACGTCTGGATGGCTTGCACGCTCAAGGGCGCGCCGTAGGCGGGGTCCGCGGTGCCGTCGATCGTCACGGCGAAGGCGGGCGGGGCCAGCGCGAGCCCCGTTCCCAAGGTGAGAAGCCACGCGGTTCTGGTCATGGCGGCGGACCTTCCGGGGTGCGGGGGAATCGCACTCCCCCGCGGGTGGCGCCGCGCCGTGCCCCACCGCCCGCCTACCGTGGCTCCCCCGCCGCCCCGAAGGCGTCCGGGTAGTGCTCGATCGCCAGCCGGCGCGTCTCCTCGTCCACCGTCACCACGTCGAAGCGGACCGCGCGGGCCAGGCCCTCGCGCGCCGCGTAGGCCTCGGCCGCCGCCGCCAACCGCCGGCGCTGGGCGGCGCTCAGCACGCCCGCGGCCCGCTCCCACGCCGCGCCCGATCGCCGCTTCACCTCGACGAACACCAGCCAGCCGCCGCGCTCGACGACGAGGTCCACCTCGAAGCGGCCCACGCGCACGTTGCGCTCGCGCACCCGGTAGCCTCGCCGCTCGAGGAACCACGCCGCGAGCCGCTCGCCCAGCCGGCCCGAGAGGAGCCGGATGTTCCCTTCAGCCATTGGTGCCCCGGTTGCGGGGGCGGGGTACCGGGGGCGGGTGAAGACCGGGGGCGAAGCGAATCCGGGGGCGGACGGGGACCGGGGAGAACGAGAACGGGGCGGACGAACGCCGGCGCGGCCTACCCCGCCTCGGCCTGCACCCCGGCGACCGCGAAGAGATCGAGGTTCGATACGGGGGCGAAGGAGTAGCGGTGCCAGGGGCAGGGGCCGTACTCGGCCAGCGCCGCCAGGTGCTCGGGGGTGCCGTAGCCCTTGTGGCGCTCGAAGCCGTACTGCGGGTACTCGCGCGCCAGCCGCTCCATGAAGCGGTCGCGGAGACACTTGGCGACCACCGAGGCGGCGGCCACGGCCAGGCTCTTGGCGTCGCCGTCCACCACCGCGTCCTGGGGCAACGGCAGATCGGGCAGGCGGTACACGCCGTCCACGAGGACGTGCGACACCGGCACCCGCAACGCCACCCGCAGGACGGCCCGCCGCAGGGCGAAGAGGGACGCCCGGTGCGGGTTCATGCGGTCCACGCCGCGCGGCCCGACGAAGGCCCACCCTACGCCCAGAGCCACCTCGCGGATGCGCTCGAACAGCTCGGCGCGCCGCCCGGGCTCGAGCTTCTTCGAGTCGTCGAGACCGGGCAGCCGGGCGCGGATGGGCAGGCAGACGGCCGCCGCCACCAGGGGACCGGCCAGCGGGCCGCGCCCCACCTCGTCGGTGCCGCAGATCAGGTCGGCCCGCGTCAGGCGGCGGACCTCGGAATCGAAGCGGCGCAGCGTGAGCCAGCGGTGCGAGTAGCGGGACCCCATACGCCTGGAAGTACGCCCGCGCGCGGGCCGGGGCAAGCACAATGTGCACCGGCGCCGCCACTTTTTCCCATGTAATCGTTTTCCGTGCCGGCGCGCACCCGGTGGGGTAGAGTCCCGCATGGACGAGGAACCCATGAGTCTCTCCTCCACCCGCTACGACATCGCGATCATCGGCGGCGGCATCGTCGGTCTGGCCACGGCCATGGCCCTGGCCGAGCGCACGCGCGCTTCGCTCATCGTCCTCGAGGCCGAGTCCCGCCTCGCCGCCCACCAGACCGGCCACAACAGCGGTGTCATCCACTCGGGGCTCTACTACAAACCCGGCTCGCTCAAGGCGCGCGACTGCGCCGAGGGCCGCGAGGCCCTCTACCGCTTCTGCGCCGAGCACGGCGTCCCCCACGAGCGCTGCGGCAAGGTGATCGTGGCCACGCACCCCGCCGAGCTGCCCCGGCTCGAGGAGCTGGAGCGCCGCGGCCGCGCCAACGGGCTGGCCGGGTTGCGCCGCCTGCGCCCCGAGGAGATCGCCGAGCGCGAGCCGCACGCCCGCGGCGTGGCGGGGCTGTTCGTCCCCGAGACCGGCATCGTGGACTTCACGGCGGTGTGCGAGGCCTACGCCCGGCGGGTGCGGGAGCTGGGCGGCGAGATCGCCGTCGGGGCCCGGGTGGCCGGCTGCCGGAAGGCCGACGGCGAGCTGGTGCTGGCGACCGGGCTGGGCGAGGTGCGCTGCCGGGCGCTGGTCAACTGCGCCGGGCTGCACTCGGACCGCGTGGCGCGCCGGTGCGGGGCCGCTCCGGAAGCGCGGATCGTCCCCTTCCGCGGCGAGTACTACGCCTTGACGCCCCCGCGCGAGCATCTCGTACGCCACCTCATCTACCCGGTGCCCGACCCGCGCTTCCCCTTCCTCGGCGTGCACTTCACCCGCCTGATGCGCGGCGGCGTCGAGGCGGGACCCAACGCAGTGCTGGCCTGGGCGCGCGAGGGCTACGGGCGGGCCAGCTGCTCGCCGCGCGACGCCGCCGAGATGCTCGCCTTCGGCGGCTTCTGGCGCCTGGGGCTACGGTACTGGCGCATGGGCCTGGGCGAGGCCTGGCGCTCGCTCAGCACGGCCGCCTTCGTCGCCGCTCTGCAGCGGCTGGTGCCCGAGATCCGCCCCGCCGACGTGCGGCGCTCCGGCGCCGGCGTGCGCGCCCAGGCGCTGGGGCCCGACGGCAAGCTGCTCGACGACTTCTGCATCGCCGACGGCGAGCGCGCGATCCACGTGCTCAACGCGCCGTCGCCGGCGGCCACCGCCTCGATCGCCATCGGCCGCACGATCGCCGCGCGCGCCGCGGAGCGCTTCGCCCTGCCGGCGCGGACCGCGGGTCCGTAGGGGCGCGTTCCGGGAGGCCGTCATGCTCGAGAGGATCTTCCGCCTGCGCGAGCGGCAGGCGCGCGTCTCGACCGAGGTGCTCGGCGGGGTCACCACCTTCGTGACCATGGCCTACATCGTGGTCGTGAACCCGGCCATCCTGTCGGTCGCCGGCATCCCCACCGGGCCGAGCACGATCGCCACCATCCTGACCGCGGTCTTCGGCTCGCTGCTCATGGGGCTCTACGCCAACCGGCCGATCGCGGTGGCGCCCTACATGTGCGAAAACGCCTTCATCGCCTTCACCCTGCCGGCCCTGGGCGTCACCTGGCAGCAGGCGCTGGGTGCGGTGTTCGTGAGCGGGGCGGTGTTCCTGGTCATCACGGTCTTGCGCCTGCGCTCGTGGCTCGCCAACTCCATCTCGCTCAGCATGAAGCACAGCTTCGGGGCCGGCATCGGGCTCTTCCTCGCCTTCATCGGCCTCTACAAGACCGGCATCGTGACCAGCAGCGTGGCGGGGATGCGGCCCGAGGCCCTGCTGCTGCCCACGGGGGTGCTGGCCGCCCCCGGCGCCCCGCTGCGCATCGGCGACCTGCGCGACCCGCAGGTGATCCTCGCCGTCCTCGGCTTCCTGGCGATCGGACTCTTGCTCCACCACCGCGTGCGCGGCGCGCTGCTCGTGGGCATGGCCGTCACCGCCCTGGCGGGCTGGCTTCTGGGCGTCGGCCAGGCGCCGCGCGCCCTGGTCGCCTGGCCGTTCGGCGCCGAGCCGGGCTGGGGCGCGGTGGCCCTGCGGCTCGACATCGCCTCGGTGCTCCGCTTCTCGTTCTTCCCCGTCCTGCTGACGCTGTTCCTGATGAGCTTCCTGGACACCTTGGGCACGCTGCTGGCGGTCGGCGCGGCCGGCGGCATGCTCGACGAGAAGGGGAACTTCCGCCAGGTCGAGCGGCCCATGCTGGTGGACGCGCTCTCCTGCATGTTCGCCGGCTTGGCGGGGACCTCGACCAGCGGCGCCTACATCGAGTCGGCGACCGGCATCCGCGAGGGGGCGCGCACCGGGCTGGCGGCGGTGGTGACGGCGGCGCTGTTCGCCGCCGCGCTCTTCTTCATCCCGCTCGTCGAGCCGCTGCAGAACCTCGCCTACGCGTACGGGCCGGCGCTCATCGCCGTCGGTGCGCTCATGCTCGGCTCGCTGGCCCGCATCGACTTCGAGGATTGGACCGAGACCATCCCCGCCTTCGCCACCGTCGCCATGATGGTGTTCACCTACAACATCGCCAACGGGCTGACGGCGGGGCTGCTGCTGCATCCGCTGATGAAGCTGGGGGCGGGGCGCTTCCGGGAGCTGCGCCCGGGCGGACTGGTGCTGGCGGGGCTCTGCCTGACGTACTACGTGTTCGGACTGCCCCACTGAGGCGCGGGCAGGGGACGCCCGCGCGGGATGAAGAAGTAGTTCACCACGCCCGGCACCGCGCGCTCGGTGCGCTCGAGGCGGTCGCCCGCGGGATGCCAGGCGTCGAATCCGAGGTCGTGCAGGAAAGCGAAGACGTCGTTGCTGGTGTGGCCGAGCCGCGTCGCCATCTCGTCGCTCACCTCGCACAGCACCACCGGCAGGTCGGCGCGCAGCAGACCGGCCCCGCCGCGCAGCACCAGCAGCTCGGCGCCCTCGACGTCGCACTTCACGAACGACACCCGCGGTAGGCCGCCGGCGCGCAGCGCGTCGAGCGTGCGGGTGCGCACCCGCACGGTCCGCTGCCCGCCGGCCGGGGCGCCAGCGTCAGGTGGGCGAGATAGTAGTTCTCGACCTGGCGCCCCTCGCGCGGCACCTCCATGGTCAGCTCCCCCTCGCGATCGGCGACCGCCGCGGGATAGAGCACCACGTTGGCCAGCCCGAGGGCGGCGACCACGTGCCGGAGGATGTCGAAGGTCTCGGGGATCGGCTCGAAGGCGTGCACGACGCCCGGGGACCCGACCAGCCGGGCCAGCCGCACCGTGTAGAAGCCGGCGTTCGCCCCGATGTCGAGCACGGTGTCCCCGGGCGAGACGACGCCGGGCAGCCAGCGCATCTCGTTCTCGAAGCCGCCGCCACGGCGCAGCCGGCGCACGTAGGAGCGCTTCTTGAGCCAGCGCAGCGCCGGCTCCGGCACGGCCCAGAAGACGGCCCGCTTGATCCACAGCCTCATGGTGGGCTCCCGCGCGCCCACCCGGGAAACAACGGCGCCGGCGGGGCGTGCCGCCCGGCGCCGGCGCTGGTGACCGGATCGTCCTCGCCGCCGCGAGCCCCCGGGCAGCGGGCCCGCCGCGGCGTCCCGCGCGCTACTCGGCCTTCGGCGCTACGACCTCGCGCCCGCGCGCCTCGGCGATACGCCCGGCCTTCCCCTTCTTGCCGCGCAGGTAGAAGAGCTTGGCGCGCCGCACCCGGCCTTTACGCGTCACCTCGATGCGCGAGACGTTCGGCGAGTTGAGCGGGAAGATGCGCTCGACGCCGATGCCCTCGGTGACCTTGCGCACCGTGAAGGTGTGGCGCACGCCGGCGCCGCGACGGTTGATGACCACGCCCTGGAAGATCTGGGAGCGCTCCTTGTCGCCTTCGACCACGCGCACGTGGACCTTGATCGTGTCGCCGGGGCGGAACTCGGGGACCTCCGCGCGGCGCAGCTTCGCCTCGAATTTCTCCATCAGCTTCATGACGCCCTTACTCCTTCTCTGTCTCCGGCCGCTCCCGCTCCACTCGGGCCAGGTAGCGGCGGTCCGCTTCGGTCAGTTCGGCGCGCGCCAGCAGGTCCGGGCGCCGCTCCCACGTGCGCCGCAGCGCCTCCTGGCGCCGATGGCGCGCGATCCGGCCGTGATCGCCCGATAGCAGCACCTCGGGGACCTGGATGCCTCGAAAGTCCGCGGGCCGGGTGTAGTACGCGCAGTCGAGGAGGCCGGAGTGGAACGAGTCGCTCTCGGCGGAGTCGAAGTCCCCCAGGACCCCGGGCAACAGCCGCGCGACGGCGTCCAGGACGCACAAGGCGGCAGGCTCGCCCCCGCTGAGAACGAAGTCCCCGACCGAGAGTTCCTCGTCGGCGAGGTGGAGGCTGACGCGCTCGTCCACCCCCTTGTAGCGGCCGCACACTAGCACAAGGTGGGCCTGGCGGGAAAGCCGCAGGGCGTCGTCCTGGGTGAAGGGCTTGCCCTGGGGGGTCAGCACGATGAGGCGCGCCCGGGAGCCCGGTTCGGAGCCCGTAACCTTGCCCGGGGCCACGCTTTCGACCGCCCGGAAGATGGGCTCGGCGAGCATCACCATCCCCGCCCCGCCGCCGAAGGGCTTGTCGTCGGTGGTCCGGTGGCTGTCGTCGGTGAACTCCCGCAGATTCACCGCCCGGGCCTCCAGGACGCCCCGTTCGCGGGCGATGCGGGGCATGCCCAGGTCCAGAGGTGCGGCGAAGAACTCCGGGAAGATGGTCAGGATGTCGACGCGCATGCGGGTCGGTCCGGGATACGGGGTGTGCGGCCGGCGGGCGGGGTCAGGGGCGCCCGGATTCGGGGGCGGCGGGGCCGTCCTCCGGCCCGCGGGTCCCGCCGCCGGAATCGGGGCGACGATAGACCTCTTCCAGCCCCGCGGGAAGACGCACGGTCAGGCGGCGCGCCTCCGGGTCCCAGCCGAGCACGGTGCCGGGGTGGTACGGGATGAGGATCTCCCCCGCCGCTCCGGCCACCTCCAGCACCTCGTTGGCGCCGGTGGTCAGCACGCTGCGCACGCGGCCGAGCCCCCGGCCGCTCTCGTCCACGACCTCGAGGTCGAGCAGGTCGTAGTGGTAGACGACACCCGCGCCGGCGTCGGGCAGCGCGGCGCGCTCCGCCTCGAGCCACAGGCCGCGCAGCTCGGCCGCCTTCTCGGGGCTGTCCACACCCGCGAAGCGCACCAGCAGGTGGGGCCCGAAGTCGCGGCTGGCGGCCACGGCGCCGACGGCCACCACCTCGCCGTCGGCGCGCACGAGGCTCACCGTCCGCAGCGCGAGCAGTTCCGGGGAGCGCAGCGGGGTCTGGCTCACCACCACCTCGCCCGACAGCCCGTGCGGCCGCACGATGCGACCGAGCCGCAGGCGCCGCGGGCGGCGCTCGCCGCTCACGGAGCCCGGGCGGCCCTCACCGGGCGCCGCTTCGCTCACTCCGCGACCTCCACCGTGGCCGACCCGCCCGCCTTGCGGGCGGCCGCGCCGACCACCATGCGCAGGGCGCGGATGGTGCGGCCCTCGCGGCCGATGATGCGCCCCTGGTCCTCCTGGGCGACGTGGATCTCGTAGAGCACGGGGTCGCCGTCGAGCACGCGCACCTCCAAGGCTTCGGGGTGCCTCACGAGCCCGCGGGCGAGGTGGCGGACGAGGTCGGTCAGGTCACTGGACAAGTTCGGAGTCCTCACACGCCGGGAGCGGCGTGCTTGACGGGCACGCGCGCCAGGCGCAGCCCGAATGCGGTGAGCGCCAGTGCCCAGGCCAGCAGCCAGGGCAGTGTCTGGTGGAAGCCGTGCGCCGCGGCCACGCCCACGCCGCTGGCGGTCAGCGCGGCCGCGCAGGCGTAGATGCCGACCGCCGTGCGGCGCGGCCCGCGCACGATGGTGTTCAGCCGGTGGGTGGTGTGGTCCTTGCCCCCCTGGTAGATCTTGCGGCCGTCGCGGATGCGCGTCACCACCACGAAGCAGAGGTCGAAGACCGGGTAGCCGAGGATGAGCAGCCCGGCCACCGAGCCCTCGATGTCGGGCCCGGCCGCGGCCGCAACCAGCGACAGGGCCCCGAGCGAATAGCCCAGGAAGAGCGAGCCGGTGTCGCCGAGGAAGATGCTGGCCGGCGGGAAGTTGAAGTACAGGTACGTCGCCGCCGCCCCCGCCAACGAGAAGGCGATGAGCGCCTCCGCCTGCCGGCCCCACGAGAAGAGCAGGATGCCGAGCCCGGCGGCGAGGATGGCCGACATGCCGCCGACGATGCCGTCCATGTTGTCGAGGAAGTTGACGGCGTTCATCATCGCCACGAG
>CAYLSO010000177.1:0-6470 GCA_964386525.1 uncultured bacterium
TCTGGTGTCGTTCGTCTCCATGCTCGCCGACTCGGTGCCGCTGGTCGCCGGCGCCGCCATGGCCTTCAAGTTCCGCAAGGAGCCGCGGGTGGCCCTCACCTTCGGCGGCGAGGGCGCCACCTCGCGCGGCGACTGGCACGAGGGCATCAACCTGGCGTCGGTGCAGCAGGCCCCGGCCATCTTCGTCATCAACAACAACCAGTACGCCTACTCGACGCCGGCCCGCGAGCAGTTCAACTGCGAGGCGCTGGCCGCGCGCGGCGTCGCCTACGGCATCCCCGGCTACCGCGTCGACGGCAACGACCCCGACGTCGTCTTCCGCACCGCGCGCGAGGTGGTGGAGCGGGCGCGCTCGGGCGGCGGTCCGAGCCTCGTCGAGTGCGTCACCGCGCGCATGACCGGCCACTCGGCGCACGACGACCCCTCGCACTACGTGCCCAAGGAGTTCTTCGAGGAGTGGGAGAAGCGCGACCCCATCGAGCACTACACGCAGCGGCTGCTGGACGAGAAGGTGATCACGCCGGCGTGGCTCGAGGAGCAGGAGCTCGAGATCAAGAAAGCCGTGGACCTGGCCGTCACCCAGGCCGAGGCCTGCCCCTATCCCGAGCCCGAGGAGTGCCTGACCGACGTTTACTACGATCCCACCCGGCCGGTGGTCAACCAGTAGCGGCGGCGGCGCCGAGAGAGGGAGTCATGGCAGCGATCACGTTCCTGGAAGCCATCCGGCAGGCGATGCAGGAGGAGATGCGCCGCGACGAGCGCGTGCTCCTCATGGGCGAGGACGTCGCCAACTACGGCGGCGCCTTCAAGGTCACGCAGGGGCTGTTCGAGGAGTTCGGCCCGACGCGCGTCGTCAACATGCCGATCGCCGAGTCGGCGATCGTCGGCGCCGCCATCGGCATGTCGATGAACGGCATGCTGCCCGTCGTCGAGATGCAGTTCATCGACTTCATCACCTGCGCCTTCGACCAGATCACCTCCTACGCCGCCAAGAGCCGCTACCGCTGGGGCGTGGGCGTGCCCATCGTGATCCGCGGGCCCTCGAGCGGCAACGTGCATGGCGGGCCGTTCCACTCGGCCAACCCGGAGATGTACTTCGTGCACACGCCGGGGCTAAAGGTGGTGGAGCCGGCCACGGTGTACGACGCCAAGGGGCTCTTGAAGGCGGCCATCCGCGACCCGGACCCGGTGCTCTACCTCGAGCCCAAGTACCTCTACCGGCGCATCACGGACGAGATCCCGGCCGACGACTACGTCGTGCCGATCGGCAAGGGCGTGATCCGCAGGCCGGGCCGCGACATCACCGTGGCCACCTACGGCACGATGCTGTACGTGGCCCTGGAGTCGGCGCACCAGCTGGAGCGTGAGGGCATCTCGCTCGAGATCATCGACCTGCGCTCGCTCTTGCCGTTCGACGAGGACATGGTGATGACCTCGGTCAAGAAGACCGGCCGCCTGATCCTGCTGCACGAGGACACGCTCACCGGCGGGCTGGGCGGCGAGATCGCCGCGCGCGTCGCGGACCAGGCGTTCCTCTACCTGGAGGCGCCGATCAAGCGCATCACCGCGCCCGACACGCCGGTGCCGTTCGCCCCGCCGCTGGAGGAGTTCTTCCTGCCCAAGTCGAGCGACGTGAACCGCGTGGCCAGGGAGCTGATGGCGTTCTAGGGAGCCGGTGGACGGAGCCGGCGGACCCGGGACGCCCCGCGTGTGGCGCGGCGCCCCCCTGAAGGAGAGGCAATGGCAACCGAAATCGTGATGCCCCAGATGGGCGAGTCGATCGCCGAGGGCACGGTCACCAAGTGGCTCAAGCAGGTGGGCGAGCGCGTCGAGCGCGACGAGCCGCTGCTCGAGATCTCGACCGACAAGGTGGACACGGCCATCCCCTCGTCCGAGGGCGGCACGATCACGGAGATCCGGGTGAAGGAGGGCGAGACGGTGCCCATCCACACGGTCATCGCCGTGCTGGACGGGCCGGCCCGCGGGGCGGCGCCCGCGCCGGTGGCTGCCGCAGCGCCGGCTCCCTTGCCTGTCGCCCCGGCTGCGGCTCCGGCCCCGCGCCCCGTCGCGCCGTCTCCGCCCGCACCGGCGGCCCCGGCTCCGACTGCGTCCTACGCGCCTGCCGCGACCCCAGCCCGGCTGCTGACCTCGCCGCTGGTCAAGCGCATGGCCCGCGAGGAGAGCGTGGACCTGCGTTACGTGGCGGGCACCGGCGCCGGCGGGCGGGTGACGCGCCGCGACATCCTGCACTTCATCGAGGAGCGCAAGGCCGGCCGCGTGGCCGTGCCGGCCCCCGGCTACGCTCCCCACACCGCTCCCGCGCCGCTGGCGCCCAGGCCCACGGCCCCGCCGGGCTTCGCGCCGGCGCCGTCCGCCGGCCACGCGCCGGCGCCCAACGCCTCGTGGGAAGCGCAGGTCTCCCCCGGCGACCGCGTCGAGCCGATGAACCAGATGCGCCGGCTCATCAGCCAGCACATGCAGTACTCGAAGCACACCTCGCCGCACGTCTACACGATGTTCGAGTTCGACATGACCAACATCGTGCAACTGCGAGCGCGCGAGAAGGCGGGCTTCGAGAAGCAGGCCGGCGTCAAGCTCACCTACATGCCGTTCGTGGCGCGCGCGGCGTGCTACGCGCTCAAGCGCAACCCCCTGCTCAACGCCAGCGTGCGCGGCGAGGAGATCGTCTTCCACGACCACGTCAACCTCGGCATCGCGGTGGCGCTGGAGAACGGGCTCATCGTGCCGGTGGTCAAACAGGCGGAGGAGAAGTCGTTCCTCGGCATGGCCAAGTCGCTCGCCGACCTGGCCGAGCGGGCGCGCAGCAAGCGCCTGACGCTCGACGACATCCAGGGCGGCACCTTCACGATCACCAACCCCGGCGTCTTCGGCAGCCTCATCGGCTTCGCGGTCATCAACCAGCCGCAGGTCGGCATCCTCGACATGGGCGCCATCGTCAAGCGCCCGGTGGTCATGGAGCTGGAAGGCTCCGACGCCATCGTCGTGCGCCACATGCAGCTCATGTCCATCTCGTACGACCACCGCATCGTCGACGGCGCCACCACCGACCACTTCATGAACGACCTGCGGGATTATCTGCGGGGCTGGAGCGAGCCGCTCTTGTAAGGCGCGGCGGCGCCGGCGGGAATCGCGAGCGGCACGGGGCTTCCGGCTCCGTGCCGCTCGGTCTTGGTGGCCGTGTTCGCGCGCGGTCGGCGCGGCCTCAGGCGGTGCCCTCCCGCCACCGGCGCGCGAGCGCCCGCATTCCCTCGAGGTGCAAGGGCCAGTCGTGCAGCGTCGCGGGGTCGAAGTCGGCCCCATTCGGCCAGACGAGCGTCTTCACCTCGGGGTCGATGCGTACCTGATTGAAGAGACCGAGATCCCGCAGCGGCCCGAACAGGTCGCCCTGCAGCACGGGAGAGAAGTCTATGGTCTGCTCCTGCGCGTCGTCGAACACCACGCGCAGCGTATGGGACCCGACGATTTCGAAGGCCTCGACGCGGTGGATGGGGTGGGTCATAACAAGCTCCTCATCGTAGCCACACGAACCGCCGGGTCGCCGAGCGCGTGCCGTCGTCCACGCGCACGACATAGACGCCCGAGGGAGCGGCCGGCCCGCCGTCGGTCACGCCGTCCCAGGCCGCCTGGAGGGTGCCGCCTTGGGAGCCGGCCAGGGCCGGCAGCCGGCGGACCGGAGCGCCGCGGAAGTCGTAGATGTCGAAGCGGACCTCCGGGACCGGCTCACCGCTGCCCGGAAGACTCGTCGGCGCGGCGGGATCCCACCAGGCGGTGAAGCTCACGGACCCGCGCGCCGGGTTCGGGAAAGGCGGCGCGAGGCGCAGCGCGACCGGCGAGGAGGATCCGCACCCCCCGCCGGTGATCTCCACCGGCACGTCCTCCCGGGCGCACTCGCCGACACCGTGGACATCGCAGGCGATGACCTCGATGACGCCGCTGCCCGATGCCGGCCGGCACGGCGCGGTGACCGTCAGGCTGCCCGCCGCGGTGCCCGACTCGCCCAAGAGTTGCGAGGCCGCGCCCTCCGGCTGCCAGTAGACGGACACCGAGGTGACCGTGTCCGGGTCGCTGGCCTCCCACTCGACCGCATAGCGCTGGCCCGCGGTCCAGACCGCGCCCCGCGCGGGCTGGATCACGCGCAGCGTGGGCGGAGCGTCGTACCGCGCCCACGCGCTCCACTCCATCACCACCTGCTCGGGCGGCCGCGGCAGCCAGCCGACCGGCGCGCAGCTCGGGCACTCGGGCGGCGGGACATCGACGTAATAGACGTTCGTCGTCAGATCCGCACCCGCCAGCGTCACCGACCCGGAGACCACGTCGCCCCACGGGATGTTCGCCTCGTGCACGGGGCCCGCCGACCAGCCGCCGGGGCCGCTGGGGCGCACCCAATACTGCGGCATGGACAGGGGCGCGCTGGGCCCGTCGGCGCGCGCCGTCACTGCGTACCGCTCGGCGTAATAGTCGCCGTCCACGGAGTAGGAGTCCCGGGTGATGCCGCTGTCGAAGACGCGCAGGCTCTCCATGCCCGCCGACGTCCAGGAAGCCGCCGGCGCCGAGCCGTGTGCCACGCCCCACGGCCGCGTCAGTTTCTCCACGAGGGCGGCCGCGTCCGCGAAGCCGTAGCCGAAGGATTCGTCGCGCCCCGGCTGGCCCCAGTCGCGCGCCGTACGCCGCACGAGCTGCTGGAAGTCGTTGCCCGTGAGACCGGGCTGCAGCCCGTAGGCCAGCCCCGCCATGCCGGCCACGTACGGCGCCGAGAACGAGGTGCCCGAGGTGGCCACGAAGTTGCGCAGCGGCGAGCCGGCGGCGTTGGCGTAGGTGAGCCAGGTCGAGTAGATCTCCTGGCCCGGGGCCACCACGTCCACCTGGTCGCCGTAGGTCGACCAGATCGGCAGCTCGCCGAACGGGTCGAGCGCCCCCACCGAAACGCCGACGCCGAGGGTGGCGTACCAGCCCGGGTACTGAGGCCGTGCGTCGCCCGAGTTGCCGGCGCCGAAGATCACCGCCGAGCCGCGCTCGGTCACCCACTGGCAGGCGTCGCGCACCAGGCCGGTGCGCTCGTCGCCGCCGAAGGAGACGTTTATGGCGCGGGCGCCGTACTGGTGAGCGAAGACGATGGAGCGGGCCAGGTCGGGGCCGGTGGCGTCGCCGTTGCGGTTGCCTGTCGCCTTCACGGCCACCAGGCGCACACCCGTCGAATCGCCGCCCGCGCCCCCGGCCATGCCTGCCACGCCGCGGCCGTCGAGCTGCGGACCGTTGTTGGTGATCGCTGCCATGACGCCGGCCACCATGGTGCCGTGGCCGACGCTGTCGGCGGGCGAGGCCGGGGGATCGGTGCCGGAGAGGGCCACCACCAGCCGCGGCGTGCCGTCGAAGAGCGTGGTGTTGAGCTCGGGATGAGAGGGATCGATGCCCGTGTCCACGACGCCGAGGATCGTGGCCGTGCTGCCGGCGAAGCGCATCCAGGCTTCCGGGGCGCGCACGTCCACGCCGGCGGCCCCGCCGAAGCGGCCGACGCCCGTGTTGTAGAGCCCCCACTGCGTCTCGTTGACGAAGAGCGGGTCGTTCGGGAAGAAGCCGTCGCGGGCGGCGGCTTGGGGGGCGAGCGGGACCGGAGCGAACGCCGTCGGAGCGCGGGCCGGCGCCGGGGTCGGTCCGGTGCCCCAGTCGAATCCCTTCACGACCAGTGGCTCGTACACCCCGTCGGGCTCGGCGAACTCGGCGAGCCTTTCCCCCACGATGCGGCGCGCCAGATCGCGTGCCGCGGCCGCGGTGGTCCGCTCCGGCAGCGCGACGACGAAGGTGCGCCGCCATGACGGCGGCGCATCCCCGAGGCCATCGGAGAGGCGCGCGGCCGGACCGGCGCCGGCGGCGTGCAGCAGGCTCTCGAGCCGCGAGGCACCGGGGATGGCCAGGGACGCAGGTGCGGCCATGCCACCCGTCGCCCCGTAAGGTACCAGCGCCCCGGGCTCCACGCCCGGCGGCAAGCGCAGCACGAGCCGCGGCGCCGGGGCGGGCACCGCCGAAGCGGCGGCGGCCGGCACGGGCGCGAGCCACGACAAAGCGCCCGCCAGCAGGGCGGGCAAGAGAAGCATCCGGCAGCAACGCGATGCCATCAGGCACCTCGGCGGGGGCTGGATCCCGGGGAGCGCGAACGCCCAGAGCATACGGGGGCGGCGGGCGACAGGCAATTCGGCGCATTGACCCGTGCCCACAAAGCGCGGGAAGCCCGCCACCTGCAGCCCTCAAGTCGAATCTGCTATCTTCCGCGCCGTGAGCGCGCAGGGGCTGCCGGAGAGGATCTTCCTCGTCGGCTTCATGGGCGCGGGCAAGACCACGGTCGGCCGCGCCCTGGCACAACGCGCCGGCTACGGCTTCGTCGACACCGACGCCGAGGTCGAGGCCCGCGCCGGCCGCAGCATCGAGGAGCTGTTCCACGCCCACGGCGAGGG
>CAYLSO010000178.1:0-13951 GCA_964386525.1 uncultured bacterium
CCCCCTCCCACCCCACGGGCCATGCGGGGTCCGCATCCGGCCGTTCGATGGTCAGCGGCCGGCGAGGCGGAGTACGCCGAGCCGGTCGAAGAACGAAGCCGGCACCGCGGCTTGAAGTGCGCCGTGCGCAGCCATCGCCCACCAGCGGGAGGTGTGAGCCGCCGCTGCGCAAGTGATGCGCTCCGGGACGCCCCGGGTGCACAGTTTGCGTCAGACATCTGAGCGGGATGGGTCGTGATGGCGTGCCTGATGGTGATTCTGTTCAGTGCACTCATGTGGACCGAGGCGGGCGCCGAGGTACCCGCCATCCCCCTGCCTGAGGTTCCCGGTGCGTATGCCCTGGTGTCGGACCCGCTGGCGACCGAGTTTGTACCTCAGCCCCACGGTCAGCGGCGTGCGCTGTCGTCGGCCCGTCGGTTCGTTCCCCGCCTCCTTCAGCGCTGCCCTCACGAGCGTCGCCCTGCGGTTCCTTTGGGTCCCTGTGACCAAGTCCTCGGGAGAGGACTTCCACCTCCCAGTCAGCGCCCATGCTGGGCGTACAACACCCGCGGGCGGGCCGTCTCCGGCCCGCCCGCGGGGTGATACAGAAGAACTGCTACGGAGCCTAGCGATACAGCCCCTTGACTTTGCCCCAGCTGGCCGGGACGGTCGGCACGGCAGGCCCGCCCTGCCACGTGGTGCGGGCGTCGCCCGGGCAAGGCCCGAGGAGGTTGGTCGTCCCGCTCGTCTGCAGCATCCGGCAGAACCCGATGTCGAACGACAGGCCCTGATCGGCCTCGCCGCAGTCCACCCCCGGGCTCGTGGGCCCGACGACCGAATAGGTGTGGTCGAACGTGATCTGCCAAAGCGTGTAGCGGTTCGCCGGGAGAATCGTCATGAGGTCGTCGTAAGTGACGGCCAGGCGCACGCCTACCTGCTTGGTGGCCTGGTCGTAGCCGTAGGAGGTGATGGCGAGGGAGTTGAGGCCCTTCATAATCGGGCAGGTCTTCGAGAACGCCGTGCCGGCGACAGTCAGCTGACTGCCCGTCTGGCAGCCGACATCGTCGAACCGCCAGGCGTCCGGCACGTTCGGCCCGATTAGGATGTTCGTATCATGGCCGACGTTCGGCATGTCCACGCCCGTCGCGGAGATAACGAGCTTGTACAACCCCGCCGGGCCGTTGAACATCTGATCGGGAACCTGCACCGGGCAGCTGTTCCACGACATCGTGACGCAACCGTTGCCCTGAGCGTGGGCAGCCCCCGCCACGGCCACCAGGAGCACGAGAGAAACTACGATGCGAGCCATCTTCATTGGTGTAAACCTCCGGAGGTTCCCGTTAGGGGAAGACCAGGATGCGAGAACTTCGGTACCTCGTGGAGCTCGTTGAAGCATGGAAGCCATGTCTGGCTTTCAACCACCTCCCCGGCCCACTGTCGGTTACCCTACGTGCGAACAGCCATCCATGGTGAGACTCTCCCAACCCGTCCGTCGCCGCCGTCGCGTGGACGGCGGCGACGACCGAACGCGCCTCGCTTACGGGCAGGTGGTGCACTGCGTCTGCGCACAGGGGCCGGCAATCGGCGCTCCCGGCTGACCGCAGCTGAACTCCGTACGGAAGACATTCAAGTCGAACCCGTTCACTGTGTAGACGCCCGGAGCATTGTCCAGCGTCGCGTAGTCACACGCCGGATCGGTGTTCGAGAAAGGAGCGACGTTCAGGAAGCGCAGCCGGAACTGGTTCAGATCGAAGCCATCGACCGTGCCGGCCAGACCGAGGCAGGACAGGTCCACCGAGGGCATCCGGATCGTGGTCAGGAGCACGCCGTTAGCACGGATCTGCACGTTCGGGGTGGTGCTGCTGTTGACGCCCACCGCCGCCGGGATGAGGGTCACGGCGCCACCGCCGGCGGTCGCCTTCTGGACTATGTTCGTGGGCCCGCAGTTCGGAGCCGTCTGGCCGGTGGACTGGGTCGAGTGGGCCCGCAGCCCGGTGCCGCTCAGCTGCATGGTCACCGTGACGCCATCGAGCCCCGTGCCCCCGACGTCCCGAACCGTGACCTGATAGCCGTTGGCGATCGTCGGCTTGACGTTCGTGAGGGCAAGCACGGCCAGGCCGCGCGCGTTCGCGATCATCAGGTCGCCGTCAGTCGTCGACTGGGTTGCATCGGGAACACCGGCCATGGCGACGGAGGCCAGCACGGCGAGCCCTGCGGCAACCGTGAGAGCCTTACAGATCGTACGAATCATTGGTGCACCTCCTAAAGGGGTAAGCCCGGCACGAGGAAGCATGAGCACACGCTGCAGACGATGGTGGCTGTGGTGGCTCGACGCACCTCCCTTCGGGCATCGTTTGCGGACCGTGCAACAACACCAACAATGCGCAACCGCTGTGGATGACCTGGGGGGTCGCCATTGCCCAAGACAGTACGCGCACTCGGGCAGCACATACCGTCTAACACATGTCAGTGTATTGTGTAGCGAGCCCCCATGTCAAGGCGAAATTGGCATTTCCCCGGTCCCGCACCTGGGAACCACTTTGCATAGACCCGGGACCTGAGCGAAAGTTCCCAAAGATCTTTCGTGGCCCGGGGCGGGAGCCGCAGAACGCCCCGCCCGAGCCACCCGCAGCGGGCGAAGCGCAAGCCCGGTCCCTGGGGCGGTGGCCCCGCCGCCGGTCGACCACCCAGCCCTTGTTCGATCCTACGATACAGGCGCGACCCGGGGCGCACGGCCCACGGGCGCGGTAGAGGGTATGGGCGAAAGAGGATTCGAACCTGTGGCCCCTTGCGTGTAAGGCAAGTGCTCTAGCCGCTGAGCTATTCGCCCTCGTTGGATGCGTCCGCGGCGTCCGCTTTCCGGCCGGGAACCCGCTCGACAAGGAGCCCGGCGGGGATCAGCGCGCAGAACCCCAGCACAAGCAGAAACGGGGCCAGGGAGATGTCGCGAGCCGCCAGCAGGGCGAACCCGACCAGGATGCTGACCACCCCGGCGCCCATGAGCCCGTAGTTGAGCGGCCCTAGGACCAGCCGCGGTCGTTCGAACGCCGGGCCCCGCTTGAGGGCCTTCTTGGCCGCCCGGCTGGCCCCGGGCCGGGGTGCTCCCGGCCTGCGCCCGGCCCCGGCCGGCGCCGGCTTGCCCCGGCGGTCTCTCTCGAAACTCATTCTTCCCCCTTCGTTCCCGGTGTCACGGCGGGCTCGCCGACCGCCACGGCGCTCGGGAGCACTTCGTTCAGGCTACCCGAGCGGAACCCCGCCAGGTCCAGCGCCACGTACGCGAAGCCCAGAGCCTGGAGCGCCGCCACCACCTGCGACCGGGCCGGCTCCTCCGCCAGGCGCGACAGGTCCGACCCCGGCACCTCGAGGCGGGCCACGCTGCCGTGATGGCGCACCCGGCACTCGCGGAAGCCGCGGCCGCGCAGCCACGCCTCCGCCCCTTCCACCTGGTGCAGCTTCTCGGCGGTGATGCGCATGCCGTACGGGAAACGCGACGACAGGCAGGGCATCGCCGGCTTGTCCCAAGCGGTCAGGCCGGCCCGCCGCGCCAGCGCGCGGATCTCGCTCTTGTCCAGACCGGCCTCGGCCAGCGGCGACAGGATACCGCGTTCCTCGCCGGCGCGCCGCCCCGGGCGGTAGTCCTCGAGATCGTCGGCGTTGGTGCCGTCGAGCACGGCCTCGAAGCCCTCGGCGCGGGCCAGCGACCCCAGCTTCGTGAACAGCTCGCTCTTGCAGTGGTAGCAGCGGTCGGGCGGGTTGTCGCGGAAGCGCGGATCCGTCAGCTCCGCCGTGCCCACCACGCGCACCGCCACGCCGATGCGGCCGGCCTCGGCCAACGCGTCGGCCATCTCCGAGCGGGCGAAGGTGTCGGAGCGCCCGATGACGCCCACGGCGCGCGGGCCGAGAGCGCGGTGCGCCGCCCACAGCAGGTAGGTGCTGTCCACGCCGCCGGAGTAGGCGACGAGGGCCGAGCCGAGCGCGGCGAGGCCCTCCAGCAGCCGCGCCTCCTTGGCGGCGGTCTCCGTGGCGGGTGCGGATGGCATGGCATCAAGGCTCACGTCTTCTCCCCGCGGCCCCCGTGTCGGCGCCCGCCGGCACGGCGGCGGCCGCCCCCTCGCTGCCCTTCTGCGCCGGCGGCGGCCCCAGGCCCGCGCGCTGCGCGGGCAGGTTGAGCACGGCGGCCGTGGAATCGGCGGCGGGGCCGGAATCGGCCGCGGCGGCGCGCGCGGCCCGGATCGCGAGTCGGGCGGCCTCGTGCGCCTCGCCCGTCTCGCTGAACACGTGCGTGCCGTCGCCGCGCGCCACGAAGAACAGATCGCGGCTGCTGGGCGACGGCGAGAGCACCGCGTGGATGGAAGCCCGCCCGGGATTGCCGATGGGCCCCGGCGGCAGCCCCGCGTTCCGGTAGGTGTTGTACGGCGACTCCACGCCGAGGTCCGTATAGTACAGGCGCTCGCGGTAGCCGCCCAGGGCGTAGGCCACCGTCGGGTCGGCCTGCAGGCGCATGCCCTTGCGCAGCCGGTTCAGGTACACCGCCGCGATGCGCTGGCGCTCCTCCGGCCGCGCCGCCTCCGCCTCGACGATGGAGGCCAGCGTGAGGATCTCGTGCGGCGTCAGCTCGTGCGCCACCGGGCTGCCCGCGGCCAGCTCCTCCTCCAGCACGCGCCGCGTCTCCCCCGCCATGCGGCGCAGGATCGCCGCCGCCGGGGTGCCGGGCAGGAAGGCGTAGGAGGACGGGAACAGGTAGCCCTCGGGAGTCGGTGCCGGCACACCCAGCTCGCGCAGCAGTGCGGTGTCGGCGCACGCCGCGTAGAACGAGTCCGGCGGCACGCCGAGGCCCTCCTCGAGCAGCCGCGCGATGTCGCGAACCGCCAGGCCCTCGGGGATGGTCACGAGGTCCTCGCCGCTCATGCCGCGGGCCAGCTGGCGCAGGATGGCGAGCACCGACTCGCCGCGGTGAATGCGGTATTGCCCGGCCTTCAAGCCGCGGTCCACGCCGGTGATGCGCGCCAGCAGCCCGAAAGCGAAGGGGCTCTTGATGACGCCGCGCGCCGCCAGCTCGCGCGCGATGTCGTCGACGTTGCCGCCGGGGGCCAGCACGACCACCGTCGGCTCGGGCTGCCGGCGGAACCCCACCGGGAAGAACAGGTCCTTGGCCACGAGCCCCACGACCACCAGGGCGAGCCCGGCCGCCAGGTTGCGCGGCGTGAAGGGGTGCCAGCGGGAGCCGCTCACGGCGTGGCCCCCCGTCGCCGGCGCCGGCCGCTCATGCGTCCCCCCGCGCCCCGCCGGCGCGCGGCCCGCGGGTGTCGAGGTAGGACTGCAGCAGGTGCTCGGCGGCGCGCGCGTCCACCCGCCCCTTGTGGCCGCGCAGCTTCTCCCCCGTCTCGCGCGCGGTGCGCAGCGCCTGTGCCGAGGTCAGCCGCTCGTCCCACAGCTCGACGGGCACCCCCGCACGCCCCTCGATCCGGCGCGCGAAGCGCTCGGCGGTGTCGGCGGCGCGGCCGCGACTGCCGTCGAGGTTCAGGGGCAGGCCCACCACGATACGCGTCGCCTCCTCGCGGCCCGCCACCGCGAGCACGCCCGCCACCGCCTCGTTCTCGGAGCGCACCTCGAGCGTGGGTAGGGCGCGGGCGATGAGCCCGGTGGGGTCGGAGACCGCCACTCCCACGCGGCGCTCTCCCCAGTCGACGGCGAGGATACGGTGCACTGGCGAGGACCCGGAGCGATCAGGACCCGGGCGGGTCGCTCCCGTTGGGCGCGGCCGGCGCGAGCTTCTCCAGGCGCACCGTCGTGCCCCCGCCCGAGAAGTCGAAATCGACGCGGTCCATGCACGCCCGCATGATGAAGATGCCGCGCCCCCGCTGGTCGAGCAGGTGCTCGGGGCTGGTCATGTCGGGGGCCTCGGCCGGCGGCGCGAAGCCCGGACCGCTGTCGTGCACGGTGACGCGCAGACGGTCGGGCAGCAGTTCGAAACGGAGATCCACCGGGGTCACGCCGTCGTGGCCGTGCCCGTGTTGGATGGCGTTGGTCCCGGCCTCGACGACGGCCAGGGAGACGGCGGCGCGCGCCTCCTCACCGAAGCGCAAGTGCTCGGAGATCGCGCTGGTGACCTGGTCCACGAGGTTTAGCAGCTCGAGCCGGCTGGGGATGGTGAGGGTGATGATCTCGGGGCGCTCCGGACGAAGATTCGCCATCCGGACTCCTCCTATCGACTCGGACTGCGGCCGGGATCACCGGGGCAGGCACTGGGGGGTTCCGATGCGCTGCCGACAGCGGACCGCCGCAAGATCTCCAGAGCGGCCGCGAAGTCGGTGGGCGGCGGGGCCTCCAGGCGGAGCACGCCGGCGGTCTCGGGGTGGCGAAACTCGAGCCGCGTGGCATGCAGCGCCTGACGCGGCAGAACCGCAAAAATCGCATCTATCAGTCTACGAACGGTCTGCGGAAGGTTCAAGGCCCTTCTCCGGCCTCCCCCATAGACCGGATCGGCCAGCAACGGGTGCCCGATGTGGCTCAGGTGGACGCGGATCTGGTGGGTGCGCCCGGATTCCAGGGCACACTCGAGGTGGGCCGCCCAGCCGAAGGGCTCCAGAACCCGGTAGCGCGTCGCCGCGGGCTTGCCCCGCTCGGTCACCGCCATGCGCTGGCGGTCGACGGGGTGGCGCCCGACGGGAGCCTCGACGCGCCCACTGGCGGCGCGCGGCGTGCCCCACACCAGCGCCTCGTAGGTGCGCGCCACCTCGCGGCGCGCGATGGCGGCGACGAGCCGTAGGTAGCAGGTCTCGGTCTTGGCGACGAGCAACAACCCCGACGTGTCCTTGTCGAGACGGTGCACCACTCCCGGGCGCCCCGCCCCGCCCACCGTGGCGATCTGCGGCGCGTGGTGCAGCAGGGCGTGCACGAGCGTGCCGGTGCGCACGCCGGCGCCCGGATGCACGACCAGCCCGGGCGGCTTGTTCACCACCAGCAGGTGCTCATCCTCGTGCACGATGTCGAGGGGGATCGCCTCGGGGGCCAGCGTCGACGGCTCGGCGTCGGGCAGCGTGACGTCGAGGCGCGCGCCCGCCACCGCCCGGTCGCGCGCGCGCACCGGGCGGCCGGCGGCGCGCACCAGCCCGGCGGCGATCAGCTTCTGGAGACGCGAGCGCGAGAGGTCGCTCCAGCAGGCGGCGAGCACCTGGTCGAGCCGGCGCCCCGCCTCCTCTGCGGTGACGAGGTGCTCACGCTCTTCGGGCATCGTCGCTCGGCGGGACGGCGGCCTCCGGCGGCGCGGCGGCCGGCAACGCCGCGACGGCCTGGGCGGCGGCGACTTCCGCCGGCCCCACGACCTCGCCGTCGCGCGGGCGCGGGCGCGCCAAGAGGATCTCCGCCGCCCACAACAGCACGCCCACGGTGATCGCCGCGTCGGCGAGGTTGAACACCCACCAGCGCAGCCCGCCGACGCCGACGTCGATGAAGTCCACCACCGAGCCGTAGCGCAGGCGGTCGAAGAGGTTGCCGAGCGCACCCCCCAGGATGAGGCCGAGGGAGACGGCGTGCGTCCAGCGCCGCGAGGTGGGTCGGAACGCCAGCCACAGCACCGCGGCCAGCGCCACCAGGCTCACCCAGGACAGGCGAATGCCGCCGCCCGGAAGGAGCCCGAAGGCCACGCCGGTGTTGCGCACGTAGGAGAAGCGGAGGAAGTCGCCGAAGATCTCGCGGGTGTGCACATCGGCGAAGGCGCCGAGCACCCAGCGCTTGCTGAGCCAGTCGCACAAGAAGACGGCCCCGGCCAGGGTCCAGAGGAACCCGGCCGGGGCCCGATGCGAGTCCCGCAAGACGATCAGCGCGAGCGGCCGATCTGGGCCCGCTCTTCCTTCAGTTTGCAGTTGATGCAGAGGCGGGCGTTCGGCACCACCTCGAGGCGCTCCGCGCTCACCGGATTGCCGCACGACTCGCACTGGCCATACTCGCCGCCGTACAGGCGGCGCAGCGCGTCGTCCACGTCGAGCAGCGCGCGGCCTTCCGCCGAGGCGAAGTGGAACGCCTTCTCGCGCTCCATCGCGTCGGTGCCCACGTCGGCCATGTGGAACGAGTAACCCGAGAGCTCGCCGCTGGTCTCGCGCAGGCTGCGCTTGAGGACGTTCTTCTCCAGGTGGCCCAGCTCGCGCAGCAGCCTCTGGCGCTCGCCGAGGAGCAGATCCTCGAAGCGCTTGAGATCCTTCTGCGTCAGCGCCGGCATGCGTGGCGCGGGGTGGCGCGGGGCGCTTCCGTCGCGGCCGGGGACGGTCTCGCGAGGCGGCACGGCGGCGAGCGACGGCCGGGCGGTCCCGGACGCGGCCGGCTTGGCGGACGCGGGCGGCTTGGCGGTCGCGGCCTTCGCGACCGGCGGCTTGGGCGCGGCGGCCTTCGCGGCCGGCGGCTTGGGCGCGGCGGCCTTCACGACCGGCGGCTTGGGCGTCGCAGCCCTGGGAGCCGCGGGCTTGGAAGCCGTAGCCTTGGGAGCCGCAGCCTTGGGAGCCGCAGCCTTCGCGGCGGCCGCCTTGAAGACGGCCGGCTTGGCGGCGATCGCCTTGGCCGCGGGTGGCTTCGCGGCGGACCCGCCCGCCGGGGGGCCGGCGGGGGTCTTCTTGGCGGTCGTCGTCTTGGTGCTCTTGGCCTTGGTGTCGCCCTTGCGCGTGCTCATGAATAGGTCCTTGCTATCGGTTCACTGCGCCCCGTCATGACCTCGAAGCACTCACTACCGCCAGACCGTTATCGTCTGGCGGCTTCAGTGACTTGAGGCGGCTTTTGGGGCCTCGTCCAGCCGCGCGGCCACGGCGCTGATCAGCCGGTCCAGCACCGGGGCCGCACACCCCGCCACTCCCAGCAGCCTTTGGATGTCCACCGGTTCGAGCCGGTCCGGAAGGCACATATCCGTGACAACCACGAGGGCCAGCACGCGCATGCCGCCGTGCACGGCCACCAGGTCCTCCGGAACCAGCGACATGCCGACCACGTCCGCCCCGAGCTGGCGCAGGAAGCGGTACTCGGCGGCGGTCTCCAGATTCGGTCCCGCCACCCCGACCAGCACGCCCTTCTGCAACCGGATGCCCGCGGCCAGCGCCACCTTGTCCGCCAGCCCCACGAGGGCCCGGTCGTAGGGCTCGCTCATGTCCGGGAAGCGCGGGCCGAGGGTGTCGTCGTTGGGGCCGATGAGCGGGTTGTCGCCCATCAGGTTCACGTGATCCACCACGGCCACGATGTCGCCGAGCCCGTAGAGCGGGTTCATGCCGCCGACCGCGCTGGTGGCGATGAGGGTGTCCGCACCCAGAGCGCGCAGGACACGCACCGGGAACGTCACCTGCTTCATCGTGTAGCCCTCGTAGTAGTGCGCGCGGCCGCGCATCACCGCCACCGGCCGCCCCGAGAGCCGGCCGAACTCGAGCTCGCCGGCGTGCGACTCCACGCCCGACACGGGGAAGTGCGGGATCTCCTCGTAGGGCACCACCGTCTCGACGGTGAGCGCCTCGCCGAGCGACCCCAGGCCGGTGCCGAGCACCACCCCGGCGCGCGGCACCAGCGCCGTCCGCCGGCGCAGGAACTCCACCGCGTCGGTGATCTGGCGCTTGAGCTCGCTCGTGGCCGGCTTCTGCGTCCCGGTGGTCATCCCTTCGCGTCCTCCCTCGTCCCCAGCCGGCGCACCCGCTCGGCCGGCGCCGCCACTTCCACGATCTTGTCGCGCGAGGCGGGTCCGGCCACCAGCGTCACGTCCCGCCGGTCCACGCCCAGCTCCCGCGCCAGCAGCCGTACCAGGGCGTCGTTGGCGCGGCCGTCCTCGGCCGGCGCGGCGATGCGCACCTTGAGCCGGCCGTCGGCCATCCGCCCCGCGACCTCGGTGCGGCTCGCCCCCGGGCTCACCCGCACGACCAGCCGCTCGCGGTTCGCGCCGCTTCCCATCTGCCCCGCCGCGGCCGCACCCGGCGCCGGCCGCCCGTTACAGCTTGGCGGCCAGGTCCCGCAGCGAGCTCACCAGGAAGAGATCGGTGAACTGGAGCAGCAGGATCGCCAGGAGCGGCGAAAGGTCGATGCCCAGCGTGTGCATCGGCACCAGCCGCCGGATGGGCTCGAGGATGAAATCGCTCGCCCTCGCCAGGGTGCGCACGATGGGGTTGAACGGGTCGGGCCGGACCCAGGAGAGCAGCGCGTGGATGAGGACCACGAACGTGTAGATGATCAGCACGTTGTGCAGCAGCCACGCCACCGCGGCCAGCAGGTTCCCGACGACGAACACCCGACTTCCTCCCCGTCCCCGCTCACTGCACCCGCGCCGCCGAGCGCGGCCCGAACAGCGCCGTGCCGACGCGCACGATGGTCGCGCCCTCCTCGACGGCCAGCTCGAAGTCGCCGCTCATGCCCATCGAAAGCTGGTCGAGCCGCCAAGCCGAGAACGCCCGCTGCGCCTCGCGCAGCCGCTCCGCCAATCCGGCGTACGCCTCGCGCACGCGCCTCTCGTCCTCGCTGAGCGGCCCCACGGTCATGAACCCGCGCGGCTCGAGGCACGCGAGCCCGACGAGCCCGGCGAGCGTCTCGAGGGCCCGCTCCGGGGGCACGCCGAACTTCGTCGCCTCGCCGCTCGTGTTCACCTCGACGAGCACGCGCAGGCGGCGGCCGGCCTCGCCCGCGCGCCGGTCCAGCTCGCGCGCCAGCTCCGGCGAATCCACCGACTGCACCCAGTCGAAGAGCGCCGCGGCGGCCTTGGCCTTGTTCGACTGCAGGTGGCCGATCAGATGCCACGTGAGCCCGGGCCGCAGGTCGGCGAGCGCGTCGATCTTGCCGCTCGCTTCCTGGACCCGGTTCTCTCCGAAATCCACCAGGCCCTGGTTCGCGGCATCGCGTAGCCGCTCGGCGGGCACCTGCTTGGAGGCTCCGATCAGCGTGACCCCGCCCGGGTCGCGCCCGGTCCGCGCCGCTGCGGCCGCGATGCGCCCGCGCACGGCGCCGAGCCGTTCCGCAAAGCCCCGCAGGTTAATGCCTTCGTCGCCGGCCATGCAAGGCCCTCCTGAGAACTCTCTGAAGCTCCCCTGCGGCCGTCCCCGCCGCCGCCCCGAGCCACGGAATCGGGCCGGCTACGGGCCGTCCGGCCACCCCGCAGCCCCTACCCTGCCGCTCCCGGCCCGTGGGCCCGGAGATACAAGTTTACCCTCAGCTTACGGGCCGTGTTCTCCGAGCTCATGTAACGGATGGTGCCGAAGATCGGCCGCTCGGGCCCCCACGGCCGGTCGTAGCGGCCCAGGCACCAGAAGATACCGCTGTAGGAATTCGGGTCGCGCCCGTCGAGGGCGTACTTGTTGTTCAGCTCGAGCATGACTTCGAGCGCCGCCTCGGGCGACGCCGACCACTCGAGGATCTTCTTGCCCCACAGCATGCGCAGGTAGTTGTGCAAGCGGCCCTCGCGCACCAGCTGACGCTGGGCCGCGTTCCACAGAGGATCGTGCGTGTCCGCCCCCGCGAGCGCCGCGAGGTCGTAGGTGTAGGGGCGCGGGTCGCGCGCGTGCTTGGCGAGCGTGGCCCGTGCCCAGTCCGGCAGGCTCTCGTAGCGGTCGTAGTCGGCGCGCGTCGCGCACAGGTTGAAGCCGAGCTCCCGCCAGGTGACGAGCTGGTCGAGGAAGCCCTCGGCGCTCGCTCCCACGCCCCACCAGCCGGCGCGCTGCCCGGTGGCCCGGTCGCCGAGCTTCTCCGGCGTCCAGCCCTCGCTCTCCAGCAGTTCCGCCACCGCCTGGTGGGCCGAGATGTGACCGAAGTGCAGGTACGGCGAGAGCCCGCTGGTCGCGTCCTCGTCCGGGTGGTTGCGGACCTCGTCGTAGCGGGGAAGGCCGCCGCGCAGGAAGCCGCGCCAGGTCTCGCCGGCGCGCTTCGCCCCGCCCCGGAGGCCGGCCGCCGGCACCTCGCGGCTCACGCCGCCGGGGACCTCGAAGCGGCCGTCCGCCGCCGGCTGTGCCTCCGGCCAGCGCTCGGCGATCGCCCGCCGTAGCGCCGGCGGCGAGGCCAGGCGTGCCCGAGCGAACGGGTCCGCCGCCGGCATCTCCCTGAGATGGAACGCGAGGTTCTTCTGCAGGAAGCGCCGGAAGGCGTAGGCCGTGGGGTACGCCTGCCCCGCCACGCGCAGCGGCATCAGCCCGTTTCCGTCCACCGCCTCGAGCCGCACCGGCACCTGCCGGGCCGCCGACTCCAGCATGCGCGGCAGGAAGAACGCCGGGAAGTCGTCGGTCACCACCAGGCAGGCGCCGGCCGCCAGCGCCGCCAGCAGCCCCTTGCCGGCTCCCGGCTCGGGCTCGATGTACGGATAGTAGAGGGCCGCCCGGCCGGCCAGCGCGGCGGCGTTGTCGGCCATCCCGTCGAGCACGAAGCGGTGCAGGCGCTCGCTCGCCCACGGGTAAGCGGCGCGCAACGCCTCGAGGACGACCAGCGGCTTGCCCAGCTCCAGCGCGTGCTCCACCGCCCGCTGGAGTCCGAAGTTCCACGCCGTGCGCCGGGCCATGGTCATCCAGTAAAGGACGTAGCTGCCGTCCGGCCGCACGGCCGCGCGGTTACAGGCCCGCAGGCGCATTTCCGGAACCCGGCCCATCGGATCTCCCGTCGAGTGGCACCTCGACCTGCGGCCCCGCATGGGCGGCCTCGCCCGTCCACCGCCGGACCGGCCGACAATGTAGCCCCCCCGGGGACGTCACGCCCAATGAAGCCTTCACGGCGTCCTGGCTGGGGCCATAACCCTATATCAAACAATGAGGTTAGTCTATTGAACAAACTTGAACTTGAAGCATTTTTGTACGTCATCTAATTTTGTCCCATGTCCAATCACGAAACGTCCCAGAGCGACCACGCGCCGGTCGAGCAGTCGCGCCGCGAGCGCAAGAAGGACGAGACGCGCCACCGGATCTTCCACGCCGCCATCGAGCTCTTCCGCGAGCGCGGCTTCGAGAGCACCACCGTGGACGACATCACGGAGCGGGCCGATGTCGCGCGCGGGACCTTCTTCAACTACTTCCCGCGCAAGGACTCGGTGCTCGCCTTTCTCTCGGAGACCCGCCTGCTGGCGGCCGAGGAGAGCGCGGCGGCGCTGCTCGCCGACAAGCGCCCGGTCCCCGACAAGCTCGTGGATCTCTACCTCGCCAACGCCGCGCCCTACGAGGAGCACCCCGAGCTCTCGCGCTACGTGCTGCTCGAGCTGATGGGCCGCGCCTTCGCCCCTTCGGAGGAGATCGGCCTGCGCTGGCAGGAGCAGATCGTCCGCCTGGTCCGCCAGGGCCAGCAACGCGGCGAGCTGCCGCGCCAGCAAGACCCCGTGCGGCTGGAATCGCTGCTCACCGGGATCCACTTCGCCACGCTCTACCAGTGGGCCTGCCTCTGCCCGCAGACGCCTTTCCCCCTGCCCGACGAGCTGCGCTACCGCCTGCAAGTCGTGCTGAAAGGGCTCCGGCGATGAGTTGCGCCCCGGTGGCGGCCGCCGTGGCCGCCGCGCTGCTGGCGGTGGCGCCGGGCGCGGCCGCGTCCGCTCCCGCGCCACCGGACTCGCTGCGCCTGGCGCTCGAGGAGGCCGTCGGGCGCGCGCTGGAGCGCGGCGAGGAGATGCGGAGCGCCCGCGCCTACGTGAGCCAGACCGCGGGGCTCGTGCGCCAGGAGATGTCGCGGGCCCTGCCACAGATCACCGGCAGCCTGACCTACGACCGCAAGCTCAACAGCATCTTCGAGGGGGCGACCTCCGACACCTCGGTGCTCGGCGACATCCTGGCCAACAGCCCGTTCGCCGCCGAGAACTCGTGGACGGCCGAGCTCTACGGCGAGCAGCTGCTGTTCTCGGGCGGCAAGGTGCGCGCCGCGCTGGGCGCCGCCAAGGCGGCGAACCGCTCGGCCCGGGCCGCGGAGCAGGAGACGGCGGGCGACGTCACCTTCGAGGTCACGCGCGCCTACTACAACGCGGCCTACACGCTGCGCCTGGTGGAGATCGCCCGCGGCA
>CAYLSO010000179.1:0-1617 GCA_964386525.1 uncultured bacterium
CACCCTGCGCACCAAGGAGCTGGTCGTCCCCACCGCCGCCGACCGGCTGCAGTCGCTGCTCGACGAGTTGCGCGCCGACGAGCAAGCCGAGCTGCGCATCATCGTCAAGGCCGACACCCAGGGCTCGCAGGAGGCCATCCGCGAGGCCGTGGGCAAGATCGGCCGCTCCGGCGGCCGCATCACGATCGTCCACGCCGCGGTGGGAGGCATCAACGAGCACGACGTGCTGCTGGCCGACGCCACCCGTTCGGTGATCTTCGGCTTCGATGTGCGCCCCGATGCCAAGTCCCGGCGCGTCGCCGAGGAGTCCGGCATCGAGATCCGCACCTACCGCATCATCTACGAGCTCCTCGACGACATCGAGGCGATGCTGGTGGGCCGCCTCGCCCCGGAGTCGGTCGAACGCCTCCTGGGTGCCGCCGAAGTGCGGGCCGTGTTCCGCTCCCCGCGCTTCGGCAGCATCGCCGGCTGCTACGTGACCGAGGGCGAGCTGACCCGCGGGGCCCGGGTGCGCCTGGTGCGCAACGGGGTGGTCACCTACGACGGGGCAGTTGCCTCGCTGCGCCGCTTCAAGGACGACGCGCGATCGGTGGCCGCCGGGTTCGAGTGCGGCGTGGGCCTGGAGAACTTCAAGGACGTCAAAGAGGGCGACGTGCTCGAGGCCTACGAGGTGCAGGAGATCGCCCGCACCTGACGGGGAGAGGCCGTGCACGCCGCCGCTCTCCGCGTCGAGATCCGCCTCCCCGGGGTTCGCTCGCTCAAGGCGAAGCGGCACGTCCTCAAGGGGCTCTCCACCCTGCTGACCTCCACCTTCCCGGTGGCGGTGAGCGAGGTCGGCTTCCAGGAAGAGTGGCAGCGGGCCACCCTCGGCGTGGCCATGGTCGCCCCCCAGGCGGGGCAGCTCGAGCGCCTGATCCTCGCCGTCGGCCGCTTGCTGCGCGAGCATCCGGAAGTGGAGCTGCTCGAAGTGGACGCTTCCTACCTGGAGGAGCGATGAGCCGCAGCCCTTACCTCCGCAAGGTGAACGAGGCGGTGCACCACGTCGTCGCCCAGGAGGTGGAGCGGCTCAAGGACCCGGGGCTCGGCTTCGTGACCATCACCGGGGTGGAGGCCTCGCCGGACCTGCGCAGCGCCCGGGTCTACTATTCCGTGCTCGGCGACGAGGCCCAGCACGAGGAGACGCAAGCGGCCCTGCAGCGGGCGGCGCCCCGCATCCGGGCCGTCGTGGGCCGGCAGGTGCGCCTGAAGTTCCTGCCCGAGCTGCATTTCGAGCCCGATGTCGCCATCGAGCACGGTCTGCGGATGGAGGAACTCCTGCGCCGGCTGCGAGAGGAGCGGGATGAGGCAGTCGATACGCCGGGCGATACAGCAGGCGGCTGACGCCCTGGCGGCTGCTCCCGAGCTGGCGGTGGCCTGCCACATCTCGCCCGATGGGGACGCACTGGGATCCGTGGCCGGCCTGGCCCGGGCAGCGGTCGCGGCGGGCAGGCAGGTGGTGGCCTCCTTCGGCTCCCCATTCTCCGTTTCGGGCCAGTTCGGGTTCCTGGATCTCTCCTGCCTGGTCCCGCCACAGGACTTCCCCGCCGCCCCGGCGGTGATGGTGGTGCTCGACGTCGC
>CAYLSO010000180.1:0-5002 GCA_964386525.1 uncultured bacterium
GGACGGCAAGGGCCGGGTGGCCGCCATGGAGGTGCTGATCGGCGTGCCGGCGCTGCGCAACCTGATCCGCGAGAACAAGACGGCGCAGATCCTGTCGGTCATCCAGACCGGCGCCCAGCACGGCATGCAGAGCCTCGACCAGTCGTTACAAGACTTGGTCATGCGCGGCGCGCTGGCGCGCGAGGAGGCGGTCCGCAGGTCCGCCAACCCGCGTCTGTTCGAGACCGCCCCCGGCGGCCCGGTGGGCGGGGCCATGCCCGGGGCCGGCGGCCTGTCCGCAGCGGCGCGGCCGGCGATGCCCGGGGCCGCCGACGCGGCCCGCCGCCCGGCCTTCAACCGGTGAGTGAGGAGCGACCCATGCTGACCCTGGTGGAACTGCTGCGGACGCTCAAGGAGCGCGACGGCTCGGACCTCTACCTCGCGGCCGACTCGGCGCCGCTGGTGCGCGTCGACGGCGCCACCCAGCCGGCCGCCGATTGCGTGCTCGACGGCGGCGAGGTGGAGGCCCTGATCCGAGGCGCCCTGACCCCGGAGGAGGCCGCGGAGTTCGACCGCGCCCTCGAGCTGAATGCCGCGCGCGCCATCGCCGGCGTCGGCCGTTTCCGCCTCAGCGTCTTCCGCCAGCGCGGACAGATGGGCCTGGTGGCCCGCCTCATCCGCACGGACATCCCGAGCGTCGACGAGCTGGGCCTGCCGGCGGCGCTGCGCGACTTGGTGCTCGGCAAGCGCGGCCTCATCCTGGTGACCGGAGCCACCGGCTCGGGCAAGTCCACCACGCTGGCCGCCCTCATCGACCACCGCAACCGCAACTCGCGCGGCCACATCCTCACCGTCGAGGATCCCATCGAGTTCGTGCACGAGCATCGCGGCTGCCTGGTCAACCAGCGCGAGGTGGGCGCCGACACGATCTCCTTCGCCGCCGCCCTGCGCGCCGCCCTGCGCCAGGCCCCGGACGTCATCCTGATCGGCGAGATGCGCGACGTCGAGACGGTCGAGGCGGCGCTCCACTTCGTCGAGACCGGCCACCTGGTGCTCGGCACGCTGCACGCCAACAACGCCAACCAGGCGGTCGAGCGGGTGCTCAACTTCTTCCCGGGCGCGCTGCACCCGCAGCTCTGCGTACAGTTGTCGCTCAACCTCAAGGGGATCATCTCACAGCGGCTGGTGCCGCGCGCCGGCGGGGCCGGCCGCGTGGCGGCCATCGAGATCATGCTCAACTCGCCGCGCATCGCCGACCTCATCGCCAAGGGCGAGATCGCCGCCCTGAAGGCGGCGGTCGAGGCCAATGCGCTCGACGGCTCGCAGTCCTTCGACCAGGCGCTCCACCAGCTCTACCGCGACGGCGCCATCACCCTCGACGAGGCGCTCTGCCAGGCGGACAGCGCCAACAACCTGCGGCTCAGGATCAAGATGGAGTCGGCGGGCGAGGCCGGCGAGGAGAAGCCGAGGTTCACGCTGCAGCAGAACTGAGGGAGCGGCCCGGCGCGGGCCGGGATCCGTGCGCGCCCCGCTCAGTTCTCCGAGGGTCCCGCCCCCAGCCCGCCCCCGCCCCTCAGCTTCTCGGCGGTGTCGGCCTCGATGAGGGCGGCGACCACGCCCTCGAGGTCGCCCTCCAGGATCACCGGCAGGTTGTGGAGCGTCAGCCCGATGCGGTGGTCGGTGAGCCGGCTCTGCGGGAAGTTGTAGGTGCGGATCTTGGCCGAGCGGTCGCCGGTGGAGACCTGGGCGCGGCGCGTCTTGGCGCGCGCCTCCTCCTCGGCCCGCTGCTTCTGGTCGAGCAGCCGGGCGCGCAGCACCTTGAGCGCTTTCGCCCGGTTCTTGATCTGCGAGCGCTCGTCCTGGCAGGTGACGATGAGCCCGGTGGGCAGGTGGTGGATGCGCACCGCCGAGTCGGTGGTGTTGACGCCCTGCCCGCCGGGACCGCTCGAGCGGTAGACGTCCACCACGATCTCCTCGGGCTTGATCACGATGTCCACGTCCTCGGCCTCGGGCAGCACGGCGACGGTGACGGCGGAGGTGTGGATGCGCCCCTGCGCCTCGGTCGCCGGCACGCGCTGCACGCGGTGCACTCCCGACTCGAACTTGAGCCGCGCGTAGGCGCCCTCGCCCTCGATCGCGGCGATAATCTCCTTGAAGCCGCCGAGGTCGGAGGGGCTCGACGACAGCACGTCCACGCGCCAGCCCTGGCGCTCGGAGTAGCGCTGGTACATGCGGAAGATCTCGCCGGCGAAGAGCGCCGCCTCCTCGCCGCCGGTGCCGGCGCGGATCTCCAGCACGACGTTGCGCCCCGCGTTGGGATCGGGCGGCAGGAGCAGCTTCTGCACCTTGAGGCGCAGCGCCTCGAGCCGCTCGCGCAGATCGGGTAGCTCGGCGCGCGCCAGCTCCCCCAGCTCGGGGTCGCCGGAGCGCTCGGCCTCCTCGTCGTCGGCGATGTGCGCCTCGAGCTTGCGGTACGCGGCGGCGGCTTGCACCACGGGCTCGAGCTGTCTGCGCTCCTTGGCCGTGGCGCGCAGCTTGGCGGGATCACCGAGCACGACCGGGTCGGACAGCTGCCCGGTCAGCTCCGCGAAGCGCTTCTCAACCTGCTCGAGTGCTTCCCACACGGGGCGCTCTCCTCCGCGCGGCGCGCGCGGCCGACCGCGGCCGGCGCCGCGGCTTGTACGGGGCCCAAGCAAACGGGGGTCGGGCGCGCGAGCGCCCGCCCCCGTGATCGTGAGGCGACGGCCGCTAACCCTGGGTCGCGGCGTCCTCGGTCTCGACTGCCTTGGTCTCGCCTTCCTTGGCGTACTTGCGGCGGAAGCGCTCGATGCGGCCGGCCGTGTCCAGCAGCTTCTGCTTGCCGGTGAAGAACGGGTGGCAGGCCGAGCAGATCTCCACGTGGAAGTCCTTCACCGTCGAGCGCGTCTCGATGACGTTGCCGCACGCGCACAGGATCTTCGACGGACCGTACGGCGGATGGATGCCCTTCTTCAATTCGCTACCTCCTGCGCCCGGGTCGCCCGCGGATCGCCCGCCGACTGTCCCCCGCCGCGCCTTGGGATGTGGCCCCGCTCCGCAGCCGGGCCCCGATCCCGGGGTTGCCGCCCCCCGGGCTACTGGTTCATCGACTCCAGGAACTTCTTGTTGGTCTTGGAGTCCCCGATCTTCTGGATCAGGAACTCGATCGCCTCCACCGAGTTCAGCTCGTTGAGGAACTTCCGCAGGATCCACACGCGCTGCAGGCTGTCACCCTTGAGCAGCAACTCCTCCTTGCGCGTGCCGGAGCGGTTGATGTCGAGGGCCGGGAAGATGCGCTTGTCGGCGATCTTGCGGTCGAGCACCAGCTCCATGTTGCCGGTGCCCTTGAACTCCTCGAAGATGACCTCGTCCATGCGGCTGCCGGTCTCGATCAGCGCGGTGGCCATGATGGTGAGGCTGCCGCCCTCCTCGACGTTGCGCGCCGCGCCGAAGAAGCGCTTCGGGCGCTGCAGCGCGTTGGCGTCGACGCCGCCCGACAGGATCTTGCCCGAGTGGGGCACGACCGTGTTGTGGGCGCGCGCCAGGCGCGTGATCGAGTCGAGCAGGATGATGACGTCCTTCTTGTGCTCGACCAGGCGCTTGGCCTTCTCGATGACCATGTCCGCCACCTGCACGTGGCGCTCGGCCGGCTCGTCGAAGGTGGACGACACCACCTCGCCCTTGACCGTGCGCTTCATGTCGGTGACTTCCTCGGGGCGCTCGTCGATGAGCAGCACGATGAGCATCACCTCGGGGTGGTTCTCGGTGATGGCGTTGGCCAGCTTCTGCAGGAGGATGGTCTTGCCGGCCCGCGGTGGCGACACGATGAGGCCGCGCTGGCCCTTCCCGATCGGCGCCAGCAGATCGATGATCCGCGTCGAGACGTCGCTCGCCTTGGTCTCGAGGTTGAACTTCTCCTCGGGGTAGAGCGGCGTCAGGTTGTCGAAGAGGATCTTCTCCTTGGCGACCTCGGGCGACTCGAAGTTAACCGCCTCGACGCGCAGCAGGGCGAAGTAGCGCTCGCCCTCCTTGGGCGGCCGCACCTGGCCGGAGATGGTGTCGCCGGTGCGCAGGTCGAAGCGCTTGATCTGGCTGGGGCTGACGTAGATGTCGTCGGGGCCCGGCAGGTAGTTGTAGTCCGGGGAGCGCAGGAAGCCGTAGCCCTCGGGGAGGATCTCGAGGACGCCCTCGGCGAAGATGAGGCCGTTCTTCTCGGTCTGCGCCTCCAGGATCTTGAAGATCAGCTCCTGCTTCCTCAGGCCGCTGGTGCCCTGGAGCTCGAGCTCCTGGGCGATGGTGAGGAGGTCGGAGATGGTCTTCGTCTTCAGTTCGATCAGGTCCATGTACTTGGCTCCTCGGGCGGGGCCGTGCCCCACCGGGGGTCAGCGCGTTCGGGCCTCGTACTCCAGCGGGGGCTTGAGGGCACGCGAGGTGCCGCAGCCTGGGCGACAGGCGTGAAGGCCGTGGCCGGATGCGTCGCGGTCTCTCGGGTTCTGAGGCGCTTCGGGATCCCTCACGGGGAATGCTACCGACAGTTTGGGCGACTCCGCGTTTCCCTAGTTGGACTTGGGATAGGTCAGCGTCGAGAGGATTGGGAGCAGCACCCACCGGTGCACTGACACCATCCTAGGTACGACCGCCGGGGCTGTCAACCAGTTTTCCACAGGGCCAAGCCACTGGCCCGGGCGTATTTAGGCCCTCCGGGGCGGGCGCCCCCCCGCCGGCCGGGCCGGGCCGGCGCGCCCGCGCCCCGGCCTTGCGGGACGCAGGACGCGCTGCCGCACTCTGCCCCGCGGCGCCCCCGATGGCCGGCGACGGGCAGAGCAGGGCCCGGACCGGAGAGCGTGAAAGACCCGGGGAATCCGGCCCTCGGCGCCGCACCGTCCGCCGCGACGCCGGACCGCGCCGCTGGCACCGCGCTTGCTCTGCCTGGGAGCAGCGGACGGGAGTGAGGCGGCTGCGAGCAGCCGGAGTCCCACTGACCGCAACCCGACCAACCCAACCT
>CAYLSO010000181.1:0-5653 GCA_964386525.1 uncultured bacterium
TCGTAGCCCATCTGCGCCAGCGTGCCCGCCGCCCCCAGCCCCGCCGCGCCGGCGCCGACGATCGCCACCCGCTGGCCGTTGGCCGGCGTCTCCGCCAGCGGCGCCAGCCCGCCGAGCTGCTTGGCCCGCGCCACGATCGCCGCCTGCACCATGGGGATCTCGATGGAACGATCGAAGAGCTTCCGCGAGCACGCCGCCTGGCAGTAGACGTCGGGGCACACGGCGCCGCACACGCCGCCCAGCGGGTTCTTGGCCATGATCATGCCGGCCGAGCGCGCGTAGTCGGCGGGCGTGGCGCCCCGGGCGGCCATGATGAAGTCGGCCGGCGAGCAGTCGGCGGGGCAGGCCTGCATGCACGGCTTCTCCTCGCAGTAGACGCAGCGGGAGAGCTCCGAGGCGAGCTGCGCGTCGGTGAGGAAGAGCTTGGTCGGCATCACGGGACGTCTCCGTCGTGAGGGGTCGGCGCCTCGCGGCGGCGGCGCGCAGGCGGGGTCGGTAAGGAGGAGTCTACGCAATCGGGGGACGGCGCGCGAGGCGCCAGGCCGGAAGCTGACCGGGGCCGGCACCGGGTGGGGCTTTGCGGGGGAACTGCGCGGAGGAATGGCGCAGAGGACCGGCCGCGGGCGCCCGCGCTACGCGGCCTTCGCCTCCGGCCCGGGGGACGCTTCGAAGTCCGGGTACTCGTCGCTCTTGAGCGCGCGCAGGATCGCGCGCTCCGGGGGCAGCGGCCCGCCGCGCCAGTAGTCGCCTTCCGGCAGGGGCGTGCCGCCCGGGCCGGCCACCAGCTGCACGATGGGGTGCGCCGGGTCGTCTTGCATGGGGGCCATCACGGCCGCGATCCGCCCGTCGTCCAGCTCGACGATCTGCCCGGGCGGGAAGAAGCCGAGGGCCTCGACGAGCGCGGTCCGCAGACCGGCGTCGAAGCGCGGGGCGAGCGGTCCCAGGATCATGCCCAGAGCCTGGTGCGGCGTGACGGCGCGCCCGAGCGGGCTGCGGTGGGTGACCAGGCGCGCGTAGGCGTCGGCGATGGCGACGATGCGCGCCAGCAGCCCGCCGGCGGCGGCCGTGCGCGGACCGCTGGTGAAGCCGTGCCCGAAGAGCGCCATGCCGAGGCAGCGCAGCGTGGAGGGACCGAAGGCGGTGGCCGCTGCGATGCGGCGCGCGCCCTCGCTGCCCACCCGCGCGGGGTCGCCGGTGCCGGCGCGGCCGACATCGTGCAGGAGCGCGCCGACCGCCAGGTCGGCCAGCGCCTGGCGGTCGAGTCCCAGGCGTTGGCCGACGGTCACCGCGACGAGACAGGCGTTGACGTTGCGCGCGTAGGTGAAATCGTCGCGGTGGCTCAGGCCGGCCAGTCCGATTACCACCGGCCGCCCGTCGAGTGCCTCGTCCACGATCGGCTGCACGACGCGCCTCACGTGCCGCAACTCGAAGGCGTTCTGCAGGCTGGTGGTGGTGAGCAACGAGCGCAGGCCGGCCAGCGCCTGCGAGTGGCGCTTGGGCGCGGCCCCGGGGAGCCCGGCCTGGGCGGGATCCGCGACGCTTCCGCCGCCGGCCGTGCCCCGCGCCGCCGCCGTCCCCGCCTCGCCGCCCTCCGCGGCCGGGTCGGCGCCGCCAGCCCCGCTGCCCGCGCCGGACCCCGCCTCGCCGGCCGCGGTCCCCTCGGTCGCCGCGCACAGCGCCGGCTCGACGTGCTCCAGGCCACGCGCGCGGCACTCCCCGACGAGCGCGGCGCCGGCGTAGCGCTCGGGCTGCAGGAAGAGCTCGAAGAACTGCTGCCACTCGGCCGCCGGCGCGTCCCCGAGCACCCGGAGGCCGCGCAGCCCGCGGCGCTCCAGCTCGGCGAGCAGGGCCCGGTAGTGGCGGAAGTCCGCGACCCGTGGCGACAGGCGCGCGCCGTTGATGTAGAGGCCGTCGTCGAAGGCGGCCAGCGCGATCTCGCCGTCGGCCGCCAGGAGCGGACGCAGCGCGTCCCTGAATGTCTCGACCTGGCGGCGAAAGACCTCGTTGGTCACCGAGTAGGCGCGCCCCGTGCGCAGGACGGCGACGAACCGGGTGACCAGCTCGAGCCGGGGGTCGCGCGACGGAGAGCTCATGCGGCCTCCCGCCGATCGAGAGCCTCGCGGCAGGCGGTGCGCACGGCCGCGCTGCGCGCCCGCAGCCCGTCCGCGAGCGCCCCTCGGGCGGCCGGCGCGCCGAGGCGGGCCAGGGTGTGGGCCGCCCCCGTGCGGCGCACGCTGGAGCGGGCCAGCCAGCCGCCCCGCAGGAGCATCGCCGCGAGCGGCGCGACGCTCTCCGCGCCGCCCGCGTCCGCCAGTGCGGCGAAGAGCGCGAAAGCCGCCTCGTCGCCGCGCTCCTCGAAGTCCGGGGCTTCGATGAGACCGAGGAGCGCACGCGCGACGCTTGGATCGGGCTCCAGGCGCGCGACCCGCAGGAGCGCCGGCAAGAGCCGCGGGTCGGGCTTGGCGAGCAGGGAGAGCAGGACCCCGGTGCGCTCGTCGGTGGGCACCGCCGCCAGTGCGGCGACCACCTCACGCCGCACGGCCAGGTCGGGATGCGAGGCGGCCAGGGCGAGCAGTGAGACGACCTCCGGGCCGCCGATCTGGCCGAGCACCGCCACCACGTCGCGCACGAAGGCCGGGCGCGGGTCGGCGAGCGCCTCGGCCAGCAGCGCGGGCTCGTCGGAGCACAGGTAACTGAGCGCCGTCGCCGCCCCGGCGCGGCTGCGCGGCCGCGAGGCCCCGGCGAGGACCGCCAGCGCCAGCGGCGCACCCGCGCGCCCGAGCCCGACCAGGAAAGCGAAGAAGCGCGCCTGGTCCTCCGGCGCCGCCTCGTCGAGCGAGTCCCCAAGGCTCTCGTCGGCGAGGTCGGCCAGTCCCGCCGCCAGCTCCGCATCCGCGGCGCCGCCGGCCGGGCCCGTGTCCCGCAGCAGATCGAGGGCGGCGCGCGCCTCCGCCCACGCCGAGCGGCCGAGCGCCGCGCCGATCCAGCCCACCGCCTGGTGGGCGACCGCGGCGCGCATCTCCGGGCTGCCGTCGCACTCGATCATGCGCCGCAGCAACCGGCCGGCCTGGGCCGCCGGATCCTCCGCCGCCTCGCGCTCCCACTCCGCCCGTAGGCGCGCGAACTCGGCGTCGCGCGTCGCCAGCAGGGTCTCGTAGGCGCCGCGCGCGTCCACGTAGGCGGTCGGGAGCCCGTCGATGTCGCGGTCGTCCACGTGCAGGCCGGCCGGCCCGCTCGCCTGCCCGAGGTCGCCGCGGATCTCCTGCGCCACCGGCGGCAGGCCGAAGCTGAGCCCGAGGCCACGCTGGGAAGCGCCGCCCTCGGCGGGGTCGGAGTAGAGGTGCAGCGTCTGCTCCAGCGGCAGCGACTCGAGGCGGATATGCGTCGGGTTCGCCTGCCACAGCGAGGTGACGATGTCGTCGGCGCCAGCCACGCCGACGCAGCCGAGTGCGAGCGCGTCCACGAAGGCCTCGACGTCGCGGGGCGGGATGCCGGGCAGGAAGGTGATCCCACGCACGCCGTCGCGGTAGAGGAAGAACGGCAGGCGTTCGAGCAGCCCGGTGCGCGGCTCCTCGCCCGCGGTGGCCGGGGCCGGCCGCACGACGGGCTGGTCCCCGAGTCGGATCTCGGTGGGGGTGATCCGGAAAGCCCAGATGCCGTGGCGTTCCAGTTGGTCCGCCAGGGTGGCGGCGAGGCGCTGCCGCGCCTGCACGGCGATGGCGTTGCCCGGGCTGTAGAGGCGGGAGATCCTCAGCGCCCGGGCGAGGTCGCGGAACCAGTCCGCGGCCGCGTTCGCGTCGTTCGGCGCCCCGTGAGGGCGCACGGTCTGTGGGTTGGCCCCGTCCAAGTCTCTCCCCCGGTGTAGCGCGCGCTCGGTACTCGGCCCGGTAGTTATCGGCAGGGCCGGCGGCGGCCTCGAGCGAGGCCCCGGGGGGACCGCCGGGGTGGGGGCCACCGGGGCGAAATGCCGGCGCGGCGGGCCGTCCCTCGACCCGCCGCGCGCGGCGGCTTGCGGCTGTCCAGCGGGGAGCGGGGGAGCCGCTACTCCGTCCGCCCCAGCACCAGCGCGATGAGCGCCATGCGCAGCACCACGCCGTTGAAGGCCTCGATCCAGTAGCGCGCGTGCCGGGTGGCGTCCACGTCCGGCGGCAGCTCGTCCATGCGCGGCAGCGAGTGCAGGATGATCGCCCCCGGCTTGGCCCGTTCGCGCAGCAGGTCGCGCGTCACCTTGTAGGCCGCCGGGGTCAGTCCCTTCTGCGCCTCGGCCGCGTCCACCCGCGACTTGGTGTAGTCGGCCTGCACCACCGGCTCCATGTAGATGACGTCGGCGTGCTGGATGCACTCGGCCACCGACGGCCACTCGTGGAAGCGCGTGTTGCGCTCGGCCAGCTCGGCCTTGAACTCGGCGGTGGGGGCCATGTCCTTGGGGTAGACGAGGTCGAGCTCGAGATCGAACTGCGAGGCGGCGTGGCCGATGGAGTGCATGGTGCGCATGCGCATGTCGCCGACGCACAGGAAACGCAGCCCGTCGAGGCGGCCCAGCTCCTTGGAGATGGTGTAGAGGTCGGTGAGCACCTGCGTGGGATGCTCGCCCCAGCCGTCGCCGCAGTTGATGATCGGCACCGAGGAGTGCTTGGCCGCCTCGGCCGGGGCGCCCTGCTGGAAGTGCCGCATGGCGATGACGTCGGCGTAGTACTCCAGCATGTGCACGGTGTCCTTGATCGACTCCATGTAGAAGTCGCCGGCGCGCGTCATCTTGGCGTCGGAGAAGCCGAGGACGTGGCCGCCCAGCCGGTGCATCGCCGCCTCGGTGGCCATGCGCGTGCGCGTGCTCGGCTGGTAGAACGCGGTGAGCAGCGTCTTGTCCTTGCACAGGTCGCCGTTCTTGCGGTCGCGGGCCAGCGGCGCCAGCCGGTCGCAGACCTCGAAGATGCGGTAGTAGTCGTCGCGCTCGAATTCCTTCAGCGACAGGATGTCGCGCCCGAGAAAGCTCTTCATCGTCTCTCCCCTCGATCGGTGTCCGTTGCCAAGCCGGCGCGCGCCGGCCGCTGCGCGTGTGTCCTGCGATCAACCGTTCGGGAACAGGGTCTCCAGCACCGCCGGGTCGGGCGGGATGAGGCGCGGCTCGCCCGCCGTCTTCATGGCCGCGGCCACGTCCTTGAGCCCGTTGCCCGTGATCAACACCACGATGCGCCAGTCCGGGTCCACCAGGCGGCGGCGCACGGCCTCCTTGAGCCCCGCGTAGGCGGCGGCCGCCGCCGGCTCGGCGAACACGCCGGCGCCGCGCGCCACCTCGCCGATGGCGGCGAGGATCGCCTGGTCGCTCACCGTCACGCCGTGACCGGCCGAGTCGCGGATCGCCCGCACCGCCGCCTCGCCGTCGCGCGGCAGGCTCACCGAGATGGAGTCGGCCACGGTCTCGCCCGATACCGGCCGGATCACGCCGTCGCCGGCGGCGGCCTGCACGATGGCCGCGCTGCCCTCGGCCTGCACAGCGAGCAGCTTCGGCGTGCGGTCGGTGAAGCCCAGGCTCCGGAACTCGACGAAGCCCTTCCAGACGCCCGAGAGGATGTTGCCGTCGCCGACCGGCACGACGACCAGGTCCGGCACCTGCCAGTCCAGTTGCTCGCAGAGCTCGAAGGAGACCGTCTTC
>CAYLSO010000182.1:0-2356 GCA_964386525.1 uncultured bacterium
CCGCCTCCTCGACCTGGTGCCCGAGATCCGCTCGCGGCCCGGGGCGGCCCGCGTCCCGGGCTTCGAGCGCGAGATCCGCCTCGAGGGCGTGGGCTTCCGCTACGGCGACGGCCCGGAGGTGTTGCGCGACCTCGACCTGACGATCCGCCGCGGCGAGAAGGTGGCGCTGGTGGGGCTGTCGGGAGCCGGCAAGTCGACGCTGGTCGACCTGCTGCCGCGCTTCCACGACCCGACGCGCGGGCGCGTCACCCTCGACGGCGCCGACCTGCGCGAGCTGGACCTGGAGACGCTGCGCGCGCTGTTCGGCATCGTGCCGCAGGACACCATCCTGTTCGCCGACACCGTCGAGGCGAACATCGCCTACGCACGGGCGCACCCGGACCGCGGCGCCGTCGAGGCGGCGGCCCGGGCGGCCAACGCGCACGCCTTCCTCTCGCGTCTGGCGCACGGCTTCGACACCGTGCTGGGAGAGCGCGGCCTGACGCTCTCCGGGGGCGAGCGCCAGCGCCTTGCCCTGGCCCGGGCGGTCTTCAAGGACCCGCCGATCCTGATCCTCGACGAGGCCACCTCGCACCTCGACTCGGAGAGCGAGCGGCTGGTGCAGGAGGCGGTCGAGCGCCTCATGGAGCGGCGCACGGTGGTGGTCATCGCGCACCGCCTCTCCACGGTGCTGCGCGCCGATCGCATCGTGGTGCTGGAGGAGGGCCGCATCCGCGAGCAGGGCACGCACCGCGAGCTGCTGGCCCAGGGCGGCGTCTATCACCGCCTGCACGCGCTCCAGTTCCGCACGTGAGCGGGGCCGCCGCGCCGGCCGCCGGCGGCCGGGTCTTGGTGGTGCGCTTCGGCTCCCTCGGCGACGTGGTGCTGAGCTTCGCGGCGTGCGCCGCGCTGGCGCGGGCCCGCCCAGGGATGGCGCTCTCCTACCTGGTGAAGGAAGCCTACGCGGAGCTGGTGCGCGCCCAGCCGTGGGCGGAAGAGGTGCTGGGGCTGGCCGAGGCCGACCGCGGGGCGGACGGCGCCCGCCGCTGGCGCGAGCGGCTCACAAGCGGTGCGTGGGACGCGGTCCTCGACCTGCAGGGCAGCGCGCGGAGCCGCTATCTGCTGCGCGGCCTGGCGCCGCGGAGCGTGCGCTGGGGGGGGCGCGGCCTCGAGCGCCGGGCGTGGGTGTGGGGGCGCACCGCCCGCCGCCTGGGATGGCGGCCGCCGGCCGTCCGAGCGGCGTGGCTGCGTTTCCACGACGCCGCCGCCCGCCTCGGGGCCGGCCCCGCGGAGCCGCCGCACGCTGCGGTCCCGGCGGAGGCGGCGGCCACGGCAGCCGAGTTCCTGGCGGGCTGGGGCGTGGGTGGGTCCGAGTCCGTGGTGGCATTCGCCCCGGCCGCCGCGTGGCCCACCAAGGAATGGCCGGAGCACCACGCCCTGGCCCTTGCCGAGCATCTGCTGGCCGACGGGTGCCGACTGCTGCTCGTGTCGACCGCGGCGGAGCGGCAGCGCCTGGCCCTCCTCGACCGCTGCGTGGCCGGGGAGGCGCGGGCGGCGTGGTTCACCGGCCCGCTGCCGGTCGCCGCCGCCCTGCTGGCGCGCGCCACCGCAGCGGTCACCCCCGACTCGTGGCTCATGCACCTGGCGGCGGCGGTGGGCACTCCGGTCGTGGGCCTGTTCGGCTCCACCGTGCCGGAGCTCGGTTTCGCCCCGGCGGGACCCGGCCACGGCGTGCTCGGGCTCGCCCTGTCCTGCCGCCCCTGCGCGGTGCACGGCCGGCGGCGCTGCCCGCTCGGTCACTTCGCCTGCCTCGCCGGCCTCGAGCCGCACGCCGTGCGCCGCGAGCTGACTGCCGTGCTCGCCCGCCAGCGGTCCCTCGGCCTGGGCTGATCGGCCCGGGCCGCCGACGCCGGCGCCCGGCCGCCTCCGTTGAGAGGCTCCGCAGCCTCTGCTAGCATGCCGGCTCACACCGTGCGCCGCACCGGTTCCCAGCCCCGAGGAGTTCCGTGAGCCCAGCCGAGAAGGACCGCAAGCCGGCCGAGAGCGAGAGCGAGTACGCCCACAAGCTGCCGAGCCAGGCGGAGGATTTCTCCGGCTGGTACACCACGCTGGTGCGCAGCGCCCAGCTCGCCGACTACGCGCCGGTCAAGGGCTGCATGGTCATCCGGCCCTACGGCTACGCGCTGTGGGAGAACATGCAGCGGCTGCTCGACGCGCGCATCAAGGCCACCGGCCACCAGAACGCCTATTTCCCGCTGCTCATCCCGGAGTCGTTCCTCAAGCAGGAGGCCGAGCACGTCGAGGGTTTCGCGCCCCAGGTGGCCTGGGTGACGCAGGGCGGCGAGGACGCGCTCGAGGAGCGGCTGGCCATCCGGCC
>CAYLSO010000183.1:0-8805 GCA_964386525.1 uncultured bacterium
AGCGTGTAGAGGCACGGCACCAGGATCAGCGTGAGCAGGGTCGAGGCGACCAGCCCGCCGATCACCGTGCGCGCCAGCGGGAAGTAGAGCACGTCCCCCACCCGGTTCTGCCCGAAGGCCAGCGGCATGAGCCCCAGCACCGTGGTCAGGGTGGTCATGAGGATCGGCCGCATCCGGTTGCGCGCCCCCTGCAGGATGGCCTCGCGCCGCTCCAAACCGCGTTCGCGCAGCTGGTGGATGTGGTAGACGAGCACGATGCCGTTGTTGACCACGATGCCCACCAGGATGAGCAGTCCGATCTGCGCCATGAGGTTGAACGGCGAGCCGGTGAGGAAGCAGATCCACGAGATGCCGACGAAGGCGAAGGGCAGCGCCAGCATGATGGCGAACGGGTGCAGCAGCGACTCGAAGAGGCTCGCCATCACCAGGTAGACGAGGACCAGCGCCAGCAGCAGGTTGATGAGCATCTCCTTCTGCGTCTCGCTCTCCTCCTCGAAGCCCTGGCCGAACGACCACGAGTAGCCGGGCGGGAAGCCCATGGTGTCGAGCGACTGCGATACCGCCTTGCGGATCTCGCCGCTCTTGCGCGAGTCGTAGGTGCCGTTCACCGACAGCACCGAGCGCCGCTGCTGGCGCTCGACGCTGGCCGGCGTGCGCACGCGGCGGAACTCGGCGACCGCGCCGAGCGGCACCACCTCGCCGCCGGCGGAGAGGATGGGCATGTCCTTGAGCTGCTCGAGGCTCGAGCGGTCCGCTTCCGCCAGCCGCGCCTGCACCTCGACCTCGCCCTCGGGCCCGCGATAGCGCGACAGCGGCCGGCCGCGGAAGAACATGGCCACGGCGGTCCCCACCTGGGCGGTGCTCAGGCCGTAGCGCGCCGAGCGGTCGCGGTCCACCACCACCTCGACCTCCTCGCGTCCGTGCTCGCCGCCGATGCGCAGGTCCTCGAGGCCCGGCACGAGCGTCAGGCGCCGCTGCACTTCCTGGCCGAGCTGGTCGAGCCGCGGCCCGGGGTCGCCGAACAGGCGCACGCTGAGCTCCGTGGCGCCCTGGCCGCCGCTGTCGCGCCCGCCCAGCTGCAGCTTGACGCCGGCCATCGGCGGCAGCCCGTCGCGCAGCAGCTTGCGCAGCTCGGTGGCGCCCTCGTCGTCGGCGTGGCCGCTCGCCAGGTAGGCGCGCGTGAACCCGACGTTGTTGCTGAAGTACGAATAGGTGGACTTGACGTGCAGCGAGTCCTTGCGCGCCAGGATCCAGTTCTCGACCTTCGTGACGTAGCGCTCGACCTCGCGGTAGTTGAAGTTGTCGATGAAGTCGTACTCGATGGTCACGTTCTCGACGCGCGTGCCGGTGAAGGCGCTCTTGTCCACCTTCATGAACGGGAAGATGGCCGAGACGACCACGCCGAGCGCGATGCCCAGGGCCGCCACCCGGTGGCGCAGGGTCCACTCGAGCACGCGGCGGTGCAGACCGGCCACCCGCTCGAGCAGCGGCCAGGGCTTGGCCTGGGTCACCGGCAGGAAGCGGCCCATGGCCAGGGGGATGGCGGTCACCGAGAGGAACAGCGAGCAGACCAGCGTGTAGATGATGGTGCGCCCGCACTCGCCGATCCAGGTGGTGATCTCGGTGCGGCCGCCGAGCACCAGGGGCAGGAAGACGATGATCGAGGTGGCGGTCGCCGCGACCACCGCCGGCAGCACCTCATTGGAGCCCTCGAGCGCCGCCCGCAGCCGCGCCTGGCCGCGCTCGCGCCGCCGGTAGATGCTCTCCAGCACCACCACCGCATTGTCGACCAGCATGCCGACCGCCAGCATCAGGCCCATCATCGACAGGATGTTGAGCGAGTTGCCGGTGAAGTAGAGCAGCGCCAGCGCCGCCAGCACCGAGAACGGGATGGCCGCCGCCACCACCAGGGTGGTGACGAGGTTGCGCAGGAAGAAGAGCAGCACGGCGGTGGCCAGCAGGGCGCCGATGATGCCGGCCTGCAGCAGGCCCTCGAGCGAGTTGGTGATCTCCTCGGCCTGGTCGGTGAAGGTCAGCACCTGGATGCCGCGCAGCACCGGGTCCTTCTCGATCTGCTTGAGCACGGCGCGGGCGTCGCGCGCCACCCGCACCGTGTTCGCCCCCGACTCCTTCATGACGTTGAGGCCGATGGCGCGGGTCTCGTTCAGGTGGCGGCCGTAGTCGAGGTCGGGCTCGCGGTGCGACACGCCGGCGACGTCGCTGAGCTTGAGGCCGCGGTCGTTGATCGGGAAGTCGCGGATCTCCTCGAGGCTGGCGAACTGGTTGACGACGCGCAGCGGCCAGGCCTCGCCGGCGCGGCGCAGCTGGCCGGCGCTGACGCTGCGGTTGGCGGCGTCGACCCGCGCCAGCACCACGCCGGCGTCGAGGCCGTGGCGGCGCAGGGCGTCGAGGCGGAACTCGATCTGGACCTGCGGCCGCTCGACGCCGTAGAGCTCGACCTTGGCCACCCCCGGCACGCGGCGCAGCGGGTCGGCGACGTGGCGGTTGAGCAGCTCGTAGTCGCGGGACAGGTCGCGGTCGGCCGAGACGCGGCACTCGAGCACCGGGATGTCGGAGGAGCGGAAGCTGTTGACCAGGATGAGGTCGACGTCGTCCGGCAGGTCCTCGCGGATGCGGTCGAGCTTCTCGCGCGCCTCGACGCGCAGCGGCGCGATGTCCTCGCCCCAGTCGAACTGGATGGAGATGTTGGAGCCGTTGGGCGCCGAGTACGACGAGATGCGGCGCACGCGCGACAGGGTGGCCAGCGCCTCCTCGGCGGGGCGCGTGATCTCCTCCTCCACCTGGGCCGGCAGCGCGTTGGGGTACGGGATGTTGATCTCGAGCCCCGGGAAGTCGACCTCGGGCAGGAAGGCGAGCGGCAGCCGCGGCCCGGCGATGAGCCCCACCGCCACGACGCAGATGAGCACCATGCCGGCGGTCACCGGATAGCGCAGCGCCCAGCGCGACAGGTTCACGGTCGCCCCTCCCCCGCCCCGGCCCTATCGCCGCCGGTCCAGGGTGACGTACACGGCCGGCACCACGAACAGCGTCAGGATGGTCGCGCCGGCCACGCCGCCGATCAGCGTGATGGCCAGCGGCGCGCGCAGCTCGGCCCCCTCGCCGATGCCGAAGGCCATGGGCAGCACGCCCAACAGGATGGTCAGCTTGGTCATCAGGATGGGGCGCATGCGCACCACGCCGGCCTCGACCACCGCGTCGATCTTGGGCATGCCCCGCGTGCGCAGCCGGTTGGCGTAGTCGAGCAGCACGATCCCCTGGCTGACCACGATGCCGGCCAGCACGATCATGCCGATCAGCACCATGACGCTCACCGGCGTCCAGGTGACGACCAGCGCGGCGACCACGCCGACCACCGCCAGCGGCAGCCCGAACATGATGACGAACGGGTGCAGCAGCGATTCGAACTGGCTGGCCATCACCAGGTAGACCAGGAAGACGGCGAGGATCAGCGCGAAGCGCAGCGACGAGTAGGACTGCGCCAGCTCCTGGTTCTGACCGGCCAGCACGACCCGGACCCCGGAGGGCACGTCCATGCCGGCGAGCGCCTGCTCGATCTCCTTCGAGGCCGAGCCGAGGTCGCGGCCGACCAGGTTGGCCGACACCACCGCGGCGCGCTGCTGCGCGATGCGGCGCACCTCGCCGGGGCCGCGCGCGACCCGCACGTCGGCCACCGCGCCGAGCAGCACCGGCTTGCCGTCGTTGCGCCCGACTTCGAGGTTGGCCAGCTCGGAGACCACGGAGCGCTCGCGCTCGGTGGCGCGCACGCGCACGTCGAGCTTGCGGTCGAGGTCGCTGAACTGCGTGGCCGCCTCGCCCTCGACGGCGTTGCGCACCAGTCGGGAGGCGCCCGCCGGGTCGAGGTTCATGGTGGCCAGCCGCGCCCGGTCGAAGGTGACCTGCACCTCCGGGTCGCCCAGCCGCATGCTCGACTGCACGTCCTCGAGGCCGCGCATGCCGGCCAACCGCTGCGACACGGCCGTGGCCACCGTGCGCAGGGTCTCGAGGTTGTAGGCGTAGACCTCGACCTCGATGGGGCTCTTGAAGGTGAGCAGCGCCGGACGCTCGAATTCGTAGACCAGCCCGGCCACGCCATCCATGCGCCGGCGAAGATCTTCGGCCACCGCTGCCTCGGCCTTGCGGTCGGTGGCCTGCTTCATCACCACCGCGATCTGGCCGCGGTTGGCCTCGCGCGCCGAGCCGGCGAAGGCCGACAGGTCGAGCTGCCCGGTGCTGACGTAGACGAACTTGACCCGCGGGTCCTTGGCCGCGGCGTTGGCCAGGCGGTCCAGGGCGCCGTCGGTGACGTGCAGGGCCGTGCCCTCGGGCAGGCGCACGTTGAAGTGGAATTCGCCCTGCGAGAACGCCGGGAAGAGGTTCTTGGGCCACACCACGAGGATGGCGATGGCCGCGGCGAAGGCGCAGGCGGCGAAGGTGAGCGTGCGGCGCGGCCGCTCGAGCACGCGGCGCAGGCGCACCGGGTACCAGGTGATGAGGGCGTGATAGGCGGCGTCGAAGGGCACCAGCAGCCGGTCCACGAGAGGCGAAACCCGCAAGCTGAGCCAGCCGTAGGCGCGCGTCGCCAGCCGCGGCACGAAGAGCAGGACGAAGAGCGTCCAGCGGAAGGCCACGGCCAGGAGGCCGGTGCGGGCGACCGGCCCCGGGGAGCCTGCCACGGGCGCCTCGCTCCCCGCCGGTGCCGCCGTCGCGGCGGCCGTCGCCAGCGCCGCCCCGGCGCGCTCGGCGACCGCCGGGCTGCGCCCGACCGCGCTGCGCTCCTCGCGCTTCGACCCCAGCGCCGCCAGCGTCGGCACGATGGTCAGCGCCACCGCGAGCGAGGCGACGAGCGAGAACGAGATGGTCAGGGCCTGGTCGCGCAGGAGCTGCCCGGCCAGCCCTTCCACGAAGATGAGGGGCAGGAACACGGCCACCGTGGTGAGCGTCGAGGCGGTCACCGCCATGGCCACGGTCTTGGCCCCCTCGCTGGCCGCGTAGGCCCCGGTCAATCCCTCCTCGCGCTTGCGGAAGATGCTTTCCAGCACCACGATCGAGTTGTCCACCAGCATGCCCACGGCGAGCGCCAGCCCGCCCAGCGACATCAGGTTCAGCGAGATGCCGAAGCGGTACATGATGATGAAGGTGGCGAACACCGACACCGGGATGGACAACGCGATGATCAGCGTGGTGCGCAGGTTCTTGAGGAATGCGAAGAGCACGAGCACGGCCAAGAGCCCGCCCAGCCACGCCGAGTTCACCACCTCGTCGATCGAGCTCTGGATGAAGCGCGACTGATCGGCGACGGTGACCATCTTCCACGACGAGGGCAGGGTGATGCGCTCCATCCGCTTCTTCACGGCCCGCGCCACGTTCACCGTGTTGGCGTCGCCCTCCTTGTAGACGGAGATCTCGACCGACTCGCGGCCGTCGACCCGCGCGATGACCTCGCGGTCCTTGGCGCCGCGCCACACGCGGCCCACGTCGGAGACACGCACCACGCCGTCGGGGCGCACCGCCAGGATGACGTCGGCGATCTCGGCCGGGCGCAGGAACTGGTTGGTGGCGCGGATCAGGTATTCGGCCTGCCCCTCGGTGAGCGAGCCGCCGGCCAGGTTGACGTTCTCCTCGCCGAGGCGGCGCGTCACGTCGGCCAGGGTCAGCCCCACCGAGGTGAGCCGCCCGGCGTCGACCTCGACCTGGATCTCCTCCTCCTCGCCGCCCACCACGCGCACCGCCGCCACGCCGGACGTGCCCTCGAGGTCGTTCTTGATGGTGCGCTCGGCGATGCGGCGCAGGCGCTGCAGGTTCTCGTCGCCGGAGAGGCGGAAGCGCAGGATGGGATCGAGCGACGGGTCGAAGCGCAGGATGGCCGGCCGCTTGGCCTCGCGCGGCAGCACCACCAGGTCGAGTTTCTCACGCGCCGACAGCGAGGCGAGGTCCATACGCGTGCCGGAGGTGAACTCGAGGGTCACCTCGGACTGGCCGGGGCGCGAGATCGAGTGCAGACGCGTGAGGCCGGGCACCACGCCCACGCCCTCCTCGACGGGACGCGTGACGAACTGCTCGACGTCCTCCGGGGCGGCGTCGGGCAGGTCGGTGCGTATGGTGAGCGAGGGATAGGAGATGTCGGGCAACAGCTCGACGGCCAGCCGCGAGGCGGCCACCACGCCGAAGAGCACCACGCCGAACGTGACCATGAACACGGTCACCGGCCGCCGCAGGGAGACATCCACGAGGCGCATGAGACCTTCCCTCCGCCCGGCCCGGGGCGGGGGCCGTGCGCCCCGGCGGTCGCCCGCCGCAGCCACGGCCTCCCGGTGTCCCGCCCCGGCTCTCGCCCGGAACTAGAAAGTGACCGGCTTGATCTTGGAGCCCTGCTTCAGGCCGCCCTGGCCCACGGTGACGACGCTGTCACCCTCGGCCAGGCCGGTGAGGATCTGCGCGGTGTCGCCCGAGACGGCCCCGAGACCCACGCGCACGCGGTTCACGGAGTCGGCGCGCGCCACGAACACGAAGTCGTCGCCGTCCTCGCTCACCAGGGCGCGCCGTGAGATGACCAGGGCGGCCTCGAAGGTCCCGGTGCGCAGCCGCACGCGCGCGAAGCTGCCGGGGCGCAGCGTGCCGCTGGGGTCGCGCACCTCGAGGGTGACCTTGAAGGTGCCGTTGGAGCGGTCCACGGCCGGGTTCACCAGCGACACGATGGCCGGGAACTCCTTGCCGGGCTGGGTGCCCAGCTCGAGCAGCGCCGGCTGGCCGACCTTGATGCGCGCCAGCTCCCGCTCGGGGAAGTAGACGCGCGCCAGGAGCGGATCGAAGTCCGAGACCTCGAAGCAATCCTTGCCCGGGGTCACCGTCTCGCCCAGGTTCACCATCCGCCTCACCACCCGCCCGGAGAAGGGCGCCACGACGCGCGTCTGCGTCAGGTCGTACTTCGCCTGCTCCATCTGCTGCCAGGCGGTCCGCTTGGCCAGCTCGCGGTCGTCCAGCTCCTTCTCGGAGATGAGGTTCCGCTCTTTCAGCTGCTTGCCGCGGGCGAGATCGCGGTCGGCCACCTCGGAAGCGAGCTTGGCGCGGTTGAGGGCCAGCTGCGCCTCGGTGTCGTCGAGCGATGCGAGGGTCTGGCCCTGCTTCACCCAGTCGCCCTCCTCGGCGGGCAGGGTGACGATCTGCCCCTGGCGGCGGGCCACCAGCACGGCGGTGTTCTGCGGCTCGAGCGTGGTGGTGGTCTCGAGGAAGGTCGAGATGTCGTCGCGGCCGACGCGGGAGAGCTCGACCGGGGTGGCCACGGCATCCTTCCCGCCGTTCTTCTTGCCCTTGGCCGACCCGTTCCCGCGCGCGTTCTGCGCGGCGAAGACCCCGACGACGACCGCCGCCGCGACGGCCACCCCGATGGCCGAGAGAACCCAGACCTTGCGGGGGTGGCGTTTGTGCTCGTGGGAATCCATCGGGGACCTCCGGGGAACGGGATGCCTGGCCTTCTCAGGCCCTCATGAACGCCCCTACGGGCGCGCCTACGTGCGGGTTGCAACGCGGTGTCGCGACGGGAGGAACGCGGCGTCGGCGGGGACCCGGATGGCGGCTGCGCAGAAAGTGTGGGCGGCCGACGGCCGGGCGTCAACGGAATGGTGTCCGGCAGGCGTCAAGGTCGCGAAAATGGCCCGAGGCGCTGCCCGCCGCCGGCTCCCCAGGAGCCGGGGAGCCCCCTCATACATGACTTCCGTCACACTCCCGCCCATGAAACGCGGGCACCCCCTGGTTTTTCGCTTGTTTCCCGGCACTTCCCCCCCGCCGACCCGCCTCCGGCCTTGAGCCCACCTCCCGGGTCTGCTAGACCCAATCCATCCCTGGGCCCTTCCGCCCCGTGGCGATTGCATCGTTTCCCGGCCGCCCGGCTGGGACGCCGACTTTGGCATACCTTGCCGCCTCGGGCTGCGCCCACGAAAGGAGTTGTGAGATGAAGCGATTTGGCCTCCTGGCGATGGTCCTCGCCGTCGTGCTGCTGCTGCCCGCCTGCGGCGTGCAGAAGAAAGCCGCCGAAACGGCCATCGCCGGTGCGGAGACCGCGCTGGCGGCGGTGAAGGATCAGGCGGTGAATGTGGTTCCGGATGAGGTGAAGGCGATCGAGGACGCGATCGCCGCCGCCAAGGTGAGCGTCGAGAGCGGTGAGTTCAAGGCCGCCATCGACGCCACCAAGGACCTCCCCGCCAAGATCCAGGAGATGCAGGCCGGGCTGGCCGCCAAGACCGAGGAGCTGCAGAAGGGCTGGGATGGCCTGAATGCGGCGCTGCCGGGGGCGGTCGCGGCGCTCGACAAGAAGATGGGCACGATGAAGAAGGCCCCGGCGGGGATGGACGCGGCGGCGTGGGATGGGATGAAGACTTCGGTCGCCGACGCCAAGACCAAGTGGGGCGAGGCGCAGACGGCCGTCGGGACCGGCAATCTAGCCGAGGCGATGGCCAAGGGCACCGAGGTGAAGACCGCCGTCGCCGACGCGATGACGAAGCTCAAGATGCCGGGAGCCGACGCGCTGAAGTAGGCGGCGACCAGACAGCGGCAGGCGTTTCGCGGGGGCGCCCGGGAGGACCGGGCGCCCTTCGGCGTTTCAGTCGCTTCGCCGGGCGGCCCGCCGCCGGAAAGCGAACGGCCCCGGGGGAACCGGGGCCGCAGCGTCGGCGCCGCTATTCGGCGCCCAAGACGGATGGCGGAGAGGGTGGGATTCGAACCCACGGTGGACTTGCGCCCACAACGGTTTTCGAGACCGTCCAGTTCAACCGCTCCTGCACCTCTCCA
>CAYLSO010000184.1:0-11147 GCA_964386525.1 uncultured bacterium
GCGGAACTCCGAGGCGTACTCGACCTCGACCGGGATGCGGGCGTGCTCCTCGAGGAGGTACTCGCCGATGAGGGCGGCGTGCCAGGAGGTGCCGCACGCGGTGATGATGATGCGGCGCACCTCGCGCAGCTCCTCGGGCCGGAGGTTGAGGCCGCCGAGCCGGGCGGTGCCGTCGCCCACCTGCAGCCGCCCGCGCATCGCGTTGCGCACCGAGTCGGGCTGCTCGAAGATCTCCTTGAGCATGAAGTGCGCGAAGCCGCCCTTCTCGATCATCTCGAGATCCCACTCCACCTGCTCCACCTTCTTCTCGAGCCGCTCGCGGTGGATGGTGGAGGTGCGGTAGCCGTCGCGCGCCAGCGTGCACATCTCGCCGTCGTTCAGGTAGACCACCTGGCGCGTGTGGCCGAGGATGGGCGCCACGTCCGAGGCCAGGAAGTACTCCCCTTGCCCCACCCCGATGACCAGCGGCGAGCCATGGCGCGCGCCCACCACCACGCCCGGATGGTCCCCGTGGCACACGGCGATGCCGTAGGTGCCCTCGACCAGCTGCAGGGCGCTCGAGACCGCCTCCTCCAGCGAGTGGCCGGGCAGGTACTTCTCGATCAGGTGCGCCAGGACCTCGGTGTCGGTGTCGGTCGCGAACCGGTGGCCTTCCTCGAGCAGGATCTTCTTGAGCGAGGTGTGGTTCTCGATGATGCCGTTGTGCACCAGGGCGAGGCGTCCGGAGCAGTCGGCGTGCGGGTGGGCGTTGCGGTCGTTGGGCTCGCCATGCGTGGCCCAGCGGGTGTGGGCGATGCCTTCGGTGGCGGCCGGGCGCTCACCCTCCAGGCGCTGCTCCAGGGCGGAGATCTTCCCCGCGCACTTCACCGTGCGGATGTTCCCGTTCTCCGGGAAGGCGACCCCGGCCGAGTCGTAGCCCCGGTACTCGAGGCGCTTGAGCCCCTCGACCAGGATACGCAGGCTCGGCTGATTGCCCAGGTATGCCACGATCCCGCACATGAGTCGCCCTCCCGCGCGGCCCGCCGCGCGGCCCTGATTCTACGAGATTCCGCCGCTTCCCGTGAGGGCCTCCCGGGCCTGGGCACAGAGCTCCCGCGCCCGGGCCTCGTCGGCCGCCTCGGCGATGACGCGCACCATCGGCTCGGTGCCCGAGGGCCGCACGTGCAGCCACTCCCCCGCCCAGGCGAAGCGCAGCCCGTCGGCAGTGTCCAGCCGCGCATCGGCGAAGCGCCGCGCCACCCGCGCCCGGGCCTCGGCCCAGGCGACCCCTTCCACCTTCTCCTTGCGCATCGCGTACCCCCCGAAGGCCGCCCGCGCCCGCGACATCGGCCCGGCGCCGCCCGCCAGGTACTGGGCGGCGAGCAGGGCCGCCACGGTGCCGTCGCGCCCGAGGTGCGCCGCCGGCACGATGACGCCGCCGTTGCCCTCGCCGCCGACCACGGCGCCCGCCGCCCGCATCGCCTCGACCACGTTGCTCTCCCCGACCGGGGCGCGCGTGAAGGGCACGCCGTGGCGCGCCGCCAGGTCCTCGCTGGCCCGCGACGTGGAGAGGTTGACGACCACCGGGCCCGGCCGCGCCGCCAGCACCACGGCGACGGCGATGGCCAGCGTCAGTTCCTCGCCCAGCGGCTCGCCGCGCTCGTCCACCAGGGCGGCGCGATCGCCGTCGGGGTCATGCGCCACCCCGAAGTGGGCACCCGTCTCGACCACCCGCCGGCCCAGCGCCGCCAGGTTCTCCGCCAGCGGCTCGAGCCCGCGCGTGAACTGCCCGTCCGGCACGCAGTCGAGCTCGACCACCTCGCAGCCCGCCTCGCGCAGGGCGCGCGGCGTGCTCAAACCCCCGACCGAGCGGCAGCCGTCCACCACGACGCGCAGCCCCGCCGCCGCGATGCGCTCGCGGCTCACCTCGGGCACCGCGAAGGCCCGCGCCACGTGCCAGGCGACGGCCCGGTCCTCGCGCGCCACCCGCATCGCCTCCCGGCCCACCGAGAGGTCTTCCAAGAGGGCCGCGTCGGCGGCCGCGAACAGCCGCCCGATGCGCGCAGGGCCCAGGAAGGTGCCGTCCGGCCCCACGAACTTGAGGCCGTTCCACGGCGCCGGGTTGTGGCTCGCCGTCAGGATGATGCCGCCCGCCGCGCCGAGTTCCTCGACCGCCACCTGGACGGCCGGCGTGGCACACAGACCCAGGTCGGTCACGCCCGCCCCGGAGGCCGCCAGTCCCTCGGCCACGGCCTCGCCCAGGCGCGGCCCCGAGGGGCGCGAATCGCGCCCCACGGCGATGGCTCCGCCCCCGACCTCGGCCGCGAACGCCGCGGCGTGGGCCCGGGCGACGTCGTCGGTCAGTCCCCGACCCACGATGCCCCGCAGCCCGGAGACGCTTCTTACCAGATCGATCGCCACGCTGTTCTCCATCGGCGCCCCCGGGCGCCGAGCCGCCCACGCCGGCCGGGGGCCGCCGCGTCGCGACAAACAAAAGGGGCCAGGCGCCGGCCGCTTTTCCCGCGGCCGCTTCCCGGCCCCGGCGCGCCGACCTCTGGCCCTGTGCCGCTTGCCACCCGTCCGCGACTGAGTGGACTGGAGCTGGTGAGCGGAATCGAACCGCTGACCTGCGCATTACGAGTGCGCTGCTCTACCAGCTGAGCTACACCAGCTCCGCGGTCCGGATCGCCGGACAGGTCGTCAGGGAAGGATGGTGCGACCCCGCGGAGTCGAACCGCGGACACCCAGATTTTCAGTCTGGTGCTCTACCAGCTGAGCTAGGGTCGCAGGCCGGCGTGTGGCGGCGGGACGCGCCGGCGCGCGACTCGCGAGGTCATTTTCTAGCACGCGGTTGCCGCGCCGGTCAAGAGCGCCCAGGGCGGGCGCCGGCGGCGCGCCAGGCGTCTTCCGACCGAGCCTACGCCTGGGCCACGCGGTTGCGCCGCTCGCCGCCCCAGCGGCGGCGGTCCCGGCCAGCGCGGCGGTCCTCGTTGCCGATGATCGGCAGTTGGAGCCCCAGGATCTGACCCCAGTCCCCCTCGCGCCGCACCCCGATCTCGCCGCCGTGGTCGCGCACGATGCGCTGCGCCAGGGCCAGGCCCAGCCCGGGGCCGTGGCGGCCGCCGGTCGCGAAGGGCACGAAGAGGTTTTCCAGGAGGTCGCCGCCCAGCGGCGGCCCGTCGTGCGCCGTCTCCACCACGGCCACGCCGCCCTCCAGCCGCGTCTCCACCTTGACGCAGCCGCCCGCGGCCACGCCCTCCAGCGCACTCTGCAGCACGTTGTGGATCGCCTGCGAGATCTTGTCCCCGTCGAGCAGCAGCGTCGGGAGGTCGGGCGACAGCCGCTTCACCAGGCGCACCCGCTTGCGGGCCAGCTCGGGACCGATCTGCTCGAGCCGCTCCTGCACGATGTGGTTGAGGCTCACCAGGCCGAGATGGAAGCGCTGCAGCGCGGCGTACTGCAGGTGCTCGGCGGCCAGCCGCTCGAGGCGCTCGCCCTCGCGCACCACGATCTCCAGGTACTCGCGGTTCGGGTCGCCTTCCGCCAGCGCCCCGTGCACCCGCCGCGCGAAACCAGCGATGGAGGCCAGCGGACTGGTCATCTCCCGCGCCATCCGCACGCTCATCTCGCCCAGCTGCGCCAGGCTCTGGGCGCGCACCGCAAGGCGCTCCGCCTCCTCGTAGCGGCGCTCCGCCGCGCCCACGCGCGCCGACAGCCCCGCCTGCTCGACCAGCAGCGCGCCGAGAGCGGCGAACAACGCGACCAGGTCCTGATCCTCGCGCGTGAACGCCGCGGGCTCCCCCGTGTCGTCCCCCGCGCCGCCATGGATCAGCAGCGCTCCCCGCGTGCGGCCGAGCGCCACCAGCGGCGCTCCGGTCACCGATCCCAGGCCCCGCGCCGCCGGTCCCAGCCGCGAGTCGAGGGCCGCGTCCTCCAGCAGCGGCGACTCGCGCTGGAAGACGCAGGCCTCCGCCAGCGGCCGCAGCTCGCCCGCCCGCGCCGCGTTCTCGTCGGAGTCGTGCGGGCCCACCGCCCGCTCCAGCCGCACGCCTCGGCCGGTGGCGTCGGTGAGCCACAGGGAGGCCCCCTGCGCCCCGCTGGCCTGCGCGGTCACGCGCGTCAGCCGGGCCAGGGCCGCCGCCAGCCCTTGCGGCTCGCACAACCCGCGCACCACCTCGCGCACCGTGTCGAGCTGGGCGCGGCGCAGGCGCCCCCGCTCCACCGCCCGCAGGCCGGCCACCGCGAGGCCCGCCTGGGCGGCCAGGAACGCCAGCATCGCCTCGGCGCCGCCGACCGGCAGCCCGTCGCCGCCGGCCCGCGTGGCCACCAGCACCGCTTCGGCCCGCCCCGCCATCGCCACCGGAGCCGCCACGTACGCGCGCACGCCGAGGCGCTCGCACCACAGCGGGCTCATCTCGCCGTCGCGCGACGTGGCGCGGCGGGGCCGCCCGTCCATGCAGGAGGCCGCCGCCGGGTCCCCGCCCTCCGCGATCGGCAGGTGCAGCGTGCGCACCAGCCCCGTGAGCTCCGGCGCGAGGGCTTCGAAGTCGTCACCGGAGGCCAGCTCGGCCCATGCACCGGCGTCACCCGACAGCGGCGCCGCCTCCTCGGGATGCCGGGACCCCAGCGCCAGGTCGCCGCTCAGTTCCCGTTTCCGCTTGGCACTGCGCCGCACGCGGAGCAGGAAGGCGCGGTCCGCACCGACGGCCGGCGAAGTGGCGGCTGCGGCCAACGCCAGACGCAGCACCTCGGCCTCGCTCTCGGCTTCGTGCAGCGCCGCGACCCAGGCGCCGAGCTCGCTCTCGCGCCCGGCTTGGGTCGTCGCGTCGTGGGAGGGACAGGGGCTAGCGCCTGGTTGCCGGGTCACGATCTCCTCCGCGTTGCCGTCCGGTGGCGAATGGGACACCTCTCCCCCGAGCGCTGCGGGCGCGGCCGAGGGCCACCTCCGAGAAACAGCAAAGCGCGTGCCACGCGACGGCGGATCGTTTTGGCGAGCAGAGGGTTGCGTCTGGGGGCCGCTGCCGCCGGGGTCGGGCAGATTGCACCGCCGCCCGACTTGACGCCCACCCCCTGCACCCCTAGGCTGAATGCGCCGCCGCGGCTTGCATTCCGCGGCGCGCGATTTCTCCCCCTGCCGGGGGGAATCCCCCGTGAACCCGGAGTCCGCCATGGACGAGAAGTCGAACCGCGCCCCCGTCCCAGCGCCGCAATCCATCTCGATCGAGTTAGGTGAGAAGGAGGCCGAGGGAATCTACTCGAACCTGTGCGTGATCTCCCACTCCTCGTCCGAGGTCATCCTCGATTTCGCGCGCACCATGCCCGGCATCAACAAGACCCGCGTACACGCGCGCATCATCATGACGCCGCAGCACGCCAAGTCGCTGCTGGGAGCCCTGGGCACCAACCTCGCGAAGTTCGAGGAGCAGTTCGGCGTCATCCCGGCGGCCGGGCCCGACGGACGCCTGGACCGCGACAAGAAGGGGATCGGCTCCTGAGTCCGCCCCCGGCCGGGGTGTGAGTCGAGGCTCGAGCGCCGCCGGCCAGCCCCCCCGCCCCGCCTAGCGGATGCCGGCTCTCTCGTCGGGCGGGATCGCGTGGCCGGCCCATTCCGCCTGTCGCCGGGTCAGCGCCTGCAGGAGAGCCGCCTCCGGCTTCGTGGGCCGCCGCAAACGCCCCGCCGGCCGCCCGGCGAACCAGGGCTCGGCCGACAGTCGGGCGCGCAGCGCGCTGTCGGCAGGCGCCTCGCCCAGGCGGGCGCGCAGCCACGCCTGCCAGAAGCGCCATTCGCGCGGCGTCGTCCGCGCCAGCCACTCCTCGCGCTCGACCGTCCCGAGGGCCAACGGCCCGCGCTCCCGGTCGGTGAAACTGCCGAGCGGATCCCGCCCCGCCGCGCTCGCCACCACGAGGTCCTCTTCCGGCTCCTCACCGTCGAGCAGCCAGGTCACCGACGAATCCGTGACCCCGAAGCGCGTCGGCCGCAGCCAGCCCGCCACCAAATCGTCGCTTCCCCGCGGGCCGAGCTCGACGCGCGCGTTGACCCGCCCCGAGGGCCCGCGCCACGGCGTGCCGGTGTTCAGGTAGTAGAAGAGCAGCTCCTCGCCGCCCTCCGTGCCGCTCGTTCCGACGCGGAAGCTCAGGCGAACGACCTTGCGCTCGTCGGCGGCGAAGCGCAGCTGCCAGACGAAGAAGCGCCCGACACCGCCCAGCCCGGGCAGGTCCTTCTCGAGCGGCGGCGGCTCGATCGACGCAGGCAGCTCCACACCGTCGGCGAGCAGCCGGACCTCCGACAGCGTCGAGCGCACCGCCTCGGTGTCCGCTGCCGCCTCGAAGTCGGGGAGGCCCGCCGGCACCACCTCTGGCGCGCCGCCGCCGATGAAGACGTCGATCACGTCCACCGCCCAACCGCCCGGCACGCGCCGCACCACGAGATCCTCCGCCAGCCGCGCCACCCGCGTCGGCGCCAAGGGCAGGAGGCTGGTGCCCGCGCCGCCGAAGGTGGTCGCGTCGGCCGGCTCGAAGCGCGGCGGCTCGCTCAGCTCCCCGGCCGGCACCGCCGGCGAGGCGCGTCCCGCCTTGGGCGCCGGGCCCTTCGCCGTGGCCCCACCGACCAGCCCCAGCCCGAGTGCCAGGGCGCACGCCACTGCCGCTCTCGGCCACGCGCCCGGACGTCGGGGACCGCCGGCGCCCGCCGGCGGCTCCGTCTTCCAGCGCCGGTGCAGCCAGTACCAGTGCTCCGGATGCCGCCGCACCCACTGCTCCAGCACGGAGGTGTGCAGCTGAGTCAAAGCCGCCACGTCCGCGTCGAAGTCGCCGCTGGGCGCGAATTCGAGCGCCGGCACCGCGGTGAAGCGATGCCGGCCGTCCGCGCCGCGGACCGCGAAGCCCATCACGATGGGCGCCCCGGTGCGAAGCGAGAGCACCGCGGGGCCGGTCGGCGTGGACGACGGCCGCCCCAGGAACTCGACGAAGACCCCCAGCCCGCGCGCGTCCTGGTCGGCGGCCATCGCCACGCAGGCGTTGCCGCGCAGCCGGCGCAGCACCTCGCGCAGCTCCGAGCCACGGCGGATCACACCCACGCCGAGAGACTGCCGGCGCTCCGTCAGCCAGTGGTCCACCCAGGCGTTGGATTGGGGTTGCACGACGAAGTCCACGCGGTGCCCCGCCGCGGCGGTGGCGGCGCCGATGAACTCGAAGACGCCGAAGTGGCCCGACAGCAGGATCGCACCGCGCCCGCCGCGCAGCACCTCCTCCAGGTACTCGATGCCGCGCACCGGCCCCATCACTTCCGCCCAGGCGGCCGGGTCGCGCAGCTTGGGGATGCGCAGATAGTCCACCAGCGCCTGTCCCCAGATTTCGTAGCAGCGGCGCCCCGTCGTCTCGACCTGCCGCGCCTCCCACTCGGGGAACGCCAGGCGCAGATTGCCCTCGACCACGCCCCGGCGCAGCCCGCAGGCCCACGCGCTCCGCCCCACGGCGCGCCCCACGGCCAGCGCCCGCCGGTACGTCAGGGGCATCACCAGCGCGCCCAGCGCCGCCAGCGCCCCGGCCTCCACCAGCTGTCGCAAACGCTTCACCAGCTGGCGCTCCCGCACGGCGCGTAGAACCCGCCGGGCAGCCGGCGGACGGCTCCTGCCATCTCCAGAGCGGCGAGCGCCGCCGCCGCCCGCGCCGCGCTCCAGCCAAGCCGCGCCGCCACGCCGTCGCAGGTGAGCACGCCCTCCTGCAGCCCGCGCAGGACCTCATCGGCACCGCTCCCCTGCCCGGCCGCGGCCGTGCCGCCGCCCGCACCGGCCACCAGAGCCAGCACGTGGCCCGCGTGCCCCACGGGCACCGCGCCCTCCCGCAGCAGCGCGAGCGTCCCCAGCGAGTTCTCCCGCGTGACGTCCCCGGGCACCGCGGCCACGAAGCGTCCTTGCCGCCGGGCCGCGCGCGCCGTGCTCAGCTCCCCGCCCGCCGGACCCGCTTCCACCACGACAACACCCAGCGACAAGCCGGAGACGAGGCGGTTGCGGCGCACGAAGAGGCCGCGGCGCAGCGCCGTCCCCACGGGGTACTCGGCGCAGGCGGCGCCGCCGGCCAGGATGTCGGCGTGCAGGGCGGTCATGTCGGGAGGATACGCGCTCTCCGCGGAGGCCGCCAACACCGCCACTGTCGTCCCTCCCGATGCCAGGGCCGCCCGGTGCGCGGCCGCGTCCACGCCGCGCGCCATGCCGCTCACCACGCAGACCCCGGCCCGGGCGAGGTCGGCCGCCAGGGCGGCCGCCACCTCCAGCCCGTAGCGGCTCGCACCGCGCGCCCCGACGACCGCCACGGCACGGCACGGCGGCGGCCACACGGCGCCGATCCAATAGAGACGGGAAGGGGGATCGGGGATGTCCGCCAGAGCCGGGGGGAAATCCGCCGCCCCCGGCAGCGCGAGACGCGCGGCCGGGCCACGCTCAAGGAGCTCTTCCACGTCGGCTCTTCCGGGGGCGGGTGGCGTCCGGCGGCCTCTGGCCTGGCGGCGTGGGATCTTCGACCTCAGTCTAGGCGGGGTCGTTCGTCTCCGGCTCGGCCGCTCCCCGGTCCGGCCCGCCCCGGCCCCCGCCGCGCCCGGTCAGCAACGCCCACTCGACGCCCGCGTGGGGTTCGAGCAGCGAGGGGGTCTCGCTCAGGACCTCGTCGGCGCTGGCGGTCATCAGCTCCTGATCGGTCAGGGTCCGCGCCAGCTGGTTCGCCAGCTCGCCTCCGGCGGCTGGCGCCGCCGCCAGCACCGACTCACGCACTCCGGCCGGGGCCCGGTGCAGCGCCCGCGCCACGCTCACCACGTGGCCCGCGGCCCCCACGCGCACGATCGCCGCGATCGCCGATTCGACCACCGACTGGTTCGGGTCGGCGGCCAGCTCGACGAGACCCTCCAGCGCCTCGCGCGCCCCCAGATCCCCGAGCACCCGCGCCACCGAGACGCGCGTGAACCACAGCCCCTGCGTCAGGTGCGGCAGCAGCGCGTCGGCGGCCCGCTGCCCGAGCCGCGACAGGGCGCACTCGGCCAGGCCGCGCAGGAAGGCCGACTCGTCGCACAGGCACTCGACCAGGAGCGACAACGCCTGCTCGTCGCCACGCGCCTCGAGCGAGGCCACGTATTCCTTCTTGCCGTCGAGGCTGCGCACCTGCATCGCGTCGAGCGCCCGCAGCGAGGAGTACTTGTCATCCGCCATGGCTCATCTCCACCAGTTGCCAGCATCGCTCGAGCAGCGCGGCCAAGCCGTCGCCGGTCACCGAGGAGATGACCAGCACGTCCCCGTGATCCCGCGCCAGCGCCTCCCGCACGCGGGCGGCCTCTTCCGGGGGCACGAGGTCGGACTTCGAGAGCACGATCAGCGCGGGTTTGGCGAGCAGCTCGGACGCGTGAGCGCCCAGCTCGCTACGCAGCACCGCCAGAACCCGCTGCGCATCGACAGCCCCCATCTCCAGCAGGAACACCAGGGCCCGCGTGCGCTCCACGTGCCGCAGAAACTCCAGGCCCAGGCCCTTGCCCGCGTGCGCGCCCTCGATCAGCCCCGGGAGGTCCGCCAGCACCAGCTGGCGCTCCTCGTCGAGTACCGCCAGACCCAGGTTCGGGCTCAGCGTCGTGAACGGATACGGGCCCACCTTCGGGGTGGCGCGCGTCAGCCGGGCGAGCAGCGTGGACTTGCCGGCGTTCGGCAGGCCCACGATCCCCACGTCGGCGATGAGCTTGAGCTCGAGCTCGAGGCGGCGGCTCCCACCCTCGGCACCCGGCTCGGCGAAGCGCGGCGCCTGCCGTGTGGAGGTGGCAAAGCGAGCATTGCCTCGCCCCCCGCGCCCCCCCTCGGCCGCCACCCAGGTGGTCCACGCCTGCGTCAGGTCGGCGAGCGGATCGCCGCTCCCGGCGTCCTTCACGAGGGTCCCGGGCGGCACGGTGATCCGCAGATCCTCCCCGTCGCGGCCTGTCTTGTTGTTCCCCTGGCCGCGCTCTCCCGACTGCGCACGATAGAAGGGGCGACGGCGGAAATCAAGGAGGGTTTTGAGGTTGGGATCGACGAGCAGCACGACGCTGCCGCCGCGCCCGCCCTCGCCGCCGTCCGGCCCCCCTTTGGGAACGTACTTCTCGCGCCGGAACGAGACGCAGCCGTCGCCGCCGCGGCCCGCCTGCACCTCGATGACGGCGCGATCGACGAAGACGCTCATCGCCCGGGCTCCCCGGCGGCGGTCACTCGGCGCCCTTCGGCTTCCCGTCGCTACCCGACTGGCTGCCGCCCCCCTTCGGCTCGCCGCCAGACTTCGCGCCCTCGGCCCCGCCCTGGGCGCCGTTCTTCGCGCGCCCGCCGCCCTCCTCCTTCGCCCGCTTCTTGTAGGAGTCGCTTCGGTAGTCCGTGTGGTAGAAGCCCGAACCCTTGAACAGCAGCCCCGCCCCGCCGCTGATCAGCCGCCTCACCTCTCCGTCGCAGCGCTCGCAGGCGGTGAGCGGAGCGTCCTTCATCGACTGGATGGCCTCGAAGCGGTGGCCGCACTTGCGGCATTCGTATTCGTACGTCGGCACGGCTTCCGGTCCCTCCTCGGCCCCGCTGCGATCTCGCGGGAGGGCGGGCGCCGCCCTCCCTCCCGCCGGTGCCGCTGCGCCGGCCCGACGCCCGCCTACGCGGCGAGCGCCTTGCCGATGCGCTTGAGCGCCACCGAGAGATCCTCCGCCGAGCTGGCGAAGGAGATGCGGATGCAGCGGTCGTCGCCGAAATCCGCCCCTGGCACCACCGCCACCCCCCCCTGCTCGAGCAGGTACTGGGCCAGCAGCTTCGAGCGCGGCGCCCCCGCCTCCTGGGCGGCGCCCGCGAAACGCGGGTCCTGCCCCGAGAAGATCCGGTCGTAGTGCGCCGAAACGTCTACGAAGAAGTAGAACGCGCCGTCCGGCCGCACGTACGTCAGCCCCGGGATGTCGTCGAGCAGCCGGGCCACCAGGTCGCGGCGCATGGCGAAGGCCTGCTTCATGCGCAGCAGGATCTCCCGCCCCTCGCCGCCGTCGAGCTCGGCGGCGAGCGCGGCCTCGGCGGCCTTCTGCGAGATGCTGCACGGGTTGCCGCTGGTGTGGCTCTGCATGGAACGCATGGCCTTCATCACGGCGGCCGGGCCGGCTGCGTAGCCGATGCGCCAGCCGGTCATGGCGAACGACTTCG
>CAYLSO010000185.1:0-6466 GCA_964386525.1 uncultured bacterium
GCTTGGCCGCCGCCAGCCCCTCCTGCACGGTGGAGTTGATGTTGGCGAGGCTCTTCACCGGCGAGATGGTGGAGAGCAGCGCCACCAGGAAGAGGAAGAAGTCCGAGGGCCGCAGCGCCCCGGCCTCGTAGATGAGATAGCCGCCGTAGCCCAGCACGCCGGCGGCCAGCGCCACCAGCGTGACCTCGGCGAGCGGACCGGAGAGCGCCCCCAGGCGACGCAGGCGCACGTAGGCGCGGTAGTAGCGCTGGTTCTCCTCGGCGAAGCGCCGCTTCTCGTAGTCCTCGCCGCCGAAGGCCTTCACCACCCGGATGTTGCCGATGGTCTCGGTGAGCACGCCGGTGAGCGACCCGAGGCGCTCCTGCATGATCTCCGAGCGGCGGTGCATGCGCCGCCCCAGGGCGATGACCAGGATGGCCACCGGCGGCACCAGCAGCAGGCTGACCAGCGCCAACTGCCACGACGCCCAGAAGATCCAGAACAGGCAGACGACGAGGAACAGGCCGTCCTTGATCAGGTTCGACACGCCGGCGGCGAGCGCGCCGCGCACGAACTGCACGTCGTTGACGACCCGCGAGGTCAGCTCGCCGACCCGCTCGCCGTGGAAGAAGCGCAGCGACAGGCGGTGCAGGTGGGCGTAGAGGTCGCGCCGCAGGTCGCGCACCACCGATTGCTCCACCGACACCATGAGGTAGGACTGCAGGTAGTCGAAGAGGTTCTTGAGCAAGAAGGCCACGCCCAGCGCCACGGTGATGCGGGTCAGGGCGGCGCGCGGGTCGTCGGCCGTCAGCCACGGCAGGAGCCATTCCTTGAGCGGACCGGGCCAGCGGGCGCTGAGCAGCGCGGCGCCGGGCAGGCCGCCGGCGGCCGGCACGCGCCCGCCGAAGAGCACCTGCGTGAAGGGGCTGATGAGCCCCAGGGAGAGGCCGCTGGCGGCGCCGTAGCCGAGCATGCAGAGCAACGCCACCGCGATGCGGCGCGCGTAGGGCCGCAGGTAGCCGGCCAGGCGCAGCAGGTCTCTCATCGGGCCCCCGGCGGCTCGAGCTCGGTGCGCAGCTCGAGGCCGCCCTCGAAGTCCTCGAGACGGTCGCTCGGCTCGCGCCCGAGCAGGCCGGCGCCGACGAGGTGGAAGACGACGCGCCCGGCGTCGAGACTGGTGACCAGGCCCCACTCGTGCAGCACCGTGTAGGCCAGCGGGCCGTACTGGTCGCGGGCCAGCCCGATCACTCCGCGCAGCAGCTCCTGGCCGGAGACGTGGCGCGGCCGCGGCAGGCGGGTCACCACGCCGTCGAGGGCCTGCATGACGAACAGGTAGGCCTCGCGCCGATAGCGCGGGTCGCGCTCGCGGATCCCGTCGATGAGGTCGAAGAAGCTGGGCTCGGACATGGAACTGGCGCCATCATAGGGTGGCGCGGTCCGCGAGGCCAGAGGGGGCCGGACGGCGGCCCCGGCGGCGCGGCCGGGTGGCGCGGCCGGTCCTACTGTGGGTCGCGGGGGCCGCGCGCCAGCACCGTGTCGCGTCGGTAGCACGCCAGGCGCCGCGGGTGGTCGAGGTTGTAGTGCAGCCCGCGGCTCTCCTGGCGCCAGCGCGCGCAGCGCACGATCAGCTCGGCCACCAGCGCCAGGTTGCGCAGCTCCACGAGGTCCGCTCCCGGCCGGTAGCGGGCGTGGTCGCGCTCGATGTCGGCCCGCAGGTGGCGCAGGTGCGCGGCGGCGTTGGTGAGACGCTCGTCGCTGCGCACGATACCGACCATGTCCCACATCAGGCGGCGCACCGCCTCCCAGCGATGGGCCAGGCCCGCGGCTTCGAGCATCGGCAGGTGACCGGTCGGGCGCCGCGCCGGCACGGACGGCGGGTCGCCATCGCGCGCCAGGGCGTCGAACACGGCGGCCGCGCCGCGGTGCGCCATCACCACGGCCTCGAGCAGCGAGTTGGAGGCCAGGCGGTTGGCGCCGTGCAGCCCGGTCATCGCCACCTCGCCGATGGCGAACAGGCGCGGCAGGCTGGTGCGGCCCTCGAGATCGGTGACCACGCCGCCGCACTGGTAGTGGGCGGCGGGCACCACGGGCAGCGGCTCGCGGGTCGGGTCGTGGCCCAGCTCGAGGCAGCGCTTGTAGATGTTCGGGAAACGCTGGCGGATGCGACGCGCGCCGATCGGGGCCAGGTCGAGCAGGACGAACTTGTCGCCGCGGCGCTTCATCTCGCGATCGATGGCGCGCGCCACCACGTCGCGCGGCGCCAGCTCCGCGAGCCGGTGCAGGGCCGGCATGAAGCGCCGTCCGTCGACCGTGTAGAGCCGCGCCCCCTCGCCGCGCACCGCCTCGGAGATCAGGAACGTGCGGGCCCGCCGGTGGTAGAGGCACGTCGGGTGGAACTGCACGAACTCGAGGTTGGCGACCGCGGCGCCGGCGCGGTAGGCCATGGCCACGCCGTCGCCGGTGGCGATATCCGGGTTGCTCGTGTAGAGGTAGACCTTGCCGGAGCCGCCGGTCGCCAGCACGGTGGCGCGGGCGCGAAAGGCGCGCACGCGACCGCGCTCGCGGTCGAGCACGTAGGCGCCCCAGACGGTGCGGCCGCCCCCGCCTCGGGCCGCGCCGGCGGCGGGGCGCAAGCCGCGGCGGCCGGGCGCGGACGGCGCGGCGATCAGCTCGACCGCCAGATGATCCTCGAGGAGCGTGACGTTGCGGTGCCCCTGCACGGCGGCGAGCAGCGCGCGCTCGATCTCTTTGCCGGTGAAGTCGCCGGCGTGGGCCACGCGCCGCACCGAGTGGCCGCCCTCGCGGCCCAGCGAGAGCCCCTCGCGGTCCATGGAGAAGCGGACGCCGGCGGCGATCAGGTCGCGCAGGCGGTCCGGCCCCTCGCGCACCACGGCGCGCACCACCGCCGGGTGGCAGAGGCCGGCGCCGACGCGCAGCGTGTCGCGTACGTGCAGCTCGAGCGAATCCCCCGCCCCCGCCACCACCGCGATGCCGCCCTGGGCGTAGTTGGTGCTCGACTCGAAGTCCTGCTTCTTGGTGGCGACCAGCACGCGCGCCCGGTCGGCCAGGCGCAGCGCCAAGAAGAGCCCGGCGATGCCGCTGCCGAGCACCAGCACGTCGTAGTCGCCGTCGCGTTCCCGCCTCATCGCGCCTCCGCGGCCGCCAGCACCCGCTCCACGAGGGTTTCCGGCCCCACGTCGCCGTCGAGCCACTCCCATTCCACCTCGAGGACCTGCGCCTCGGCCAGCGCCGCCGGGGCCAGCCGCACGGCGTCCTTGGCCGAGACCAGGAGGCGTGCGCCGCCGGCGCGGGCCGCCCGGCGGGCGTGCTCCCACTCGGCCGGCGTGAAGGCGTGGTGGTCCGCGTAGGATCGCTCCCCCACGACCCGCAGCCCGGCCAGGGTCGCCGCCTCGGCGAGCTCGCCGGCGCGCGCCAGGCCGCTCACACAGTACACGGGCTGCCCCCCCGGCGGGTGCAGTCCCTCCGCGTCGCGCACGCCCGCGACCCGATGGCGGGCGTGCAGCAGCGGTCCGCGGAAGCCCGCGGCGCGCACCTGGTCGCGCGCCCGCCGGCGGTCCTCGAGGCCCGCCCGATCGGCGCGCGACAGGACGACCACGTCGGCGCGAGCGATCGCCTGGGGGGGTTCGCGCAGCGGCCCGGCGGGCAGGCAGCGGCCGTTGCCGAAGGGCCGGCGCGCGTCCAGGAGAACGAGGTCGAGATCGCGGGCCAGGGCGCGGTGCGCGAAGCCGTCGTCGACCACGATCACGCGCGCGCCCTCGCGGGCCGCGCGGGCCGCTTGCGCGCGCTTGTTCTTGCCCGCGAAGAGGTGGACCCCGGGGGGCAGCCGCGCGGCGAGCAGCGCCGCCTCGTCGCCTGCCTGGCCGGCGGCCGCCGGACCCCACGGCCGGCAGACGACGGCGGTCGGCGCGCCGTGCTCCGCCAGCGCGCGGGCCCACCACAGCGCGCACGGCGTCTTGCCGGTGCCGCCGATCTCGAGATTGCCCACGGAAACGACCGCTGCCCCGGCGACCCGCTGCGCGCGCGCGGCCACGAGCCGCGCGGCGGCGAGCCCCGAACGGTAGAGGCACTCCCCGAAGCGGTCGAGGATTCCCCCGAGGGTCTTCGAGCCCGGCCGCGCCGGCGGCTGGCGCGAACCCGCAGGGCTCACTCTGGCGCCCAGAGGCCCGACTCGCCGAACCAGTCGAGCGTGCGCGCCGCCGCGCCGGCGAGCGAAGCGGCGGCGCGCCAGGCCGCCGCCGCCGCCGCGGCCCGGGTCACGGGATCGGCCGTCCAGCGGGCCGCCGCCGCCGCCAATTCCCCTGGGTCCGCGACGGCCAGCGCCCCGCCCGCGGTCCGCAGCGCCGTCGCGGCCGCCCGGCAGTTCTCCAGCGAGCTTCCCAGGATCACCGGCAGACCGAGGGCCGCCGGCTCGACGGGATTGTGCCCGCCATACGCCTCGAGGGTGCCGCCTACCACGGCGAAGTCGGCGGCCCGGTAAGCCTGGGGCAGCACGCCGAGCTGGCGCAGCCAGACGGCGGGCCCGCCCTCGCCCACCCGCCGGCGGGGATCGCCCCAGAGGTCGGGGTGGCGCGGCACGACGAGGGCGCGCAGGTTGTGCGGCGCGCCGGCGGCGAGGGCGGCGGCGACCCACCGCTCCTCGCCCGGCCGCAGGCTCCCGAAGACGCACCAGACTCCCTCGGGGTCGAGCCCCAGAGCGCGGCGTGCGGCGCGCCGGTCCGCGTCAGCCAGCGGTGCGCAGGCGGGCGAGCGGTCGAACTTCGTGTTCCCGGTGACGCGGACACGGCCGGCGGGCACGCCGAGCGCCGTCCAGCGCTCGGCGTCCAGCGCGTCTTGCGCCGCCACGGCCGTGAAGCGCGCCAGGTACGGGCGGAATAGCGAGGCCCAGCGCCGGTAGCGGCGCCAGGCGCGGTCGGAGAGCCGCGCGTTGGCCACCGCGATGCGCACGTCGCGCTCGAGGGCGGCGGCGAGCCAGGCCGGCCAGATCTCGGTCTCGAGCAGCACCAGGCGGCGCACGGAGCGGGGGGCGAGAGCGCGCCGGGCTGCGCCCAGCGACTCGACGGGGGGAGCCGTGACGAAGTGGGCGGGCAGATCGCGCGCCAGGGCCCGCCGGCCGCCGGGAGTCAGGGCGCTGAGCAGGATCCCCTCGTCGGGCCGCCGGGCTCGCCACTCGGCGACCAGCGGCGGGACGCCGGCCGCCTCCCCCACCGACGCCGCGTGGATCCAGGTGTCGGCCGGGGGCAGGGCGCGGCCGCGGCGGGCCGCGATGGCGGCCGGGTCCTGCTCCTGCCCCCAGCGCGCCGACCACGGCTCGAGCGCGCCGGCCAGCGCCCGGTACCACCAGGGAGGCAGCGGCACGCGGCGCGACGGCGCGGGGTCGTGGCGGGAGCCGGCGCGGGACATGGGCTGTGCTCTCTCAACCACGGCGAGCCAGCGCCAGGGCGAGCTCGGCGGTGCGCGCCGCGGCGCCGGGCCGGCCGAGGCGCTCGCGGACCGAGGCGAGCCGCGCCAGAGCGCGGGCCCGGGGCGGGCCGTCGTCGACCAGCGGCGCGGCGGCGGCCGCCATCTCGGCGCCGGTGGCGCGGCCCTGCAGCAGCTCGGGCGCGACCTCCTCCCCGGCGACGATGTTGGCCAGGCCGATGCGGCGCAGGCGGACCAGGCGGCTCGCGAGCATCCAGCTCAGCCACGAGAGCCGGTAGACGATGACCAGCGGCGTGCCCAGCGCGGCGGTCTCGAGCGTGGCCGTCCCCGAGGCCACGAGCGCGGCGCGCGCGTGCGCCGCGACGGCGTGCGTGTGGCCGACGACCACCCCCAGGCCCGGCTCGCCCGCCGCTCCCAGGGCGCGCAGCCGAGCGGCCAGCGCCGGGGAGGCCGCGGCCGCCACCGCCGCCAGCCCGGGCTGCCGGCGCCGCAGGCGGCGGTAGGCGTCGAGCATGGGCGGGAAGAGCCGCTCGACCTCCTGCGCGCGGCTGCCGGGCAGCAGCGCGAGGTAAGGCTCCGCCGCGCCGACGCCGGCCCGCGCGCGCAGCGCGGCGCCGTCGAGGTCTACGTCGAGCTCCTCGACGAGCGGGTGGCCGACGTAGGTCACCGGCACGCCGGCGGCCTCGTACAGCGGGGCCTCGAAGGGGAAGACGACCGCCATGTGGTCGACGGAGCGGGCGATGGCGGCCAGCCGGCCGCGCCCCCATGCCCAGATCTGCGGGCTCACGTAGTACAGCACGGGGGCGCCGGCCCGGCGGGCCCGGCGCGCGAACGGCAGGTTGAAGCCGGGGAAATCCACGGGGACGACGAGGTCGGGCGGCGGCGCCAGCGCCGCGGTCAGCCGGCGGCGGGCGGCGAGCAGCGGGCCCAGGTGCCTGAGGACCTCGGTGAGGCCCATCACCGCGACCGCTTCCATCTCGACCAGCGGGCGCACGCCGGCGGCGCGCATCTCGGGCCCGGCCAGGCCGAAGGCGTCGCACGGGCCGCG
>CAYLSO010000186.1:0-2440 GCA_964386525.1 uncultured bacterium
GAACGCCCCGATGGCCACCGACAGGAAGTTGGCGCCCATGTAGAGGCCGGCCTTGTCCTTGGGCGCCATCCAGGTGATGTACTCCTGGATGCGCGGCGAGGCGATCATCTCGCCGATGGCGAACAGGAAGATGCCGAGGAACACGAGGCCCGCCGCGCCGACGTTGGCCATCCCCAGCACCACGAACCCCACCGCCGCCATGAACAGGCCGAACATGAACGACGGCATGGCGCGGTACTTCTCCACCGCCTTCGAGACGAAGAGCTGCAGGATCATGATGATCCAGCCGGTGTGCGAGATGGTCTCGCCGAGCACGCGGCGCTGCCCGTCCTCGCCGGCGTGCGAGAGGAAGTTCGCGAAGCCGGCGCCGAAGATGCCGCGCAGGCCGCGGTAGAGCGCCGCGGTGTCCACGTTGCTGTCCACGTAGAGCGCGCAGAGGTTGAAGAACGCCCAGAACGGCAGCCAGAAGAAGACGCCGAGCAGGATCAGGAAGACGGTGAACTTGACGTCGGCCAGCGCCACGCCGATCTCGCGGAAGCGCTGCCCGAGGGTCGCCTTCTCCAGCTCGCGCGGCGGCTCCTTGTAGAAGAAGATGGTGATCAGCAGCATGAGCGCGATGGCCGCCGCCGCCGCGTAGAAGGCGTAGCTCCAGGAGATGGCCCGCAGCTTGCCCGCCACGATCGGCCCGAACGAGCCGCCGACGTTGACCATGGCGTAGAAGATGCCGAAGCCCATCGTCTTGTTGGTCTGGTCGGTGACGGCGCGCACCGTGCCGGCGATGAGCGGCTTGAAGATGCCGGCCGCCAGGCCGATGCTGAGCATGGTCAGCGCGATCCCCGAGAAGCTCTTGGTGAGGATGAGCAGCAGGATGCTCGGCAGGTAAGCCAGGTAGGCGACGATCAGCACCTTCTTGAAGCCGAAGCGGTCGGCGAACGTCCCCGAGACCACCGGGATCGTGTACGACAGGAGCAGGAACAGACTCTGCACGACGCCCAGCTGGTCGCGGCTGTAGCCGAGCTGCGTCATGTAGATGCCGAACCCGAAGTAGATGCCGTAGTAGGCGAAGCGCTCGAGGACCTCGATCCCGTTGGCGACCCAAAACACCGGCGGGAAGGGCGTCGTGGCTTTCATGGGACCCTCGCTGGTCGGATGCGGGCGCGCCGCTCGGTGCGGCCGTCCCGGGCGGCCCGGAGTCTACTCCCGGGGCCGCGCAGGTCAACCGGAGAGGCCGCGGTGGGCCACCGGAACGCGGTACGGGCGCGAGACCGAAGCCCCGCGCCCGCCACCGTGGCCGAGCGGCCCTGGATCTCGCGACCTCAGATGCCGCCTAGCCAATACTGCCGACCGGCCTACCGCACGCGGATCACCCGCTGCGTGAAGACCTGGTCGTCCGCTGTCAGCTTCACCAGATAGACGCCCGCCGGCAACCGGCTGCCGCCGTCGCTGGTGAAGTCCCAGGCCACGTTGTACACCCCGGCCGAGTGCGTGCCGCTGCGCAGCGCGCGCACCTGCCGACCGTGGATGTCGTACGCCGCCAGGGTCACCTCCTGCTCCACCGGCACCGAGAAGCGCAGCGTCGTGGTGCCGCGCGCCGGGTTCGGCACGGCCGGCGCCAGCGCCAGGTTCAGCGGCTGGTCGGTCGCGCCGATCGGCGAGTCGACGATCTCGACCGGGTAGTCCTCGGTCTCGCCGCCCTCGAACTGCTGGCCGGGGAGGCTGACCGTGCCGTTCCAGGGGAAGTCCCCGGGCGCCGGATGCTGGCTCAGGGTGATGCGCATCCACCCCGGCCCGCGGTTCGGCCCCACCCGGAACGGCGGCGTGACGTAGGCGGCGCAGCCCGGCTGCAGGATGACCGGCGCGTTCACCACCGCCCACTCCGGCGCGCAGAAGTTGGTGTACGGACAGAGGATGTTGTCGTTCCAGTCGCCGTCCCGGTTCCAGTCCACGAGGACGTTGAGGAACGCTTCGATCGGCGGCCCGCAGTCGTAGGCCCGGAACTGCACCTGCTGCAGGGTGCACTGCGGGAAGCGGTAGGCGAGCGTGACGCCGGCGTCGAGGTCGCCCGTGCACTCGTCCTGCCCGAACGGCAGCCAGAGCGGCTCCAGGCAGTCGACGGGCTGGTTGGGACTGCACAGGCTCATCGGCGAGCCGTTGTCGTTGCTCTTGCCGTCGACCTCGGTGTCCACGCCGGGGTAGCCGCTCACCGGGTCCGGGCAGCCGAGCCAGAATCGCCACGGCAGCTGCGGACCGGAGACGTGGCGCACGAAGCCGGTGGGTCCGGGCGGGATGCCGGTGGGCGTGCCGCACTGGATCTCCATCGTCCCGGCGAGCCCGGCGAACAGGCAGGTCGGGAAGCGCCCCGGCACGCCCGGGTACGCCTGGAAGTGCTCCGGCGCGTCGCCGTAGTCCTCGTACGGCTCCTCGCACGGATCGCCGCGCA
>CAYLSO010000187.1:0-3684 GCA_964386525.1 uncultured bacterium
GCGGATTTCCCGCGCCTCTGGGACACCCTCGTGCACGCCGACTACTGGCTCCTGGCGCCGGCCTGCGCCGTCACCCTGGCGGCGTTCTACGTGCGCGCCGTGCGCTGGGGCGTGCTGCTGCGGGCGGTCAAGCCGATCCCCAACGGCAGCCTCTTCTCGGCCACCATGATCGGCTACGCGGCCAACAACCTGCTGCCTGCCCGGCTCGGGGAGTTCGTGCGCGCCTGGGCGATCGGGCGACAGGAAAAGATCTCGCGCTCGGCGGCCTTCGCCACCATCGTGGTCGAGCGCGTGGTCGACGTCTTCTCGCTGCTCTTCTTCTTCGCGTTGATGCTGCTCGTGCACCCGTTTTCGGAGCGCGTGCGGCGCAGCGGCTGGGTGGTGCTGGCGCTCAATCTGCTGCTGCTCGGGGTGTTGCTGGCGGCGGAGCGCCGCCCGGACAAGATGGCGAGCTTCGGCGAGTGGCTGGCCCGCGGCGCGCCGCCGCGGCTCCGCCCGCGCCTGCGCGTCATCCTCGGCAACTTCGTCGGCGGGCTTAGCGTGCTGCGCCAGGGCCCGGCCATCGCTTGGGTGGCCCTGCACTCGCTGGTGCTGTACCTGCTCACCATCGGGGTCATCCAGGTCTGCCTGGCGGCGTTCGACTTCCAGGTCCCCTGGTATACCTCCACGCTGCTGCTGGTGGCCATCAGCCTGGGGATCACCGTGGCCCCCACGCCGGGGTATGTGGGAGCCGTGCAGGTGGCCAGCGTGTGGGGCCTGTCGCTGCTCGGCGTGGATCGCAGCCGCGCCTTCTCCTATTCGCTCTTCTATCACGTCTCGCAGTTCGTCCCGATCACCGCCGTGGGGCTATGGTACCTGGCACGCCAGGGCCTGACGCTGCGCGACGTCGCCGGGGCGGCGGGAGGGGGGGTGAAGGAATCGACCTGACGGCGACCGCGAAAGGGTCCGGAACCCGGGTCGGGCGGCTGAGGAGAGGGCGCCTCTCCGCCGGGCCGGCGCCGAACGGCGTCGTCCGGACCCCCAGATGAGAGCCGGCGCAGCGCTAGCGCCGGTAGCGGCGGACCAGCTTGAGCACGGCGCGCGCCACGTCGTCCACGTCGCTCTCCGCCAGGCGCGGGAAGAGCGGCAGCGAGACGGCGCGTGGATAGGCCGCGTCGGCCACCGGGAACTGCCCGGGGGCGAAGCCCAGGTGATCGCGGTAGTACGGGTGGAGATGGATGGGGATGAAGTTGACGGTGGTGCCGACATTCTCGGCGCGCAGCGCCTCGATGAAGCGTGCACGGTCGATGGTCAGGCGCTCAAGGTCGAGCAGCACGGGGTACAGATGGTGGGCGTGTTCGACGTGCGCCCGCGTGCCCAGCGGCCGCACCTCGGGCACGGTGGCGAAGTGCGCGTCGTAGCGCGCCGCCAGGGCGCGGCGGCGGGCGTGGAACTCGGGCCAGCGCCCGAGCTGGACCAGGCCCACGGCGGCCGCCGTGTCGGTGAGGTTGTACTTGAAGCCCGGTGCCACCACTTCGTAGTACCACGACCCGGCGGCGGTGTAGCGCTTCCAGGCGTCCTTGGAGATGCCGTGCAAGCTGAGGATCTGCGCTTTCTCGAAGAGCTGCGCGTCGGCGGTGACCAGCGCTCCGCCCTCGCCGGTGGTGATGTTCTTGATGGCGTAGAACGAGAAGCAGGTGGCGTCGCCGAGGGCGCCGACGCGGCGGCCGCGGTAGGCGGCGCCCCAGGCGTGAGCGGCGTCCTCGACCACGGCCAGGCTGCGCTCGCGGGCCAGCGCGAGCAGCGGGTCCATCTCGGCGGGGTGGCCGCCGAAGTGCACCGGCAGCAGCGCGCGCGTGCGCGGCGTCAGCGCCCGCGCCACCGCCTCGGGGTCGAGGTTCAGCGTGTCGGCGGTGACGTCCACGATCACCGGGCGCGCCCCCAGGTGCAGGATGACGTTCACCGTCGAGCAGAAGGTCCAGGTAGAGGTGATCACCTCGTCGCCGGGGCCGACGCCGAGGGCGGCGAGGCTCAGGTGCAGCGCCCCGGTGCAGGAGTTGACCGCCAGGCCGTGCGCCGCGCCGCAGGTTTCGGCGAGGCGATGCCCGAACTCGATGGCCTTGGGGCCGGTGGTCATCCATCCGGACTCCATGACCTCGGCGGCGGCGCGCGTCTCCTGCTCGGTGATCCACGGCAGCGCCACCGGCAGGTACTTCTCGCGCACCGCCCGGCCGCCCTCGAGGGCGGGCACCGGGTCGACGCCGGCGAGCAGCGCCTCGGCGCCGGGAACCGGCGGGGGTGTGGCAGCGCTCACGAAAGGGCGCGGCCGAGGCGGCCGCTGAGCGAGTGGACGTTGTGGTAGCGCGGGTCGTCGGCGTCGACCGCTCCGGCGCGCAGGAAGGCGCCGACCTCGCGCACGCCGTCATCCACCGAGTGGGCGGCGCCGAAGCCCCAGCCCCGGCGCAGGCGCTCGAAGCGCACGCGGTAGGAGCGCGGGTCGCGCACGTCGCGCACCTCGGCGCGGGTGCCGGTGAAGGCGCCGACCACGGCCTGCGCCAGGTCGCGGATGCGGAAGTTCTGGTCGTCCGAGCCGACGTTGAAGACGCCCTCCGCCTCGCCGGCGGAGCGCTCGAGGCCGAGGCAGAGGGCGAGCGCCACGTCGCGCACGTGCACCTGCGGCCGCCACTGTTCGCCGCCGTGCACTTCGATGGCGCCGCGCGCCAGGGCGCGGGCGGTGAGCAGGTTGACGACCAGGTCGATGCGCATGCGCGGGGAGACGCCGTGGATGGTGGCGAAACGCAGGATGGACAGGGCGGTGCCGCCGCCGGCGAAGCGCTCGCGCAGCAGGTCCTCGGCCCGCAGGTTGGTCTCGGCGTAGAGGGACACCGGCGCGGTGCGTGCCTCCTCGTCGAGCCAGTCGTCGCCGGCCGCGCCGTAGACCGAGCAGGTCGAGGCGAAGAGGAAGCGCTCGACGCCGGCCGCTCGGCAGGCCTCGGCGATGGGCACGCTCGAATCCTGATTCACGGCCACCGTGTAGGCGGGGTCGAGCGCGCACGCCGGATCGCCGACCAGGCCGGCCAGGTGGGCGACGGCCCAGGCCCCGCGCGCGGCGCGGGCGAGATCGGCGCGCGAGCGGATATCGCCGCGCACCAGCTCGTAGCCCGGCCGCCCGTCGAGCTCCGACAGGGCCGCGTCACCGTAGAGCAGGTTGTCGAGGACGCGGACGGCGTGGCCGCGGGCCAGGAGCTCGCGGACCAGGACCGAACCGACATAGCCCGCCCCCCCGGTCACCAGGACGAGGGGGCGAAGAGGTGTCGCAGATTCGTTCACGAAGGGCCTCCTCAAGCGCGCTGCGAGAGTATCCGAGGGGCTCGCCGCCTCACAAGGCCCGGGGATCGGTTATCGGCAGAACTGCGGGGCAGGGCAAGGGGGAGATCGCGTGGCGGGGGAGCGGATGGGAATCCATAGCGGGAACGGGCGGGAGCGGGCGCTGTGGGCCTGCGCAGCAGCGGCCGCGCTGGCGCTGCTGCTGCTGCCCGGCGCCGGTCTCTCGCCCGCTTCCGGCCCGCTCGCCGCCACGGGGCCGCTGCCGGCGCTGCGTCTGGCGCTGGCGCTGCCCGTGCTGGTCCTCGGGCTCGGCGTGGCGCCGGCGCGGTGGCTGGGCGTCGGCGGCCTGGCCGGGGCCGCGCTGGGGATCACCGTGGC
>CAYLSO010000188.1:0-6216 GCA_964386525.1 uncultured bacterium
CTGCTTGCGAACTACACGGGCAGACAGTTGGTGGAGGAGTGCCTAGAGACCCGGCACTTGATCGTGCTGGCGAGGGTTGCCCAGGGGGACTTGGATAGGGCGGAGCAGGCGGCATCAGAGTTCCTCGACATCGCCCTCGCGAGTGGAATTCAGAGGTGGCACGGGATCGCTCTTGCAGCCCTGGCTTCGGTCAATCATCAGCAAGGGCACTCCGTATATGCAATCGATCTGGCTAGCCGGGCGAAAGGATTGCTTGTTTCCTCGGGAAAGGCTGCAGACGTTGCAAGGGCCTGCTACGTCCTTGGGGCATGCCTGTTGCTGCAGAGTGATTTGGAAGCTGCCCGCGCTGAGCTTCTTGCTGCCGTCAGTCTCGCAAGAATCGCCGATGAACCTCTACTATTGGCCATGTCGAGCCGCCGACTGGCGCTTCTGATGCTCGATGTCGGCCGGTACGAGGACGCCGGAGATGCCTACGCTGAAGCACTCAGTATTTATCGCGAAATGGGTGCGACTCGCCGGGTGGCGCAGACGCATTTCAGTCTCGCTGTCCTGAATGTCCGGAGAGGCGATCTGGCGGCGGCGAAGATGTCTTTGGAAGAAGCCCTTGCGGGCTACTCAGAGAAGGCGACGGCGATCGGCCACGCTAGATGGATACAGGTGGCTGCTTGGATAGCCGCTCTTGAGGGGAATCCTGAACGCGCGATAAGTCATCTCATGCGTGCTCGAGCGCAGTTCGTTCAGGCGCGCGCACTACGTGATATTGGCTTATGCGATGAGTTCTTGGGCGACGCATACTCACTTCTGGGAGATGAGACGCGGGCTCTTGGTTGCTACGAAGCTGGGAGCCAGGCTGGGCGGCAAGTGTCTGAGTTCGCGGATATCGTCGTTGAGTGTCTCCGCAAGACGGGTGACTTGCTTGTGCGGCAAGGAGATGTCGCCGGAGCGCTGAGGGCGGCGCGGGGTGCTTCCCGGCTAACGAAGAAATATCGCGATCGCCTGGAGATTGCTGCTATTCGGCGGCTACGTGGCCTCGTGAAGGTGGCCAGGAATCGAAAGGAACGAGGGAGTAAACTGCTTCAGGCGGCCTGGACGGACTTCGAACGAATGGGGGCGAATCTCGAGGCGCAAGTTACTGCCCAGTTGATAGCGCGCCATCTCGCGGGTGAGAACAAGCACCATGAAGCGAACGTGTGGCGGCAACTCGGAGGGGCCACCGAGCTGCCGATCCTCAAGTTGTATCTTCCTAGCAAGCCAGCGGAGTCCAGAATTCTGCCCGCCAAGCCCCGCGGCCTTGAAGCCCTTGCCGCGCAGGCTGCCGAGCAGGGCATCATCACTCGCGATCCCCGGGTGCTGAAGGCGTTCGAGATCACGCGGCGGGGGGCGGCGGTCACCTTGCCTCTGTTAATCTTCGGCGAAACTGGCACTGGCAAGGAACTGCTTGCTGCCGTGGCGCACCGATTCTCGGGACGCACGGGTGCGTTCGTGCCGATCAACTGCGCTGCCTTGCCGCCGGATCTCCTCGACGCTGAGTTGTTCGGCCACACCCGCGGGGCCTACACGGGCGCCCTGCGGGACCGGCCGGGCCTCATCGAGGCCGCGACCGACGGCACGCTCTTTCTCGATGAGATTGGCGAGATGAGCCTTCCGGTCCAGGGCCGACTGCTGCGTGCCATCGAGCTGGGGGAGATTCGCCGCCTCGGGGAGAATCGGCCGCGCCGGGTCAATACCCGGTTCGTGGGAGCCACGCATCGGGACCTCTCGGCGATGGTGCGGCAGGGGACGTATCGGCCCGACCTCTTCTTCCGGCTGCGCGGTATCATCGCGGTGATTCCGCCCTTACGGGAGCGGCCCTGGGACATCGATGTGCTCATCGACCACTTCCTCGCGCAGGTGAACCGCTCCGGTGGGCCCGGATTGCGGGTGTCCCCGGCGGCGCGGGAACGGCTGCGCGCGCATCCCTGGCCGGGGAATGTCCGCGAGCTCAAGAGCATGGTCGAGAGGCTGGCGACGATGCCTCCGGAGAGTGGCTATGTCGGTGTCGACGACCTCGACCTCGATCCGATCCGAGTGCCCGGCTCGCTGGAAGAGCACCTGGAGGATGAGGAGCGTCGGCGCCTCCTGGCCACCCTCGAGTCCGTGCAGTGGAACCGGAGCCGCGCCGCCCATCTCCTCAACCTGAAGCGCACGACCCTGATTGGCAAGCTGCGCCGCCTAGGGATCGTGCCGCCGAGTAAGAAGTAGTTCCTTAGCCCCCAGCCAGCTGCAATCCCGCCCCCGAGTACCACGGTCGGGGGCTGCGTCGCATTCTCTCGGTAAGCCGGCTTGGTGAGATTGGGAACTCGAACTCAGTCCACACCTGTTGCAGCGGATGTACGACCGTTGCCTTACCGAACTCGACCTGCCGCATATGCTGGCTCGTGCCGCGAAGGTTCGGTTCTACCCTGTGAGAGAGCGCTGGGTGATCGAGACCCGCTGGCGGGGTCGGACATGGCACATCGTAGTGGAGCCGGACGAAGATCGACGGGTCGGGGTAGTGGTCACGGCTTTCCCAGTATCGGGGACAAGAAGATGACTCAGCCATACTTCGAGGTCACCTACAGGCGAGGGTCGCCCCTGGCGGCTTACTACTATCTCCCGCGCGGCGCCGGCCAGAAGAGCCACCGGACGGAGGAGGCCGCGCCCGGTCTCCTCGTGGATTACGCGCGCGACGGCAAACCCATCGGCATCGAGATCCTCGACCCCGAGAAACTCACCCTCGCGAAGATGAACCGCGTGCTGCGAGCGCTCGGCCAGCCGGTCTTGGCCCGCGCGGACCTCGCTCCTCTGCGCGTCGCGGAGAGCCAGGTTGATTCCGCGATCGAGCGCTCCCCCCAGTTTCTCAGCCGGATTGCCGAGGCCCGCGCCGCCCTTCGCCACCCCAAGGGCGTGAAGCTGGAAGACATCAAGGACAAGAGGCCCCGCAGGTAGCCGCGACCTACACCGCCTCCAACGCCCGCACCAGCCGCTCCCGCGCTTCCTTCGCCACGTCGGTCAGCTTGGGATTGTCCGTCACTTGCACCATCGTCCCCGGGTCCATGGCGCTGAGTACCGAGCCGCCGCCGGCCCGCGTCTTCACCACCACGTTGCAGGGCAGCAGGAGCCCGACCTGCTCCTCGGCCTGGAACGCCCGGTGGGCCAGCGGGGGATTGCACGCCCCGAGGATGGCGTAGGGCTCGTAGTCCAAGTCCAGCTTCTTCTTCATCGTCGCCTTGACGTCGATCTCGGTGAGGATGCCGAAGCCCTCCTTGGCCAGCGCCTCGGTGACGCGCTGCTTGGCCTGGTCGAAGGGCACGTCGGGCAGCTCGCGGATGATTGCGTACTTGGTGGTCGTCGTGGCCATGGGCGCCTCCTGCGGGCGGGGTTGTGGGGACCAGCGGCTCGCCGCCCATGATACCCTGCGGCGGGCGCAGGAGAAGATCCCACTACCAGGGAGCCCCCATGGCCTACATCCGCTACGTCCCGCCCGAAGAAGGCGACGAATCGCTGCGCAGCCTCTATGCGAAGTTCCACGACCGCGACTGGGGCGGCGTGGACAACATCCTGCGCATCTCGAGCGGCAACCCGAAGGCGTGGGAGACGCACTACGCCTTCTATGCCCACGTCATGCGCGGACCCTCGCCGCTCACCCGCGCCCAGCGCGAGATGATCGCCGTGGTGGTTTCGGCCGCCAACCGCTGCCGTTACTGAATCCGCCATCACGGGGCGGCGCTCCGTGCCCAGGTGGACAAGCCCGAGTGGATCATGCAGCTCGTGCGCGACTGGCGGGCCGCCGCGCTGGCCGCCGCCGACCGCGCCATGCTCGCCTACGCCGAGAAGGTCACGCGCGAGCCGTGGGCCGTGGCCCGCGCCGACGTGGACGCCCTGCGCGCCGCCGGGTTCGGTGACGCTGCCATCCACGACATCTGCCAGGTGGCGGCGTACTTCGGCTTCATCAACCGCATGGCCGACGGGCTGGGCGGGGAGCGGGAGGCCGGCTGGGCCCGCGAGGAGTCCGACGCCACGAATGGCCTGGAAAGGTAGGGCCGGCCGGCCCGCGCGGCAGCCGCCCGGACGCGTTTCCGCTTGGGTCCGGCGCGACCCCGGGCGTATCCTGATACTCCATTCGAGCAGTCGGGTCCTAGCACCCCTCGAGCATCCCTGGTGAAGGAGTCTCCGATGCGGAGTGTCCTCGCACTCTTGGTACGCCGTCATGCCGTGGCCGCGCTCGCCCTGGCCGCCGGCCTGCTGCCGGTCGCGGCCCGCCAATCTCCGGCCGCGACGCTGCCCGCCGCGGTTCACGACTACCTCACGCGCGAAGGCCGCCTCGATCTGGCGGGCCACAAGCTCGCGGCCGGCCCGCGTGCCGGCGCCCCGCTCGCCGAGCTGGCCGCGCCCACCGCCATCAGCGGCTTCTGGAACGAGCAGTTCCGGCTGCCCGGCGTGGAGTCCGCGGCCCTCGACGGCCGTGTCTACGCCGCGCTCGTATTCAACGGTGATCTCATCCTGGCCGGCCGCTTCAACGTCGCCGGCGGCGCGGCGGCGAGCAACATCGTGTGCTGGAACGGCAGCGCCTGGACTCCGCTCGGCCCCGGGCTCGACGGCACCGTGTGGGCGCTGGCCGTCTACGACGGCGCGCTCATCGCCGCCGGCTCATTCAACGCGGCGGGGGCGACCTCCGTGAGCCGCGTGGCGCGCTGGAACGGTAGCGCCTGGAGTGCGCTCGGCGCGGGGACCGACGACGATGTCTACGCGCTGGCGGTGTACAACGGCGAGCTGATCGCGGGCGGGGTCTTCAGCCACGCGGGCGTCGCCGTAGCCGGCAGCATCGCGCGCTGGAACGGCAGCGTCTGGAATCCGCTCGCCGAGGGCATGGACCTCAGCGTGTACGCGCTCGCCGTCTACGGCACCAAGCTCATCGCCGGCGGGTCATTCCTGTTCGCCGGCAGCGGGGCGGCCAGCCGCATCGCCCAGTGGGACGGCGCGGCCTGGAGCCCGCTCGGGGTCGGGGTGAACAACATCGTGAGCGGGCTGGCCGTCTATCAGAACCAGCTCATCGCGGCCGGCGACTTCACCGCCGCCGGCGGCGGCAGCGCTTCGCGCATCGCGCGTTGGGACGGGGCGGCGTGGGGCGCCGTGGGCGGCGGCCTCGCGGGCGGCGACTATCCGAGCGCGTATGCCGTCGGCGTCTACGGCAACGCGCTGATCGCCGGCGGGAGCTTCAGCGACGCCGGCGGCGTGCCGGTGGCCAACGTGGCGCGCTGGAACGGCACCGCCTGGAGCGCGCTGGGCACCGGGGTCGACTCCGACCCGGCGACCGTCTTCGTGTTCACGACCTTCGACAACCGCCTGGTGGCCGGTGGGGCATTCGCCTCGGCCGGCAGCGTGCGGGTCAGCAACGGCGCGAACTGGGACGGCGCCAAATGGGAAGCGCTCGGATGGGGTGCGGGCGTTCCCGGATCGATCTACGCGCTGGCCGTGTTCGGCACGCGGGTGGTAGCGGGCGGGGACTTCGCCACGGCGGGGACCGTGGCGGCCAGCCGCATCGCGAACTGGGACGGCAGCAAGTGGGCCGCCCTGGGCGCCGGGCTCGACGACCGCGTGCGCGCGCTCGCCGTGTTCAACGGCAAGCTGATCGCCGGCGGAGAATTCACGATGGCGGGCGGTTTCCCCGCCAGCCGGATCGCGGCCTGGGACGGTGCGAACTGGATCCCGCTCGGCCTGGGGCTGAACAACCGCGTGCGCGCGCTCGCGGTCTACGACGGTGCGCTGTACGCGGGGGGCGACTTCACGACCGCCGGCGGTCTGTCGTGCAGCCGGGTGGCGCGCTGGGACGGTCTGAGCTGGAGCGCGCTGGGCAGCGGGACGAGCGGTCCGGTGAACGACTTCGCCGTCTATCGGAACGCGGACTTCGAGTACGTCCTCGCGGTGGGCGGCAGCTTCACCAGCGCCGGCAGCCAGCCGGCGCAGAACATCGCTGCGTGGAACGGCAGCGGCTGGGTGGCCATGGGAGCGGGGCTGCCGGGCGAAGTGAAGGCGCTCACCCTCTTCAACGACCTGCCGGCGGCCGGAGGGGCGTTCGCCGCGCCCGGCCACGTGGCGCACTGGGATGGCGGCGCCTGGCAGGCCCTGGGCGCCGGCCTCGACGGTACCGTGAACGACCTCGCCGTGTATCACTCGGATCTGGTCGCCACCGGTGCC
>CAYLSO010000189.1:0-3359 GCA_964386525.1 uncultured bacterium
GGCGCTGGCGGAGGTGGGGCTCACCGACCGCGGGCACCACTTCCCGTCGCAGCTCTCCGGCGGCCAGCAGCAGCGCGTGGCCATCGCCCGCGCCCTGGTGAACCAGCCGGCGCTGCTGCTGGCCGACGAGCCCACCGGCAACCTCGACAGCCGCACGTCGGTGGACATCATGGCGCTCTTCCAGCGGCTCAACCGCGAGCGCGGGCTCACCATCCTGTTGGTGACCCACGAGCCGGAAATCGCCCACTACGCCCACCGCATCACCGTCTTCCGCGACGGGCGGCTGGTCGAGGACCGCCCGGTGTCGGGCGTGCGCGACGCGGCCCGCGACCTGGCCGCCATGCCGCCGGACCCGCACCTCGACGGGCTCGCGTAGGAGGCCGGGACGATGGACGTGATGATGACCGTGCGCCTGGCCAACCGCACCCTGCGGCGCAACAAGCTGCGCTCGATGCTGACCATGCTGGGCGTGATCATCGGGGTCGCCGCGGTGGTGGCCACGCTGGCCATCGGCTCCGGCGCGCGCGCCTCGGTGCAGGCCCAGATCGCCACTCTCGGCACCAACGTCATCATGGTGATGAACGGCACCACTTCGTCGAGCGGCGTGCGCTCGTGGGGCACCACCCACTCGCTGACCTACGAGGACGCCGAGGCCATCCGCAAGGAGTGCGAGGCGGTGAGCGGCGTGGCGCCCACGGTGCGCTCGATGGCGCAGATGGTGTCGTCGAGCGGCAACTGGGGGACCAGCGTCCAGGGCACCACCAGCGACTACTTCGCCATCCGCGACTGGCCGGTCGAGCACGGCGCGGCCTTCACCGACGCCGACGTGCGCGGCGGCGCCAAGGTTTGCGTGCTCGGCGCGACCACGGCCGAGAACCTCTTCCCCGGCGGCCAGGACCCGGTGGGGCAGGTGGTGCGCATCAAGGGGCTGCCCTTCCGGGTGGCCGGCGTGCTGTCGAAGAAAGGCGCTTCGTCCATGGGGCAGAGCGACCAGGACGACGTGGTCATCGCACCGCTGACCACCGTCCAGAAGAAGCTGACCTCGGAGCCCGGCCACGTCGGCTCGATCATCGTCTCGGCGGTGGCGGCCGACCGCGTCAACCGGGCCATCGAGGAGATCACCGAGCTGCTGCGCCAGCGACACCGCATCCGGCCCGGGGCCGACGACGATTTCGTCATCCGCAGCCAGAGCGAGTTCGCCAACGCCGCCGAGCAGACCTCGCGCACCATGTCGCTGCTGCTGCTCTCCATCGCCGCCGTGAGCCTGCTGGTGGGGGGCATCGGCATCATGAACATCATGCTGGTGTCGGTCACCGAGCGCACCCGCGAGATCGGCATCCGCATGGCGGTGGGGGCGCGCGCGCGCGACATCCGCTGGCAGTTCCTCATCGAGTCGGCGTTTCTCAGCCTGCTGGGCGGGGCGGCGGGCGTGGTGCTGGGGATGGCGGCCTCGGGCCTGATCACCAAGATGGCACGCTGGCCGACCAGCGTCAGCCCGGGCGTGGTGCTGCTGGCTTTCGTCTTCGCCGCGGCGATCGGCATCTTCTTCGGCTACTACCCGGCGCGCCGGGCTTCGCGGCTCGACCCCATCGAGGCGCTGCGCTACGAGTGAGGCGGAACTGGGGCATCCGGCAGCGGATCGAGCCCGGGCACCCGAACGAGGCGCTGGCGGGGGAAGGCGAGATGAGCGCGGGGATCGGCTAGCGTGCCGCGCCCTGGGCGGCGAGGGGATCGGGCGCGTCGAGAAAATCCACAACGGGGCGCGCGAATTCCTCCGGCCGGGTGAGAAACGGCATGTGGCCGCCCGGCAGAGTGATGAAGCGCGTCCCCGGGCGGGAGCGAAAGCAGTCCACCGCCGTGCGTGGGAGGAGGGCCGCCTCGAGATCCCCCTCGATGACGAGCAGCGGCACGGCCACGCCGGCCAGTTCCGTCCGCCACGAGTGTCCGACCAGGGCGAGCAGGCGCCGCGCCAGCGCGGTGGCGTGGATCCGCTTGACGCGCTCGATCAGCGCGTCGAAGCTCTCGCCCTCGAGTTCGGGCTCGATGGCGTAGCCCCCGGCCCCGCGCACGAAGCGCGCCAGGCTCTGCCGCCGCGAGGCCGGCCAGAGGCGCACGGCGCTGCCGAGCAGGATCCACTTCAGGAGAGTGCGCGCGCCGGCGAGGCCCGCGGGCGCGATGGCCGGCGCGGCGAGCACCAGGCGGCGCAGGCGCTGCGGATGCCGGCGCCAGGCGCGCACCGACACCACCGCGCCGAACGATTGGCCGAGCGCGTCCACCCGCTCCAAGCCCAGCCCGTCGAGGGTTTCCATCAGGTCGTCGACGGCCGAAGCGACCACGCCACTGCCGCCCGTCACGCGCGGGCTCAGGTCGAGGGCGACGGCTCGCCGGGACCGGGCGAGGAAGGGGAGCAGCCCCGAGAAGAGCTCTTTGGCCCCGCCCACCCCGGGCACCAGGACGAGGGGCGGAGGGGCCGGCTGCGGAGCCGGCGCGGGACCCGACTCTAGCGCTCCCACGATGGCCCCCGTGCGCAGCCGGACGCTCCGCCCCGTCGGCGCCGACGCACTTCCGGCCGCCGTCGCGGAGCTCCCTGTTGAATCCTCACCCATGGCGCGACCTCCACTCGCCGGCTCCACGCCAGGCGCGCCCCGCGGTCGGCGGCGTGTGCCTGGCGGCCGCCCTTGACCGGCGCGCGAGGGGCATGATACCAGCGCAGGGTGAAAACTCCCCAATCCCCGTTTCGTGACGCTCCCGGGGACGGCGCTGCCCGTGGGGTCGAGGCCGGCCCCGGGGAGCATGTGCAGCCGCTGCGCGTCCGCTACGCCGACAGCGATCAGATGGGCGTGGCCTACCACGCCAATTATCTCGTCTGGTTCGAGGTGGGCCGCACCGAGTGGCCACGCTCGCGCGGCTACGCCTACCGCGCCATCGAGAGCCACGGGGTCTTCCTGCCCGTGACCGAGGCCTCCTGCCGCTACCTCGCCCCCTGCCGCTACGACGATCTCCTCTCCGTGGTCACGCGCGTGGGCAGGCTGGGCCGCACGGTAGTGCGCTTTGACTACCGCGTGCTCAAGGAGGACGGCACCCTGGCCGCGACCGGCCACACCGAGCACTGCTTCCTGTCGCACGACGGCCGTCCGGTGCGCGCCCCGCGGGAGATCCACGCGATTCTCACGGGACGGGGCACCGCAACCGGGGATCGGACGCCGGCATGAATCCCGAGATGTGGACGAAGCACCCGCTGATCGCCACGCTCTCGCTGGTGCCGCTGGCCATGGGGGCACTCTGGATGTTGCTGGCACCCAAGCTTCCCTGGGCAGGGAATCCCGGCGGCCGGAGAGCCCTCGCCTGGCTCACGTGGA
>CAYLSO010000190.1:0-9796 GCA_964386525.1 uncultured bacterium
TCGTACGGCGCGATGGTGCCGGGGACCAGGGTGCTTTCCCAGACGTAGATCTTCGAGCTGACGTCCGTCAGGAGCGCGCCGTCGGTCGGCGTCGTGTCGGTGAGGATCCCGAAGGTGCCGCCTTGCGGCGTGGGCGGTCCCAGGAAGACCTCGCCCTGGCCGTTCCACTGGTAGACCCGGATGTAGTCCACGTACATCGTGCCCGGGAACGGCATCGTGACCGGCAGGCCGCTGCCGGGATTGCCGAGCTGGTAGGCGTCGGTGACCGCGCCGCCGATAGCCAGGTTGGCGATCAGGTAGAACGGCTGCCGGAACTCCTCGGCGTCGCTGCCGATGGTGAAGGGCTCTGCGAAGAGGTCGTGCTCGACGCCGTCATCGAGGACGGTCAGGCGCATCGTGTTCTCGTCCCAGTACAGCCGGTACGTCAGAAAGCGTCCGACAAGGGGGCTCGCGTAGCTGTAGTAGGGGCGGCAGTAGTTGTCGTCCGGATCCCAGGAGAGGCTGGCGGCGCCCGACGGGTTCTCGGGCGTGACGGCGGAGACGGCATAGAAAATCGCGTTCGCGCCCGCCATCTGGTTGACCGTCGAGTTGTCCAGGCCGTTGCCGCCGTTGTGGGTGTCGTGCAGGTCCCGAAACGCCTTCTTGAGTCCCATCTCCATCATGTCGATCTCGCCACAACGGGGCCAGGCGTAGTTGGCCGTGCCCAGTAGCCAGACGGCGGGCCAGCCGCCCAGATCGAGATCCGGCACCCAGACGCGGGCCTCGATCAAGCCGTACTTGACGGCGACGTGCGACTTGCTGAACACCTTGCCCGACGTGTAGAGGAGGGGGTTGCCCCATTGATCGACGATGCCCGGGCCGCTCTCCTGCTTGGCGATGATGCGCAGAGCCTTGTTGCCCGGTTCACCGGGAACGTCCGCGATGTCGACGTTCTCGTTCCGGTAGTACTCCAGCTCGCCGTTGCCCCAGCCCCAGCTGCCGTTGCCGATGACCTTGATCCAATTGTCCAGGTTGTTGAAGTTCTCTTCCCAGATCAGGCTGCCGACCTGGGCGGAGGCCTCACTGGTGGCGAGCGCGAGCCCGAATACGACGATGAGGATCTTCCGCATGACATCTCCCCTGGTTCCTGGCTCCATGACCTGCTCGCGGGGATAGTACCACCGCCCGAGTCACTCCCGCGGCCGGCGGCGGGCCACGGTGGCGGACGGCCCGGGGCGGGAGGCCTCGGAGTTCCGCCCAGTTCAGTCTCGGGAAACAACAGTCCGATCACGCCGGCGCGCCTCGATGAACGGGTAGCACAGCCGGCTGTCCCGGGAGTCGCTGCTGCTGCCGGGGAGCGCTCTGCTCTCGTTGGTGAGCCCGACAGGCGCACGCGCTGACCGACCTTGAACCCGGCCTCAGAACCGGGTTCGCGATGAACGGGCGGCGGCCGCATTCACCGATGCATTCGCGATCAGGGAAGCGCATAATGCGGCCACCGTTCCAGCCACACAGGGAGTCTGTTGCGGCTCGAGGAACGGTGCGGATTCCAGGAGGCCAGCTATGTCCTTGAGACCAGTTTCCATCGTCGTGGCAGCCGCGCTCGTTCTGTGTGCGGGTGCTGCCCAGGCTGCGCCCGTAGAACTTGCCGTCAACGGCGGGTTCGAGACGGGGACCCTCGCGGGGTGGAGCCTCTTCCCCTCGGCACCGGGCCAGATCGCCATCGTCTCCCCGGGTAGTTCGAGCGTCTTCGCGGTCGAACTCAATAACGTGCAGACCACCTCCGCCTGCTTGATCAAGAATGCCAACATCGGAGTCGGCGTCGTCCTGCCCGGTGACCCCATCACCATCTCCTTCGACGCGAGGGGCAGGACCGCAGAGGGTGGCGTGGCATTCGCCGAGTTTTTCTCTGAGATCAGCGGCGGCGGCGTCTCGAAGTCGCAGATCCTCGGCGGCGCACCGCTCGCTCTCGATGCCAACCCGGGTACCTGGAAGCACTTCAGCTTCACGACCACAGCCGGGCCCGACGTCTCCGGTGGCGTCACGCTGCAACTGACGGCCACGACCGGAGCGGCCCCGGGGAGCGTGGCGCTGCTCTATTATGACAACGCCAGTGTGACGGTGGAGAAAGCCGTGCCGGTGGAGCCGACGACCTGGGGCGAGATCAAGAACGTGTACAGGTAAACGGCTCCGGATCCTCCGGAGAATCTACTGCAGGAGTATCGTCAGCTCGGCTGGAGCCGACTGGTGATGATCGTACGCCTGCTCGAACGCGGCCGGGGCAATGTCCCCGGCCGGTTCGGGCAGGCGGTTTGTCTTATGCCCTGCAGACCACTCGAGGGTAGCGGACCCGACGTTTGAACTGCCCCGGGTTCTCCGGAGATCTCGTTACGTGAGTGCCGCCGGATCGGCGTTCATCCAGGCTTCCTCTTCGAAGGGTTTTCGCTCTCCATCAGCTTCCCCGAGGAAGACCCGGATGGACGGCTGGGGCTACTGAACGACGTCCGGAGGAGGCACTCCTGGTGGGGGCGAATCATGGGTTCACCACGGGAGTCCAGGTGGGATCCGGGTCGTAGCGTTCCATCGCGCGGAACTGGTCGAGCGTCTCCGGCCCGAGGTCCTTCTGGCAGACCACGCCGTCGTGGCTCACGATGAAGGTCATCACGCCGGTCACCGCGTAGTCCGCCGGCGCGGCGACGAGGGCGAAGCCGCCGATCATCACGCCCTGCACGACGAAGTCCATCTCGCCCAGCGGCGCGGCCGGGCCCTGCCCCTTCAGCACCTTGAAGTAGTAGCCGTGGTACGGACTGGGCTTGGCCACGTACCCCTCGGCGATGACCCGGGCGATCCCCTCGCCTACCGGTCCCTGCCACGTTCCATCGGGGGCCTGCCACGCCAGTCCATCCTGCTTGCCGGGGGTGCTGAGGATGCGCTGCGCGTACTGGTTCACCACCGCGCCGTCGTGCTTCTCGGAGGCGTACTCCTGCTGGGCCTCGACGTACCCATGGCATATCTCGATGGCATCGAGCTCGTTCCTCCCGATGCGGCGGTAGAGCACCTCCTGCTGGCCCGCCTTGGAATCGAACCGCCACCTGCCGCCCTCCTCGACGATGGGAATCGGCACCGGCCAGTCGTCGGGGCCGATGGACAGGAGGGCGAGCTTCGGGTTCTCGGGATCCCGGACGACCCGCATCTTCTTGCGGGCCTCCTTGGCGAAGGCGGCGCTCTGATTCTTGTCGAGCACCGGGTCTTCGGTGACCACGAGGTCCACACCGTCGGGCCCGAGGACCTCCTTCAAGGCCGGGATGTCGAATCGCTCGGCGGCAGAAACCAGAGCCTTGGCCGCCTTCTCGGGGCTGCTGAACGTCTTCTGTCGGACCGCAGGAGCCGGCGCGGGCGTCTCGGTGGGCTCTGCGGCACGCGAGACCGACGGCAGGAGGGATGCGCAAGCGACTCCCAGGCAGAGCCCGACCTGGACGGCGCGGGCAAGGACCCAGGAGCGAGTCCGAGTGCCGGCTCTGAGGCTCATCGTGTTCATCTCCGACCTCCGCCGCCACCACGCGAGCCCATGCTGGAGGCGCCGCGCGAGCTGCTGGCGCGGGCGCTGCTGCCGCTGTAGCCGCTGGAACCGCCGCTGAAACCACCGCTGGGCTTCGAGGCGCTGCTCTGCGGGACGTTACGGCTGGCGGTCTGGGCTCCACCCGCGCCGCTCCCGGTCCCGCTGCCGCGATTCATCGTGCTCGGCGCAGCAGCGTTGGCCCCCGCGCCGCCCGCCTTGCTGCTGGCGCTGCCCGGCTGCCGCGCGGGCTGCTGGCCGGCGCTCGCCTGGCGGTTGCCGGCCGAGGCGCCGCTCTTGGTGCCGCCGTACTTGTTCGCCGTGTTCTGGTTCGGGTAAGGCGTCCCGCCGCGATGCTGCGAGTTGTGCTGCCAGTTGTTGCCGCCGCCGCTGCCGCCGCTGCGGTTCACGTTGCGATTGATCTGGTTGTAGTTGTTGTTCACGTTGATGTTGACGTTGTTCCCTCCCCAGCCGCAGCCACAGCAGGAGCCGCCCCAGTAGGCCGAGTGCCACATGACGCCCACGGTGAAAGCCATGAAATAGGCGCCCGGGGGCGGGGGCGGGGGGTAGTAGATCGGCGGGTACGGATAGACGGGGGGCCCGTAAACGACCGTCGGGCTGTAGGTCGGCACGTAGATGACCTCGGGATTCGCGGGCACCACGACGATCACCGTATCCTTCTCGACGACCTTCGTCTCGACCTTCTGCTGCTCGTTGGACTCCAGAGTGCCTTTGTCCTTGGCCTTCTTGCGCATCCGCTGGACGGCGTCCATGACGTCGCCCTGCTGGGCGAGGAAGGCGTTGCCGAGGTCCGTGGTCCACTGGATGTCGTCCGCGAGCCGCTTCGCCAGGTCGGGAAACGCAGCCATCGACTGGATGCTCGGGTCCCAGGGCTGCTTGGCGACCGAATCGGCCAGCGCCTTGTCCTTGAGATCCGGGTGCTTCGCGACCCACTGCTGGAGCTGGACGATCTCGATCGGGTAGGTGGAAGCGACGAGCGTCTGCGCCAGGAGATCGTCGGGGTAGAGGGCGATCGGAGCCACGAGCGATTCGAGTTGCTCGGGGGGGATCTTCGCCGCGGGCGGCGCGGCCGCGGCGGCCGGGGCAGGGGGCGCCGGCGGCGCCTTCGCCGCCTCCTGCGCGAGGACCACGCCCTCACCAGGCACGAGCAAGACCGCGCAGCAGATGGCCAGGAGGTTTCGCAGGATCCGGGTCAAAGACTTGGGTTGAGAGGTCTTCAGCTTCATGACGATGGGCTCCCTTTCGCGCCGAGGTCGGGCGGGAACAGCGCACTTTCGACGCCGGCGTAGCGTAAGGCAATCCGAATCGGCGGCGCTCAAGGCACCGTAGCAGTCGTACGAGTCCCGAATCTCATTCCTGACGCGAACCGCCAAGTCAGCCTCGTCCCGCCCGCGTCTGTTTCAGGCTCCTCGCCCCATCACTTGCTGTGTGCGCGGTACCCGCTGTTCTGCACGTCCACCTTGAGCTTCTGCGCGCTCATCTCCAGCGTCTTCTTGGCCGGGTAGGTCGTGCCGTCCTCCAGCGCCGCGTAGGTCACCTTCGCGGCGACCGGGCTCTTGGCCTTCTCCTGCTCCATGGCCGTCGTGATCGCGACCGACTGCAGCGCGTTCTTCGCCGTGTCCACCTCGACCACCACCTGATCTTCGGGTTTCAGATAGTCCTTGATGGTAACGCGGACCCGGCCGTCCGCGCCGGGCACGGAGACGCTGACTTTCCCGGCAGCCTTCGCGGCCTGGATGCGCGCCGGGTCGAGGGGAGAGTACTGGTCGAGGAGGGCCATCGCGCCCTTGAGAGAGGCCTCCAGTTCGGCCTTCTTGGACTCGACGACTTTAGCCTTGAGTCCCCGCTTCTTCCCCTCCTTCGCGTCCGCGGCGACGGGCACCTTCTGGAGCTTGCCTTCGGCGCCGTAGTAGCACTGATACTGCTGGCGGACCTTCTCCTCGCCGCTCAGCGAGAGGGCGACGGTCTCGACCCACTCGTACTGCCGCAACGCCGCCTGGCTGGCCGCGAAGGACTGCTTCACCATCTCGACGCGATCCTCGGGCGCGGCCGGCTGCGCCACGGCGGTGCAGGCGAGCGCAGCGAGCAACGCACCGCTGATGAGACTCATCCTAAGCCACACGGTGACCTCCCTCCTGTGATTGCAAGCCCCGGGCGGGCTGATTCTCTACGGGAAACTCTCGGGTCGGTTCTGTCCGAGGACAGGTGGTTCGTGGATACGCTGGCTGGCCATGCGTGTCAAGCGCCCACTGCACCGAGGGCCCCGAGGTCTCGGGGCCCGGCCCGGGAGTCCGCATGCCCGAGCCGCGGCGCTCCCTCGCCGCGCCGCGGCTCCTCGGTGGCATGCCGGGGTGGTTTCGCATAGACTGCGGCCCGCGAGCGCGTTCCGCCGCCGGATCGGCAGCGGGGCGCCGACGCCGACCGACCACGCCGAGGAGGGGGAATGCGAGGAAGCCCGGGTTCGGGAAGGACGCGCCGGCGATCCGCCGCCCGCACGGTGGTGAGCACGACTCGGCCCAGCCGGGCCACGCTGGCCGAGGCGAAGTCAGGCGGGCTTTGACGGCGGCGTCTCCCGGCACGGAGTGAGGCTTGCGCAAGGAACCCGACGCGGCCATGATCGGCTCCCTGGTAATGGCGGCCAACCATGTGGCAGGACTGCTCATCCAGACTGGCGGCTCCCCAGCCCCCGGTCACTCAGGGAGGACCGGAGATGATCAGATTCGGCGGATCGATCGGCATCGCGGCACTTGTTGCCGCCATCGGCCTGACAGTCCCAGCGTTCGCAGCGGATACCATCCCCAAGCTCGACCAGAGACTCACGGACGCCACGGCCGTGTACCACGAGCTGCTCGCGACCCCGGACCGTGGCACGCCCGAGGCGCTCCTCAAGCAATGTCGGTGCATCGCTGTGATCCCCCACGTGGTCAAGGGCGCATTCATGTTCGGCGCGAGATTCGGATCGGGCGCGATGAGCTGTCGCAATCAGGAGGGCACCTGGAGCCCGCCCAGCTTCGTGAGCATCACCGGTGGAAGCTGGGGCCTGCAGATCGGTGGCGAGGCGAGCGACCTGGTCCTGTTCTTCATGAGCGAGCGCGGGGCGCGTTCGCTCATGACGAGCAGCAAGATCACCCTGGGTGGCAACGTCAGCGTCGCGGCGGGTCCGGTCGGTCGTAGCGGGGAAGCGAGCACCGACCTCAAGCTCAAAGCCGAGATCTACTCCTACGCGAAAGCGAAGGGGCTGTTCGCCGGGCTGTCCTTGGAAGGGGCCCGCCTCGCGGCCGACAAGAAGTCGAACGCCCTGTACTACGGACAGCCGGTGTCCGTGAACCAATTGCTGTTCGAGCAGACCGTTCCCAGGGTCCCGGACGGTGCGGAGGCGTTCCGCAAGGTGCTGCCGTAGGCCGTGCGAAGCTTGGGATCCCGCGCGTCCGCGGTGTCCTGCCCCACGTCGGCACTACCAGGTCCGTTGCGACTCCTGCGGCCGCCTGGATGACCCCGGGCGCCGGCGTGCGGCGATGATTCCGGCCGGGTTCCTCAAGGTGTCCTGGTTCCACATCGCGACCATCGACGGCGGGAGCGCCACGATCGTCAGTTCGTCAGGGAAGGCAGTCGCTTCCTGCTACTTCGCGCCAACGGGTCCCGCACGATCCCGCGTATCACACGCGGGGCGCCTTGGCAGCCACCCTTGATCTCCCCTAGGATCCGGGTCGAAGAAGACCCGGCCTGTTCAGGCCATGCGTTGCTGGCTACAGATGTGGTAGGGGATCATCCATGAGTGAGACGGCGCCTGTCGGGGTTCCCCTGCCGGAGACCTCCGACCCGCATGGCGAGAGACCCCGGCCTCCAGCCCGCCCACGTTTCTCCAAGAGAAGACTGGCCTTGGCCTTCACCGTGGCCGCACTGGCCGACGGGCTCTCCGTCTTCTTGACGCTCGCGCCGCCGGTGCAGTGGGCGGCCGATCTGGCGACAGCAATCGTGCTGTTCATGGTGCTGGGCAAGCAATGGATCTTGCTGCCCGGCTTGATCATGGAGGCGATCCCCGGTCTCTACGTCTTCCCGTTCTGGGTGCTCGTGGTGGGGGCAGTGGCGATGTGGGGGACCGCGCGGCCAAGACTGAACGGATAAAGCCCCAAGCTATGAAGTGGGGAGAACCGGAGGCGAGCCGCATCAAGTGCGCTTGCCAGCGCCTCGCCGAGGTCCCGGTCATGGTCCGCAGCCCCGCGGCGCCGCCACCCGCAAACAGATTGTAGGCGGCACGGCAGCGCTGGGGGGATAGACTCGGGGCACACGGGTGCTGGAGCCGTCTACCCTCGCTCCCGAGAGGCCGCCGATGAATCCCATCCAGTGGTTTCGCTCTCTCGCTCGACGCTTCGCGCTCCTCTTCCTGATCCTCGCGATCCCGAATCCCGCCACGGGCCAGTCGCTCCCGCCCGGTACGCCGGAGCTGGCGCCCGCAGCGCGCGAACGACTGTCACGCGCCGCGAGCGACACGCAGTTGCCGTCCTGGCAGCGCGATCTCATGCTGCGCCTGGCCCGTGGGGGGGACGCGCCGGCAGCCAATCCCGCGCCGGTCGCTGCCCCCGCGCTCTTCCCCGAGCGCCCGGCAGACGCCACCCACGGCACCTGGAGCGAGCTCGTCATCGACTCGCGCTGGTCGCACAGCGCGGTCTACGACCCGGCGGGCGATCGCCTGGTGGTATTCGGGGGCGTCGATTCCTCGAACCGCTACTTGAACGACGTCTGGGTGTTGCCGTTGGCGGGCGCGCCGGCGTGGTACCGATTGAATCCCACCGGCACGCCGCCGGCCGCGAGGTACGGCGCGAGCATGGTGTACGACCCGCGCCGTCAGCGCGTGGTGATCTTCGGAGGGCGGTCCGGTTCCAGCCCGTACTTCTTCAACGACGTCTGGGCGCTCTCGCTGACCGGTGCCGCGCCGTGGATCGAACTGACTCCCGCCGGCACGCCACCCACCGCCCGCCACAGCGCCAGTGCCATCTACGATTCGATCCGTGACCGCGTGGTGGTGTTCGGCGGCGAGACCCTGGCCACCGGCAGGGTCAATGACGTCTGGGCCCTGTCGCTTTCGGGCACGCCGGCGTGGACGCCGCTGGCGCCCACCGGCACGCCCCCGGCCCCGCGCAGCCTGCACTCCGCGATCTACGACCCCTTGCGACACCGCATGCTGGTGTTCGGCGGCCATACGGCGAGCGGGCTGACCACGGACGTGTGGGAGCTGCGGTTGATCGGCCCTGCCTGGTCCGCACTCTCGCCCGACGGCTCGCCGCCGTACGGGCGGGACGGGCACAGCGCGATTTACGATGCGGCGCGCGACCGCATGGTGGTGATCGGAGGGCTGGGGTCCGGCACGCCCTACGTCAACGTGACGGCCTTGTCCCTGGCGGGTACCCCGACCTGGACCGCGTTGTTCCCGGGCGGCACGCCACCGAGTGCACGCTTCCTCCAAAGCGCGATCTACGACCCGGTGCGTGACCGGACGGTGATGTTCGGCGGCGCGACCGAAGCGGGCGGGGCGCGCAACGACCTCTGGGGGCTGGCACTGGCAGAGCCACCGGCGTGGACGAACCTGACGCCGAATGGCACGCCGCCGATCGGGCGGAACTTCCACTGCGCGATCGTCGACTCGCTGCGCGGGCGCATGATCGTGTACGGGGGCACCAGCGTGCATGGTCTGCCCGCCGATGAACTCTGGGCCCTGTCGCTGTCCGGCATCCCGGTCTGGAGCGCGCTCGCCAATGCCGGTACGCCGCCGAGCATGCGCTACGGCCACAGCGCCATCTACGACCGGCTGCGCGACCGCATGGTCGTGTTCGGGGGGCTCACGCCGAGCTCCCAGTACCTCAACGACGTCTGGGCCTTGTCGCTGGCGGGCACGCCGACCTGGACGCAGCTCGCGCCCAGCGGGACGCCACCCATCCCGCGGGCCTATCACACCGCGATCTACGACCGCGGGCGCGACCGCATGGTGGTGTTCGGCGGGACCGGCTTCGATGGGGTCTTCTCCGGCACCTACAACGACGTCTGGGCGCTGTCCCTGGCCGGCCCACCGGCTTGGACCCCGCTTGCTCCTACGGGCAGCCCACCCTGGGCGCGCCTGCAGCACAGCGCGATCTACGACCCACCGCGAGACCGCATGGTCATCTTCGGGGGCGACGCGAGCGGTCGGCTGAACGACGTCTGGGCGCTGTCGCTGGCGGGCGCGACGGCGTGGACGGTGCTCTC
>CAYLSO010000191.1:0-14282 GCA_964386525.1 uncultured bacterium
ATCTTCAGCTACCTGCCGCTCGGGCTGCGCGCCCTGCGCAAGCTCGAGCACATCATCCGCGAGGAGATGGACGCCATCGGCGGCCAGGAGATCGGCATGCCGGTGGTGCAGCCGGCGGAGCTGTGGCAGGAGACCGGGCGCTGGTACTCGATCGGCGAGGAGATGGTGCGGCTGCGCGACCGCTCGGGCCGCGACCTGGTGCTGGGCATGACGCACGAGGAGGTGGTCGGCGACCTGGTGCGCCGCGACGTCCACTCGTACCGGCAGCTGCCCATGCTCGTCTACCAGATCCAGACCAAGTTCCGCGACGAGCCGCGCCCGCGCGCCGGACTCATCCGGGTGCGCGAGTTCACCATGAAGGACTCGTACAGCCTGGATCTCGACGCGGCCGGCCTCGAGCGCCAGTACCGCGCCCACTACACCGCCTACTTCCGCATCTTCAGCCGCGCCGGGCTCGGCGAGGTCCTCGCCGTGCAGTCGGACCCGGGCATGATGGGCGGCCGCGTGGCGCACGAGTTCATGTTCGAAAGCCCGGTCGGCGAGGACGTCCTGGCGCGCTGCGACGGCTGCGGGTACGCCGCCAACCTGCAGGTGGCGCGCTTCCGCAAACCGGCGGTGCCGCACGAGACGCCGCGGCCCCTGGAGAAGGTGGCCACGCCGGGAGCGGCGACCATCCGCGACCTGGCCGCGTTCCTGGGTATCGCCGAGAGCCGCACCGCCAAGGTCGTGTTCTTCGGCGCCGCGGTGCCGTCGCCGGCGGCCGCCGACGGGCTCGACGAGCAGGAGCTGCCGCCGCGCGAGATACTGGTCATGGCCCTGGTGCGTGGCGACCACGAGGTGAACGAGGCCAAGCTCGCCAACGTCCTCCGGGCGCGCCGGCTCCAGCCCGCCACCGCCGATGAGATCCGGGCGGCCGGCGCCGAGCCCGGGTACGCCTCGCCGCTCGGGGTCGACCGCGAACGCACCCTCGTGGCCGTCGACGACCTGGTCGCGGCGTCGCCCAACCTCGTCTCGGGGGCCAACGAGGAGGGCTTCCATTACCTGAACGTCAACGCCGGGCGGGACTACGCGGCGGATCTGACGGCCGACCTCGCGACCGCGCCCGACGGCACCCCGTGCGAGCGCTGCGGGGCGCCGCTGCGCCTGGTGCGCGGCGTCGAGGTGGGGAACATCTTCCAGCTCGGCACGCGCTATTCCGAAGCGCTCGGCGCCACCTACCTGGACGCCGATGGGCAGGCCCACCCGGTGATCATGGGTTCGTACGGGATCGGCGTCGGCCGGCTGCTGGCCTGCGTGGCCGAGGCGCATCACGACGAGTGCGGCCTGGTGCTGCCGGTCACCGTCGCGCCCTTCGATCTCTACCTGGTCTGCCTGAGCAAGCGCGAGGAGGCGCGACTGCGCGAGCAGGCGGACGGGCTCTACGCCGCCCTGCGCGAGGCCGGGGTCGACGTGCTCTACGACGACCGCGAGGCGAGCGCCGGCGTGAAGTTCACCGACGCCGATCTCATGGGCATCCCGCTGCGGGCTACGCTGAGCGCCCGCTCGCTGCAAAACGGCGGCGTCGAGCTGAAGCGGCGCTCCGGCGGCGAGATCCGCATCGTGCCGCCGGCCGAGGCGGTGGCGGGGGTGCGGGAGGCGATCGCGGAGCTGTACGGAGAAGCCGCCGCGCAGGTGGTGAGCCCGGCGTACCCGGAGGGCTAGGAACCAAGCCGGCCCCGGCGCCCGGCCTTGCATCCCGCACGCCGGGGCGGCGGGATCGCGGTCGGCCCCCGGCCGAGGGCCGCTGACCTAGCCAGCAGGCCGTTGCGGCCTGTAGGATTACGGCGTCCCGGGCCCGATCCCCCGCGCGCCCGAAACTTGCTTTGCAGATCCCTAGACCACTCGACCTGGCGCCGGCGCGGACCGCGGCGCACGCGCCGGAAGAGTCTTCCCAGCCAGCATGGAGGCCGCGCAATGCGCATCCGCCAGGCGTTCGCCGCTGTCCCGGTCGTAGCTTTCGTCCTCTGCTCCGGCGCGCTCGCCGGCCCGCTCCCGGCGCCGTCCGGTCCCGCCACGCCGGCGACGGACACGGCGCCCGCCCTCATGCCGCTGGACCCCGAGATCGTCCAGCAGTACGCCAGCGCCGGCCGCGACGTGCCGGTTGCGATCACCGAGCAGCGCTTCGCCGGCCGCGCCGCGGTCACCGTGAACCGGCTCGAGCGGCAGTCCTTCCCGACCGCGGCGGCGTCCAGGGCCCTCGTGCTCCTCGTGAAGTTCACCGACAGCCCGCCCGGTGGGCCGGTCGTGCGCTACAACCCCGGCGTGTGGGACAGCATGCTGTTCGGGACGGTATACCTGCGCGGCGGCGCCGACACGAGCACCGACCGCACCCTGAAGAACTACCTGAACGAGATCTCCTACGGCACGGTGGATGTCGTCACCGTGAGCCTGCCGAGCGCCGTGGGCTGGGTCACCGCCCCCAACGGGTACACCTACTACTGCGCGCCCGACGGCACCCACGACAACGGCTTCGGGCCGTATCCGCGCAACGTCCAGCGCCTGGTGATGGACGCGGTGAACGCGGCCAACCCGCTCGTCGACTTTTCGCAGTACGCGGTCGGCGGGGAGGTGCAGAATCTCTTCGTGGTGCACGCCGGGTCGGGGGCCGAGTGGAGCGGCGGGGCCACGCTCATCTGGTCGCACGCCTGGAGCATCACCTCGGGCGACGGGTGGGGGAACACGCCGCCGCCGCTGTTCGTGGACGGCGTGCGCATCGACGGCTACTCGATGGAGCCGGAGGCGGGCGGGAATACCGTGGGCGAGGGCGGGCCCGCGACGGGTCCGTTCCTGCCGACGGTGGGCGTCTACGCGCACGAGTTCGGGCACGTCCTCGGGCTGCCCGACGAGTACGACTACGGCTACGAGTCCAACGGCACGGGGCGCGTGAGCCTCATGGCCGGGGGGAGCTGGAACCGCTCGCCCAACGTCTACCCGGACTGCGCCGGCAACGCGCCGGCGCATCCCAGCGCCTGGGGCATCGTCCGGCTGGGCCTCGTCACGCCGGTCACCGTGACCGCCGCCACCACCGGCATCGTCCTGCCGCCCATCGCGACCACCGGCGCGGGCGCCATGTACAAGGTGGAGCATCCGGGCACGGCCGGGAAGGAGTACTGGCTCTTCGAGAACCGCCAGCCGATCGGCTTCGACCAGGGCTTCGTGCGCATGGGTGCGACGGCGCACGGGCTGTGCATCTATCACGTGGACGAGAACGTCCTCGACCGCACCTTCTGGCGGCCGAACGAGGCCGAGTGCGTGAGCGACACGGTCTACTACGGGAAGTCCAACTGCGACTGCGCCACCCTGCCGGTCAACCCCAGCAACGGGGAGAAGTGGTACGGCATCGCGCTTGAGCAGGCCGACGGGCTCTACCAGCTCGAGCTGGGCACCAGCGGCGGCGGCTGGCAGGACTTCTGGTCGAGCGCGACCGGCAAGACGAGCTTCGACGCCGCCTCGAATCCCAACACCGGTTCCTACTACGGGTGCACGGCCCTGGTGGCGGCGACCAACATCGCCGAGGTGGGGCAGAACATCGTCTTCGACCTCACGCCGGACAGCCGCGCCTACACGCTGGACGTGGCCGTGGACGGCGACGGCGCGGTGACGCGGACGCCTGACCAGCCGGCCTACGCGCACGGCGCCGCGGTGACGCTGGAGGCGGTGCCGGGCACCGGTTACGGGTTCGTGGAGTGGGGCGGCGACCTGTCCGGCTCGGTGAACCCGGCGGACGTGACCATGGACGCGAACAAGGCCGTGACCGCGACCTTCGCCGACATCGCCGCGCCGGTGGTGGACGTGATCGCGCCCGACGGCGGGGAGATGGTCTTCGTGGACTCGCTCGCGAGCCTCCAGTGGAGCGCCGGCGACAACGCGGCGGTGACGGCCGTGGACGTGCTGCTGTCGCGCAGCGGGTCGGGCGGGCCCTACGACACGCTCGCCGCGGGGGTGGCCAACACCGGCGCGCTCGGCTGGACGGTCACGGAGCCGACGACCGTGGACGCGTTCGTGCGGGTGGTGGCCCACGACGCCGCCGGCAACGCGGGGGAGGGGACGAGCGCGGCCGCCTTCCGGATCGCCAGCCTGGTCGCCGCGGACTCCGGGCTGCCGGCGGGGCTGGCGCTGCTGCCGGTGCGTCCCTCGCCGCTGCGCGGCACCGCCCGCGTCGAGTTCACGCTGCCGCGCGCCTGCCGCGCCCGGCTCAGCGTCGTGGACCTGCGCGGCCGCGAGGTCGCCGTGCTGACCGACGGCGAGCTGCCGGCGGGCCGGCATGCGGCGGCCTGGAACGCCGCCGGCGGCGGGACGAGGGCGGGGCTTTACTTCGTGCTGCTGCGCGCCGAGGGGCGCCGGCTCTCGCACAAGCTGGTCGTCGTGGAGTAGCATGAGGGCCCCGCCGCTCCGGCGGGGCCGAACCCCATCCGGCCGCGGCCAGAGGAGGGCCCATGAGCCCCGAGCACGACGCCCCGGTGATTCCCGACGTCACGCGCCGCCAGTTCCTCGCCGCCGCCGGCGGCGCCGCGCTCGCCGCCGCGCTCGTCAACCTACCGCGACTGTCGCAGGCCGCCGCGCCGCACGTCCTGCCGCCTCTGCCCTATGCCGAGGACGCGCTGGCGCCGGTGATCTCGGCCAACACCGTGGGATTCCACTACGGCAAGCATCACAAGGCCTACGTGGACAACCTCAACAAGCTCATCACCGGCACGGAATACGCCGACCTGCCGCTCGAGAAGATCGTCGCCGAGGTCGCCGGCAAGCCCGACAAGATCGCCATCTTCAACAACGCCGCGCAGGCCTGGAACCACACCTTCTTCTGGCGCAGCCTGCGGCCGCCGGGCGGAGGCGCGCCGGCGGCTGCGCTGCAAGCCAAGATCGAGGCCGCATTCGGGAGCCTGGAGGCGTGCAAGAAGGAGCTGACCGCGGCGGCCACGACCCAGTTCGGCAGCGGCTGGGCCTGGCTGGTGCGCGACGGAGACCGGCTCAAGGTGGTCAAGACCGGCAACGCCGACCTCCCGCTGACCGCGACGATGAAGCCGCTGCTCACCATCGACGTCTGGGAGCACGCCTACTACCTCGACTACCAGAACCGGCGCGCCGACTACGTGGCGGCCGTCCTCGACAAGCTCGTCAACTGGGAGTTCGCCCTGGAGAATCTGGGCTAGGCCGCATGCGGCTCAACTTGCCCTCGGGAGCGGTCCTGATGCGCGGCGTCCGCGAGGTGTCGCCGCGCACGCTGGTCTCCGTCCTGCGGACCGCCGTCTACGGTGGGGTCGCCGCGCTCTTCGCCCTCACCCAGACGGAAGCCGCCGTGCTGCTCGACAGCGCGGTCCTCGGGGCGGTGCTGGCCGACTACGTCACGTGGTTCCTGCGCAGCCTCGTGCAGCTGCCGTCGAACCTCCTGCACGGCTGCTACGAGGCGGGGATCAACCTGCTGTTCGGGTGGTTCCTCTTCCAGGCGGTGGATTTCCGGGTGACCGACGACGGTTCGTCGATCGCCATCGCCTTCCTGACGTTCATGCTCGGGCTCGGCGTCAAGGTCGCCTACTACGCCGTGCAGAGCGTGCAGCAGAACCTGGCTGACAGCTAGCCCGGCGGCCGGGCGGCCGCCCGGCTCCTAGCCCCGCGGCAGCGCCACCGGGATCGGCCCCACCTTCCAGATCTTCTCGCAGTACTCGTGGATCGCCCGGTCGGAGGAGAAGCGGCCGACGCGGGCGACGTTGAGGATCGACATGCGGTCCCAGCGTGCCGGGTCGCGGAAGGCGGCGGCCACCCGCTCCTGGCATTCCACGTACGGGCGGTAGTCGGCCAGCACGAAGTACTCGTCGCGGCCGAGCAGCGAATCGACGATCGGGGTGAACGCCTCCCGGTCGCCGCGCGAGAAATAGCCGGCCGCGATCTGGTCGAGGGCCTCGCGCAGCTCGGCGTCGGCGCGGTAATAGGCCATCGGGTCGTAACCGCCGGCGCGGGCCTTCGCGACCTCTTCGGCGGTCAGCCCGAAGAGGAAGAAGTTGTCGGCTCCCACCGCCTCGCGGATCTCGGCGTTGGCGCCGTCCAGGGTGCCGATGGTCAGGGCGCCGTTCATCGCGAACTTCATGTTGCCGGTGCCCGAGGCCTCCTTGCCGGCCGTCGAGATCTGCTCGGAGAGGTCGGCGGCGGGGTAGATGCGCTGGCCGACGGTGACGTTGAAGTCGGGCACGAAGACCACCCGCAGGCGGCCGTTGATCGCCGGGTCCTCGTTGACCGTCTCGCCCACCGCGTGGATCAGCCGGATGATGAGCTTGGCGAGGAAGTAGCCGGGGGCTGCCTTGCCGCCGAAGATCACGGTGCGCGGCGCGAAGGGAGCCGACGGGTCGCGGCGCAGGCGGTTGTAGAGCGTGAGGACGTGCAGCACCTTGAGGTGCTGGCGCTTGTACTCGTGGATGCGCTTCACCTGCACGTCGAAGAGGGTCTCCGGCTGCACGACCACTCCGGTGCGCGCGTGGATGAAGGCCGCCAGCTCGCGCTTGTTGGCCTGCTTCACCTCGCGCCACACCGAGCGGAACGCCGGATCGTCGGCCAGCGGCGCCAGGCGGGGCAGCTCCTCCTCCGGCCGCACCGCCCAGTCGGGGCCGAGGCGCGAGGAGATGAGCGCCGCCAGGCCGGGGTTGCTGAGCAGCACCCAGCGCCGCGGGGTCACGCCGTTGGTGACGTTGTGGAACTTGCCCGGGTCGAGCGCGTAGAAATCGCGCAGCACCGTGCTCTCGAGCAGCTTGGTGTGCAGCGCGGCCACGCCGTTGACCGCCCGGGCGCCCACCGTGGCCAGGTGCGCCATGCGCACGGCGCGCTGGCCGTGCTCGTCGATGACCGACATGCGCGCCACCCGGTCTTCGTCGCCCGGGAAGGCGGCGCGCACGCGCTGCAGGAAGCGCCGGTTGATCTCGTAGACGATCTCCAGGTGGCGGGGCAGGACGGAGGCGAAGAGCGGCAGCGGCCAGGTCTCCAGCGCCTCGGGCAGCAGGGTGTGGTTGGTGTAGCCGAAGACGTGCGAGGTGATCTCCCAGGCCGGCTCCCACTCGAGGCCCTGCTCGTCCACCAGGAGCCGCATCAGTTCGGGGACGGCCAGCGCCGGGTGGGTGTCGTTGAGCTGGGCGGCGATCAGGTAGTGGAGGTTGTCGAGCGTGTTGCCCGCCAGCCCGTGCAGGCGGATGAGGTCCTGCAACGAGCACGACACCAGGAAGTACTGTTGCTCGAGCCGCAGCCGCTTGCCCTGGGCCGGCTCGTCGTTGGGGTAGAGCACCTTGCTGAGGTTCTCGCTGACCACCTTCTGCTCCACCGCCCGCCAGTACTCGCCGACGTTGAAGGCCTGGAAGTCGAACGACTCGCAGGCCTCCGCCTTCCACAGCCGCAGCATGTTCACGGTGTTGACGCGGTAGCCGAGGATCGGCGTGTCGTAGGCGGTGCCTTGGACGACGCGGTCGGGGACCCAGCGGTAGCGGCGCCGGCCGCGCGCGTCGGTCCACGCCTTGGTGCGGCCGCCGAACTTGACCTCGAAGGTGATCTCGGGGCGCGCGATCTCCCAGGGGTTGCCGCCGCGCAGCCACTTGTCGGTCACCTCGACCTGCTCGCCGCCGCGGATCTCCTGGTCGAAGATGCCGAACTCGTAGCGGATGCCGTAGCCGATCGCCGGGACCTCGAGCGTGGCCAGCGAGTCGAGGAAGCAGGCGGCCAGGCGGCCGAGGCCGCCGTTGCCGAGGCCGGGCTCCTCCTCCTCGGCGAGCAGCTCGTCGAGGTCGAGGCCGAGGCGCGCCACGGCCTGCCGGGCGGGCTCCAGGATGCCCAGGTTCACGAGGTTGTTGCCGAGGTGCGGGCCGAGCAGGAACTCGGCCGACAGGTAGGCCACGACGCGGACGTCGCGCCGCATCAGGGTCTGCTGCGTCGCGCTCCAGCGGCGCAGCATGCGGTCGCGCACGGCGTGGGCCAGGGCGAGGTACCAGTCGTGGGTGGTGGCGTCCTCGGGCAGGCGGCCCTGCACGAACTGGAGGTTGTCGAGGATCGAGCAGGCGATCGACTCGGCGTCGAGGGCGGTGCGGCGGTCCTCGGGACAAGGGATGCGTTTCGGCGACGCGTCGGCTCTGCGGGTCACGAGTTCCTCCGCCCAGGGGCAACCGGCGGCATTGTATGGAAGGGCCGGGCCAGGCACAATGTCGCGCGGCGGTCGGCGCCGGGCAGGGGCCCCTGGATCGGGAGGTGCGCGCATGCAGCTGGGTATGGTCGGTCTCGGGCGGATGGGCGCCAACCTGGCGCGGCGGCGGCGGCGCGCCGGGCACGAGTGCGTGGGCTTCGCGCCCGCGCCGGAGGCGGTCGCGGCGCTGGCGGCCGCGGGCGGCGTGCTCGAACAGGCGGAGTTCCAGAACCGCCTGCTGTCGGCGATGCGCCACGCCTTCGGCGGCCATCTCGAGAAGCGGGAGGAGAAGTGAGCGGCCCGCGGGCCGACGCGCTGGTCTTCTTCGGGGCCACCGGCGACCTCGCCTACAAGAAGATCTTCCCGGCCCTGCACGCGCTCGCCCGCCGCGGCGCCCTGGACTTCCCGGTGATCGGGGTCGGCCGCTCGGGCTGGACGGTGGACGGGCTGCGCGACCGGGCGCGGGAGAGCGTCGAGAAGTACGGCGATGGGGCCGGCGACGCGGCCTTTGCGAAACTGGCGGCGCGCCTGCAGTACATCGACGGCGACTACCGCGACGCGAAGACCTTCGAGGCGCTGCGCGGCTGCCTCGGCGAGGCCCGGCGGCCGGCCCACTACCTGGCCATCCCGCCCAGCATGTTCCCGGTGGTCATCGAGTCACTGGGCAAGTCGGGCTGCTCGGCGCAGGGGCGGGTGATCGTCGAGAAGCCGTTCGGACGCGACCTGGTCTCCGCCCAGTCGCTGAACGCCATCCTGCACGCCGTCTTCCCCGAGGGCCACATCTTCCGCATCGACCACTACCTGGGCAAGGAAGCGGTGCTCAACGTCGTCCAGTTCCGCTTCGCCAACACGTTCCTGGAGCCGATCTGGAACCGCCGCTACGTGGAGAGCGTGCAGATCACGCTGGCCGAGGACTTCGGCGTCGAGGGCCGGGGCAAGCTGTACGAGGAGGTCGGCGCGGTCCGCGACGTGGTCCAGAACCACCTTCTGCAGGTCGTGGGTTTCCTGGCCATGGAGCCGCCCACGATGACCTACGACGAGGCGCTGCGCGACGAGCAGGTCAAGGTGCTGCGCGGCATCCGGCCGCTGCGCGCCGAGGACCTGGTGCGCGGACAGTTCGCCGGCTACCGGCGGGAGCCGGACGTGGATCCCCATTCGCGCGTCGAGACCTTCGCCGCCCTGCGCCTGTGGATCGACTCGTGGCGCTGGGAAGGCGTGCCCTTCTTCGTGCGCGCCGGCAAGTGCATGCCGGTGACCGCCACCGAGGTGGTGGTGCGGCTCAAGCCGCCGCCCGTCGGGCGCGACGCGCGGGGGCCGACGAACTACGTGCGGTTGCGGCTGGGGCCGGAGATGGAGATCGGGCTGGGGGCGCGGGTCAAGCGGCCCGGCGAGGACGCGGACACGCAGATGACCGAGCTGTCCGTCCTGCGGGAGCCCTCGATCGACGACATGGGGCCGTACGAGCGGCTGCTGGGCGAAGCGATGAAGGGCAACGCGATCCTCTTCGCGCGCCAGGACGCGGTCGAGCGCGCGTGGGAGATCGTGGAGCCGGTGCTGGCGGGCGGCTCGCCCGTCTTCGAGTACGAGCCGGGCACCTGGGGCCCGGCGGAAGCCGACTGGCTGGCCAAGGAAGTGGGAGGGTGGCATGAGCCCGAAGCGGGCGGGAGAGACGATGCCGAAAGAGCGTAGCCGGGGCGGCGCGTCGCCGGCGGGAGGGGCACGCGCCGCGCGACGGCGGGGCGCCGGGGCCGGGACCGGACAGCGGGGCGCCGGGGCCGGCGGGCCGCTCGACCGCGACACCTTGCGCCGCATGGACGCCTGGTGGCGCGCGGCCAACTATCTCTCGGTGGGGCAGATCTACCTCTACGACAACCCGCTGCTGCGCCGGCCGCTGCGTCGCGAGCACGTCAAGCCGCGCCTGCTCGGCCACTGGGGCACCACGCCGGGGCTCAACTTCATCTACGTGCACTTGAACCGGGCCATCGTCGAGCGCGACCTCGACATGATCTACGTGATGGGTCCGGGGCACGGTGGGCCGAGCCCGGTGGCCGCCGCCTGGCTCGAGGGCACCTACAGCGAGGTCTACCCGAACGTGCCGCAGGACGCCGACGGCATGCAGGAGCTGTTCAAGCAGTTCTCCTTCCCGGGCGGCATCCCCAGCCACGTCGCGCCCGAGACTCCCGGCTCGATCCACGAGGGCGGCGAGCTGGGCTACGCCCTGTCGCACGCCTTCGGCGCGGCCTTCGACAATCCCGACCTGATCGTCGCCTGCGTGGTCGGCGACGGCGAGGCGGAGACCGGGCCGCTGGCCACCAGCTGGCACTCGAACAAGTTCCTCAATCCGGTGCACGATGGCGCCGTGCTGCCGCTGCTGCACCTGAACGGCGCCAAGATCGCGGGGCCCACGGTGCTGGCCCGCATCCCGCACGACGAGCTGGAGGCGCTGCTCCGGGGCTACGGGTGGGAGCCGCTGTTCGTCGAGGGGTCGCAGCCGGAGGCCATGCACCAGAAGATGGCCGTCGCTCTCGACCGCGCCCTCGACGCCATCGCGCGCATCCAGAAGGAGGCGCGCACGAAGGGCTACCGGGGCCGGCCGCGCTGGCCGATGATCGTGCTGCGCTCGCCCAAGGGCTGGACCGGGCCCAAGGTGGTGGACGGCCGCAAGATCGAGGGGACCTTCCGCGCCCACCAGGTGCCGATGAGCGACATGGACAAGCCCGCTCACCTGCGCATCCTCGCCGACTGGATGGCGAGCTACCGCCCCGCCGAGCTGTTCGACGAGCAGGGGCGGCCGCGCTCCGAGCTGCGCGAGCTGGCGCCCCGCGGCGCGCGCCGCATGAGCGCCAACCCGCACGCCAACGGCGGCATGCTGCTGCGCGACCTGCGCCTGCCGGACTTCCGCGACTACGCCGTGCCGGTGCCGGCCCCGGGGGCGGCCGACGCCGAGGCCACGCGCGTGCAGGGGCAGCTGCTGCGCGACGTCATGAAGCTCAACCTGGCGCAGCGCAACTTCCGCGTCTTCGGCCCGGACGAGACCGCGTCGAACCGGTGGGGCGCGCTCTTCGAGGTGACCGACCGCTGCTTCGTCGCCGAGATCTCGCCCGACGACGAGCACGTCGCCCCCGACGGGCGGGTGATGGAGATGCTCAGCGAGCACCAGTGCCAGGGCTGGCTCGAGGGCTACCTGCTCACCGGCCGGCATGGGTTCTTCAACTGCTACGAGGCGTTCATCCACGTCGTCGACTCGATGTTCAACCAGCACGCCAAGTGGCTGAAGACCACGAACCACATCCCTTGGCGGCGCCCGGTCGCGTCGCTCAACTACCTGCTCACCTCGCTCGTCTGGCGCCAGGACCACAACGGCTTCAGCCACCAGGATCCGGGCTTCCTCGACCACGTGGTGAACAAGAAGGCCGAGGTCATCCGCGTCTACCTGCCGCCCGACGCCAATACCCTGCTGTCGGTGACCGACCACTGCCTGCGCAGCCGCCAGTACGTGAACGTGATCGTGGCCGGCAAGCAGCCGGCGCCGCAGTGGCTCGACATGGACGCCGCCCTCAAGCACTGCACGGCGGGCATCGGCATCTGGGAATGGGCGAGCAGCGACCGCGGCCTCGAGCCCGACGTGGTGATGGCCTGCTGCGGCGAAACCCCCACCCTGGAGACGCTGGCGGCGGTGGAGATCCTGCGGCAGCACTTCCCCGACCTCAAGATCCGCGTCGTCAACGTCGTGGACCTGATGAAGCTGCAGCCGCCGCGCGAGCACCCGCACGGCTTGGCGGACCGCGACTTCGACGAGCTGTTCACGGCCGACAAGCCCATCATCTTCGCCTTCCACGGCTACCCGTGGCTCATCCACCGGCTGGCCTACCGCCGGACCAACCACAAGAACCTCCACGTGCGCGGCTACAAGGAGGAAGGGACCACAAGCACGCCGTTCGACATGGCCGTGATGAACGACCTCGACCGCTTCCACCTGGTGGGCGACGTGATCGACCGCGTGCCGCGGCTGGGGGCGGCGGCGGCCTACGTCAAGCAGGCGATGCGCGACCGGCTCATCGAGCACCGGCAGTACGTTAACGAGCACGGTGAGGACATGCCCGGGATCCGGAACTGGCGATGGGGGGGCGGGGGGCGGGCGAAGCCGGAGCGGGCGAAGCGGTAGCGGGCGAAGCCGGAGCGGGGGGCTAGCGCCGGGCGATCAGGTAGACGAGCAGCAGCGCCAGCGCCAGGGTGCTCCCGAAGACCGCGATGGCAGCGAAGTCCAGCTGCCCGGAACCGGTCGTGGCCTGGTAGAAGAGGTAGGCGAAGACGCCGGCCAGAAGGAAGCCGGCCGCGAGCACCGAGGCGGTGCCGCGCCGCAGGGAGACGCCGGCGTTCAGCTCGGCCAGGCGCAGCGCGTGGCGCACGTCGGTGTCGGTGACGCCGCCGTGCATGCCGCGGTAATCGCGGATGAACTGCGTGAGCCTGTCGCCGAGATCGATGGCCGTGGCGGAGGTGTGCGTCAGCAGCTGCGGGGCTTCGCTCATGGGCGGATCTCCTTCGGTGGGCGGATCCCAGCGACGGTCATCCTAGCACGGCGCGGCCCGACCGGGCCGCCGATCTCCGCCTCGCGTCCTCCCCGGGCTCACTCCCTCGCCACGTAGCCGATGCCGCGCGGGTCGCTGGCGCCCGCCGCTCGCCCGTCCACGATCGCGATGGCTTGCACGTCGCCCAGCGGGTCGCGCTCGCGCGGCACGTAGCCCAGCGCCGCCAGGCCCTCCCGGGTGGCGGCCGGCAGCGGCCGGTCGCGCTCGTAGTACAGCACGTCGGCGCCCCTCTCCCGGGGCGGCCACTGGTGGTGGAAGCGCGGCGCGGCCACGGCGTCGGCCAGGCTCATGCGGAAGTCCACGAGGTTGGCGATCACCTGGAACACCGTGGTGAAGATGGTCGGCCCGCCCGGGCTGCCGAGCACCAGCCACAGCCGGCCGTCGCGAAAGACGAAGGTCGGCGTCATCGACGACAGCATGCGCTTGCCCGGCGCGATGGCGTTGGCCGCTCCGCCGGTGACGCCGTAGAGGTTGGGGGCCCCCGGCTTGGCGGAGAAGTCGTCCATTTCGTTGTTGAGCAGGAACCCGGCGCCGCGCACGACGATGCCCGAGCCGTAGCGGTCGTTGAGCGTGGTGGTGCAGGCGACGGCGTTGCCGTGGCGGTCGACGATGGAGAAGTGCGTGGTCTGCTCGGACTCCGGCAAGACGGCGCCGGCGCGGACGGAGTCCGGGGGAGTGCGGCGGCCGGGGGCGAGATCGGCCGCGCGGGCCGCCGCGTAGGCCTTGGAAGCGAGCCTGGCGACCGGCACCGCCGTGAAATCCGGATCGCCGAGATACTCGGCGCGGTCGGCGAAGACGCGGCTCTCCAGCTCGGCCGCGAGGCTCGCGTAGGCGGGGCTGTCGTGGTCGAGCGAGTCGGGCCGGAAGCGCTCGAGCAGGTTGAGCAGCCCGAGCAGGGCCACCCCGCCCGAGGACGGCGGCGGCATCGAGACGACGCGGCAGCCGCGGTAGGTGCCGGCGACGGGCTCGCGCAGGCGCGGCTCGTAGCCCGCCAGGTCGTCCGCCGTGATCCGGCCGCCGCCGCGCCGCATCTCCTCGACGAGGAGCCGGGCGGTCTCGCCTCGATAGAATCCATCGCGCCCGTGCTCGGCGATGCGCCTCAACGTAGCGGCCAGTTCCCGTTGCACCAGGAGGTCGCCGGCGTCGCCGTGGAAGTAGTCGCGGAAGTTGTTGCGGGTCTCTTCCGCGAAGGTGCGCGCCGTCCACCGGTGCAGCCGCCAGCCGCGCTCGGCCAGCTCGATGGCCGGCGCCAGCAGGTCGCGCCACGGCAAGGTTGCGAAGCGCCGGTGGGCGAGCCACATCCCGGCCACCGAGCCCGGCACGCCGGCTGCCAGGTGCGTGTCGAGGCTCAGGCCCTCGATCACTCCGCCGCCGGCGTCCAGGTACATGTCGCGCGACGCGGCGGCCGGTGCGGTCTCGCGGTAGTCGATGGCCACCTCGCCGGAGTCGGTGTGCACGAGCAGGAAGCCGCCGCCGCCGAGGTTGCCGGCGTTGGGGAAGGT
>CAYLSO010000192.1:0-10433 GCA_964386525.1 uncultured bacterium
CGCTCCAGGCGCCGGGCGCGGCGCACGATGACCTTGTCGTCCTCCGACAGCTCGTCCATGCCGAGGATGGCGATGATGTCCTGCAGGTCCTTGTAGCGCTGCAGCGTGCGCTGCACGGCGCGCGCCGTGTCGTAGTGCTCCTGGCCGACCACCACGGGATCGAGGATGCGCGAGGTCGAACCCAGCGGATCGACCGCCGGGTAGATACCCTTGTCGACGATGCCGCGGTCGAGCACGGTGGTGGCGTCGAGGTGGCTGAAGGTGGTGGCCGGCGCCGGGTCGGTGAGGTCGTCGGCCGGCACGTAGATGGCCTGCACCGAGGTGATCGAGCCGCGCCGCGTCGAGGTGATGCGCTCCTGCAGGGCGCCCATCTCGGTGCCCAGGGTCGGCTGGTAGCCCACCGCCGAGGGCATGCGGCCCAAGAGCGCCGACACCTCGGAACCCGCCTGCACGAAGCGGAAGATGTTGTCGATGAACAGCAACACGTCCTGGCCCTGCTCGTCGCGGAAGTATTCGGCCACGGTGACGCCGGTCAGCCCGACGCGCAGGCGGGCCCCCGGCGGCTCGTTCATCTGGCCGAAGACCATCGCCGTCTTGGCCAGCACGCCGGACTCCTTCATCTCCAGCCACAGGTCGTTGCCCTCGCGCGTGCGCTCGCCGACGCCCGCGAACACCGAGTAGCCGCCGTGCTCGGTGGCGATGTTGCGGATCAGCTCCTGGATGAGCACCGTCTTGCCGACGCCGGCGCCGCCGAACAGGCCGATCTTGCCGCCGCGCGGGTAGGGCGCCAGCAGGTCGATGACCTTGATGCCGGTCTCGAACTGCGAGGTCGTGGTCTCCTGCTCCTCGAAGGACGGCGACGGGCGATGGATGGGGTAGTGCTTGGCCGCCGTCACCGGGCCCATCTGATCGATGGGCTGGCCGAGCAGGTTCAAGACCCGCCCCAGGCAGCCCTCCCCCACCGGCACGGTGATCGGGGCGCCGGTGTCCACGGCCTTCATGCCGCGCACCAGCCCGTCGGTCGACGCCATCGCCACGCAGCGCACCAGATTGTCGCCCACGTGCATGGCCGCCTCGACCGTGAGGTCGATACCTCTCGCCGCGTCCTCGATCTTGATCGCGTTCAGGATCGGCGGCAGCTGATCCGACGGGAACTCGACGTCGACCGTGGGACCGATGACCTGAACGACCTTGCCCTCCGCCATCTGCGACTCTCCTGACTGCCGGTGATTTCCCGGCGCGTCGCGGCGCACGGGGCGGCCGCCCCGCGCCCGGGCCGCGCCCTACCTCAGGGCCTCCGCCCCGCCCACGATCTCGGCCAGCTCCTTGGTGATGCCGGCCTGGCGCAGACGGTTCCGCTTGAGCACCAGGGCGTCGATCATCTCGCCGGCGTTCTTGGTCGCCGCGCTCATCGCCACCATGCGGGCGGCGTGCTCGGAGGCCAGCGACTCGGCGAGCGCCTGCAGCAGCTTGGTGGTGGCGTAGCGCGGCAGCAGCTCGCCGAGCAGCGCCCGCGGCGCCGGCTCGAAGAGATAATCGCGCACCGGCGCCGCCGCCGCCGCGTCGCGCGAGGCCACCGGCAGGAAACCCTCGCGCACCACGCGCCGCGACAGGAGCGAGACGAACTGCGTGTACTGCAGGTCCACGGCGTCCACCTCGCCGCCCAGAAACAGCTCCTGCAGCCGCTGCGACAGCGTCCGCGCCGTCTCCAGCCGCGCCTCGGCCGGCAGGTCGGTGCGCGCCTCGAGCACGTCGTAGCGGCGGCGCTTGAAGTAGTCGCGCGCCTTGCGCCCGAGCAGGAACAAGCGCGTGCTCTGCCCCTCCGTCGAGCGCAGGTGCGACTCGGCGGTGCGGAACAGGTTGGCGTTGTACGACCCGCACAGGCCGCGGTCGGCGCCCATCACCACCAGCAGCCGGCGCGCCACCGGCCGCGCCGCGAACAGCGGGTGCCCGGCCTCGGCGGCCAGCGGCGCCAGGTTCTCCAGCATGGCGTCCATGCCGCAGGCGTAGGGGCGCGCCGCCAGCACGCGGCTCTGCGCCCGGCGCAGCTTGGAGGCGGCCACCATCTCCATGGCCTTGGTGATCTGCTGCGTGTTCTGGACGGAGCGGATGCGCCGCTTGATGTCGCGCAGCGTGGCCATGGGGGTCTAGCGACCCGTCGCCGCCGGCGCGGCGGCCAGCGACCGGACGAACCGCGTCTTGAACTCCTGCACCGCCGTCTTGAGCTTGGCCTCGACGCCGGCCGTCAGGTCCTGGCTGTTCTTGATCTCCAGGCCCACGTCCGGGTAGCGCTCGGCCATGAAGGCGAGGAACTCCGCCTCGAAGCGCCGGATGGCGTCCACCGGCAGGTCGTCGAGCAGGCCCTGGCCGCCGGCGTAGATGATCAGCACCTGCTGGTCGAGCGGCATGGGCACGTACTGGTTCTGCTTGAGCACCTCGACCATGCGCTCGCCGCGCGTCAACTGCGCCTGCGTCGCCTTGTCGAGGTCGGAGCCGAACTGGGCGAAGGCGGCCATCTCGCGGTACTGCGCCAGGTCGAGGCGCAGGCGGCCGGCCACCTTCTTCATCGCCTTGGTCTGGGCCTTGCCGCCGACCCGCGACACCGAGATGCCGACGTTGACGGCCGGGCGCACGCCCGAGTAGAAAAGGTCGCCCTCGAGATAGATCTGGCCGTCGGTGATTGAGATGACGTTGGTCGGGATATAGGCCGAGACGTCGCCGGCCTGCGTCTCGATGACCGGCAGGGCGGTGAGCGAGCCGCCGCCCGCCTGGAAGTGCTCAGGGTTCAGCTCGTGGGCGTTGTCGGCCAGCTTGGCGGCGCGCTCCAGGAGCCGCGAGTGCAGATAGAAGACGTCGCCCGGGTAGGCCTCGCGTCCCGGCGGCCGGCGCAGGAGCAGCGACAGCTGGCGGTAGGCCTGGGCGTGCTTCGACAGGTCGTCGTAGAAGACCACCACGTGGCGGCCGGTGTCGCGGAACTCCTCGCCGATGGCGCAGCCGGCGTAGGGCGCGATGTACTGCAGGGGCGCCGGGTCGGAGGCCGAGGCCACGACCACCGTGGTGTACTCCATGGCGCCGCGGTCCTCGAGGATCTTGACCACCTGCGCCACCGTCGACTCCTTCTGCCCGATGGCCACGTAGATGCAGAAGAGGTCGGTGTCCTTCTGGTTCAAGATGGTGTCGACGAGGATCGCCGTCTTGCCGGTCTGGCGGTCGCCGATGATCAGCTCGCGCTGGCCGCGGCCGATGGGGATCATCGAGTCGATGGCCTTGAGCCCGGTCTGCACCGGCTCGCTCACCGGCTGGCGCTCGATGACCCCGGGGGCGCGGCCCTCGAGGGTGCGGAAGCTCTTGGCGACGATCGGGCCCTTGCCGTCGCGCGGCTGGCCGAGGGCGTCCACCACGCGGCCGATCATCACGTCGCCCACCGGCACCTGCGCGACGCGCCCGGTGCGGTGCACCGTGTCGCCTTCCTTGATCTTGGTGTCGGAGCCGAAGAGCACCGCGCCGACGTTGTCCGCCTCGAGATTCAGCACCATGCCCATGACGTCGCCGGAGAAGCGCAGCAGCTCGCCGGCCAGCGCCTCCTCGAGGCCCCACACGCGGGCGATGCCGTCGCCGACGCTGAGCACGACGCCCACCGACTTGGTCTCGAGCTTGGTCTCGTAGCGCTCCAGCTCCTTTTGTAATATCGCGCTGATCTCTTCCGGTCGAAACGTCATGACGATGGCCTCCGAATCACGCTCGCGCGCCGAGCAGCGCCTCGCGGATCTCGGCGAGGCGGGTGCGGACGCTGTCATCCAGGATCTGGTCGCCGAGCTGGGCGATGGCGCCGCCCAGGATCTCGCGGTCGACGCGCGTCTCCAGCACCGTCGGCCGCCCGGTGCGCTGCTCGAGAGCGGCCTGCAGCCGCCCGCGCTCCGCCGCGGACAGCGGCACGGCGGTGGTCACCTTGGCGTGCAGCACGCCGCGGTGCTGCTCCAGCAGCGCCTGGTAGGCGGCGGCCGCCGCGCCCAGGTAGGTGATGCGTTTCTTGTCGAGCAGCAGGCGCAGGAAGCGCACGGTGAGCGGCTGGACGCGCCCGCCCAGCACGTGGTCCACCAGCGCGCGCTTGCGCTCGTCGAGCACCTGCGGGGACTCGAGGAACAGGCGCAGGCGCGCGTCGGCGGCGTCGAGGGCGGTGAGCGCGGCGAGGTCCGCCGCCACCGCGTCGAGGGCCTCGGCCCCGAGCGCGGCGCCGAACAGCGCGTGCGCGTAGCGATGGGCGATCCCGGCCTGCGCCATGCCCTCTCCCCCGCCCTAGCGGCCCGCGCCGCTGCCGCCCGCCGCGACGCGGACGATGAACTCCTCCACCAGGCGGCGGCTCGACTTCTCGTCGAGCTTGGCGCGCACCACCTTCTCCGCCGAGCCGATGGCCAGCCGCACCACGTCCTCCTTGAGCGTGACCATGGCCTTCTCGTGCTCCTGCTCGAGCTCGACGGCCAGCCGCTGCAGCCGCTCGGTGACCTCGCGCTGGGTGTTCGCCTTGAGGTCGCTGGCCACGCGCTGGCCCTCGGCCACCGCCTCCTGGATGCGGGCCCGGGCCCGCGCCTCGATGGCGCGCAGCTCCTTCTCCAGCTCCTCGCGCAGCTTGGCGGCGTCCGCGCGCTCGTCGGCCGCGTGCTTGAGGTCGGCCGCGATGCCCTGGCGGCGGGCCTCGATGAAGCCGAGCACCTGCGGCCAGGCGTACTTGCCCAGCAGCCACACGACCAGCAGGAAGCCGACGATCTGGGTGCCGAGCTCTCTGAGATTGAAGATGTCCATGGCCTCTCCCGCGCCCCCGCCGCGGCGGACGCGCGCCGGTGACGGCGGACTCGCCTAGCGGATGCGCCCGTTGAGCATGAACATCGTGATGAAGGCGTAGATGGTCAGCGCCTCGCAGAACGCGAAGCCGAGGATCATGGGCACGAACAGCTTGCCGGCGGCTTCGGGCTGGCGGCCGATGGCGTCCATCACGGCGCGTCCGATGAGGCCCAGGCCGATCCCCGAGCCGAGGGCGGCGAGGCCGATGGCGAGCGGAAGCGCGAGACCGAGAGCGGACTGGAACGGCATGGGCTTCTCCTCCTTGGGTGACCGCGACGCGCGGCGACGCTACGCGTGCGCGGGCTGGGCGCCGGACCCGGCGCCGTGGGGCTCCTCTTCGTGCTCGCGCGGCAGGGCCATGTACAGGTACACGGCGGTGAGGAGCGCGAACACCAGGGCCTGGACCGCGCTCATGATGAGGCCCAGGAACATGAACAGGACGTGGATCGGGAAGCCCACCGGCACCGGCTGCCACGCCATGATGGCGGCGCCGATGCCGATGAAGACGGCGATGAGCAGGTCCTCGCCGAAGATGTTGCCGAAGAGTCGCGCGGCCAGCGAGATGGGCTTGATGAGCTCGCCCATGATCTCGATGGGCAGCAGCACCGGGGCGACCGCCCAGCCGATGGCGTCTGTGGGCGAGCCCGCCATGTGGTGCAGGTAGCCGAGCAGGCCTTGCTGCCGGACGGCGGTGTACTGCACGTAGAGGAAGACGACCACGGCCATGGCCGCGGTGGTGTTGAGCGACGAGGTCGGCGCCTTGAAGAACGGCACCATCCCCATCCAGTTCATGGTCAGGATATAGAAGAAGAGCGAGCCCACGAAGGGCACATAGCGCGCCATCTCCGGGCCGAAGGTGCCGGTGAGGAAGTCGTACGCGCCCTGGGCGATGAGCTCGACGGCGGCCTGCGGGCGGTCGGGGACCAGCGTCGGCCTGGCGAACGCCAGGCGCACGCCGACCACCAGGAAAGCGCCGGCCAGGAGCGCATAGAAGAGGTTCTCCCACAGGAAGAAACCCTGCGCCCAGGCGGCGGCCGGCAAGAGCTTGGCGAGCACGCCGGGAATGGTGGGCAGTTCGGGCACGCCCTCGGGGTGGCCGCCGGCGTGGGCGCCTTCGGCGGCGGTCTCGGACGCAGCGCCGGACTCGGCGGCGGCCACGGGCCCGCCCGGCGCGGGGGCGCCCGCCTTCGGCGACGCCATCGCCCACAGCACCATGCCGCCCGCCAGCACCGCCACCAGCGCCCAGCCCGTGATCCCCTGCGCGCGCCGCGACGGCAGCGGCCGGCGCACCGCGTCGCGCGGCTTCTCGCAGCTGCGGCCGGTGGCGAAGTCGAGGGCGCGGGCCAGCGCCAGGCCGAGGCCCTTGAGGACGACGACCGCGAAGAGGATCCAGAAGCCGAGCGTGGCGGCGACGAGCGGCAAGCCGCTCGCCAGGACGGCCCAGCCGCCGGCGAGCAAAACGGGGACGCCGCCGAGCACGGCCGCGACGTCGCGCATCTGGGGCGTGCGCCCGAGGCGTCCGGCGAAGAGCAAGCGTCCGAGGGCTTCGAGGAACAGGATGTTCCCCACCGACCACAGCGCGCCCAGGGTGAGGGCCAGACCGAAGGGGAGGCCGCCGTAGACGGCCCCCGCCAGTGCCGCCGGCACCGTCAGGGCGAGCGTGACGCGTCGCACGCGGACGAGGAACTCGATACCCATTACGGACGAACCCGTTCCCGGGCGCGGCCGGACGCCGCGCCCGCTTGGAGGTCGAGTCGAGTCTTCAGGCCTTCGAATCCGGCGGCGGCTGATCCATTTCCCGCTGGATGCGGCGCGCGATGAGGTAGATCTGGCGCCCAGCCGCGGCGAAACCGATGAGTAGACAGACCCAGGTCAGCCAACTCGTCCCCAGCGTGCGGTCCAGCCAGTCGCCGATGAAGAACCCGACGACCGGCCCTGCCACCAGGAGGGTGAGCAGGGTGAGCCCCAGGCCAAGCGTGCGCCAGTTATAGGCCCACTCGCTCGAGACTTTGGCCACGGGATCGACCGCAGGATGAATCCGCAGGTTCGGGATGGAAGTTGGCGGGCCAGGACCCGCCGGTGCTACTCGGGGCGGCAGCCTACGGGCCGAGGGCCGTTTGGTCAAGGGGCCGAGGCGGGCCGCGCCGGAGCACGCCGCGCCGGACCCCTCCTTGCGCCCGGCCGGGGGCTGCCTCACGATGCTGCCCCGTGAGCCTGAGCCGCGCGTCGCGCCCGCCGGGTGCGGCCGGCCGCGCCCCGAGCCCGTGAGGTCCCCCATGGCAGACCCGAAGCCGTCCCCCGCCCCGACGTCGCTGGGCGTCTCCATCCTGGGAGACGCGGCCCGCAACTGGGCCAAGCCGCTGATCGAGACCCTCTCCGGCAGCTTCGTCTCCCTCTATCTATACGGCAGCGCCGTCGAGCCCGGGTTCCGGCCCGAGCGCTCCGACGTGAACCTGCTGCTGGTGACGCGCGCCATGCCGGCCTCGGCGCTGCGCGCCCTGGCGGCCGCCTGGCCCGGCGACACCATCGCCGGGGCGCGGGTCAACCCGGTGTTGATCGCTGCCGATCAGATGCCGCGGATGCTCGATGCGTTCGCCCTCGAGATCTCCGACGTGCGCTCGCGCGGCAAGCTGCTGGCCGGCGTGGACGTGCTCGAGTCGCTGTCGGTGCCGCCGCAGGCGCTGCGCGTGCACGTCGAGCGGGAGCTGCGCCTGGCCGTCATGCGCCTGCGCCGCTCGTTCCTCATGGACCGCGACGAGCCGGCGGCGGCCGCCCGGGCCCTCGGCCAGGCGGCCGGCGCCCTGGCGGCGTGCGGGCGCGGCATCGCTTGTCTCGACCGGGCGCCCGTGCCCATGAGCGCCGAGGCGGCCATCTCCTTCGCCGCGCGCTGGGTGGGCGTGGAGGCCCGCGCCTGGCTCGAGGCGTGGCGGCTGCGCGGCGAGAAGACGCCGCCGGCGTCCATGGAGACGCTCTTCCTCGACGTCCTCGACGCGACCGAGACCCTGCTGCGCCGCGTCGATTCGCTGAGCTGCGAAGAGAGGTGAGACGCCCCGTGCGCCGGGCCGCCGACGCGCCGCTGTGGCTGGCCGCCGTCCTGCTGGTCTTCGCCGCCGGCCGGGCGGCCGCGGCTCCCGCCGAGCCCGCCTTCCCCGCGCCCAGCGCGCGCGTGGTGGACGAGGCCGGGCTCTTGACGCCGGCCACGCGCGGGCATCTCGAAGCCGTCTGCACGGAGCTGGCGGAGAAGACCGGCGCCGAGATTGGCGTGGCGCTGGTGCCTTCGATCGCTCCGCTCGACGTCGAGACCTACGCGGTGCGCCTCTTCGAGCGCTGGGGTGTGGGCCAGAAGGGCAAGGACGACGGCGTGCTCTTCGTGCTGGCGCGCGACGAGCGCCGGGTGCGCATCGAGGTCGGCTACGGGCTGGAGGGTCTGTTGCCCGACGGGCGCGTCGGCGGCATCCTGCGCGGCGCGGTGGTGCCGAGCCTGCGCGCCGACGACTGGAACGCCGGCGTGGCCGGCGGCGTCGAAGCGCTGGCGGCGATCATCGCCGCCGACCGTGGCGTGACGCTGGCGACCCTGAGCGACAGCCCGCGGGGCCGCGGCGAGTGGGAGCAGCAACCCGGCCGGCGCAAGCGCGGTCTGCCGATCGCGGTGGTGATGCTGATCGTCGTGATTGCCGTGATCCTGCTCTCGCAGGGCGGCGGGCCGGCCAGCCCGTATGGACGCCGGCGCGGCGCCTACTGGGGCGGCATGGGCGGCGGGTTCGGGAGCGGGGGCGGGTTCGGCGGGTTCGGCGGCGGCGGCGGCGGCGGCGGCGGCGCCAGTTCGGGTTTCTGATATCGTTGTGCGCGCCGCGACGCGCGGCGCGGCGTTCCCACGGAGGAGGAGGAAAAGATGAAAGCCGGTCTGCTCTTGGTGCTCGGCATCGTGCTGGTGGTCGTGCTCTTCCTGGTGGGCGCGATCGCCGGCAGCTACAACAACCTCGTGCGCCTGAACGCCGAGGTGGACAAGAGCTGGGGCCAGGTGGAGAACCAGCTCCAGCGGCGCAACGACCTCATCCCCAACCTGGTCGAGACGGTCAAGGGCATCGCGGCGCAGGAGCAGACGGTCTTCAAGATGATCGCCGACGCCCGCGCGCAGATGGCCGGGGCGCGCACGCCCGCCGAGACCATGGAGGCCTCGCGCACCATGGACGGCGCGCTCGGGCGGCTGTTGGTGGTGGTGGAGAACTACCCGCAGCTCAAGTCGAGCGAGAACTTCCTGCGCCTGCAGGACGAGCTGGCCGGCACCGAGAACCGCATCGCCACCGAGCGCATGCGCTACAACGAGACGATCACCGAGTACAACGTCAAGGTGAAGACCTTCCCCACGGTGTTCATCGCCGGGCTCATGGGCTTCCAGCCGCGGCAGCTCTTCGAGGCGGTGAAGGGCGCCGAGACGCCGCCGGCGGTGCGCTTCCCGGGCGGGCCGGCCGACACGACGAAGTAGCGGTAGCTGAACGATTCGGGCGGGCGGGGCGCGGCGGCGCGCAGTGGCGCCGGGGCGCCCCGCGGCGTTTCAGCGGTAGAGGCCTTTGAGGCTGCCCCAGGTCGTGCGCCGCGTCGGGGTCGGCTGCGCGGGGTCCGGCGCCGGCGCCCCGCCGGGCGCGGTGGAGTCCATCACCGTCTCGTCGATCCATCGCCAGATGTACCAGCACGTCGAGTCGGCCGGCTGCCCGGGCCCGAGCTCGACCGCCACGTCGCCGCGCACCAGGTAGAAGCGGTGGGCGTTGCTGGAGACGACCCAGGTCGTCGGCTCGAGGTAAGGACCCTGCGGCACGGCGACGACGATCGCGTCCACCGTCGTCGGCAGCACCTTGTACTTCGCCGGGTCGCGGCCCTCGGTGTCGTCCAGCGGCTCGGTGCGCGAGAAGGTCAGATCGACGGACGCGGCCGGCGGCATCGTCTTGCCCTGCTGGGTCAGGCCGCCGCCGAATAGATGGGCCGCCGCCAGCGATTCGTCGATCGCGAACCAGCCGGTGGACCACCGGTTGGCCAGCTCCGGATCGGTCGCGTTGGAGAACTCGAAGGTGAAATCGCCGGTGAAGAGCGCGGCGAACTCGGGTCCCTTCTTCTGCTCGAAGGCGGCGATGAAGCGCAGGACGGCGTTCTGGGGGGTGTCGTTGAGCGGCAACTGCGCCGGCGGCGGCTGCGGCGTGCGGTCCGGCTCGGTGGCGCAGGCCGTGCTGAGGGCGAGCGCGGCGGCGAGCAGGAACACCGCGATTCGACACGATCTCATGGCGTCCAACTCCTCATCTGTAGGTCGCCTTCAGCCCGCCCCAGGTGGCGTTCTCTGACGCGCGTTCGAGCGCGGCGGCCGGCGCCACGTATCCCCGCGTCTCGTCGGCCCACTTCCAGATGTACCAGCGCGTGCTGTCGGCCGGCTGCGTCGCCTTCAGCCCCACCGCCGCGTCGCCCCGCACCAGGAAGAACCGGTGCGAGTTGTTGGAGATCACGTACTGCGTCGGATCGGTCGCCGGAGGGGTCGGCGGCACGACGAAGACGGCGTCCACCGGCGTGGACAGTACATGGAACCTCGTCGGATCGCCGCTGTCGGT
>CAYLSO010000193.1:0-16313 GCA_964386525.1 uncultured bacterium
CGGACAAGGACGGCCTGTGCGACGGGATCGACCAGTGCCCGGACACCCCGGCCGGCGCGCCCGTGGATGAGAAGGGCTGCCCGAAGGACTCCGACGGCGACGGCGTGCCCGACTACCTCGACCAGTGCCCGAATACCCCGGCCGGCATGGGCGTGGACGAGAAGGGCTGCCCGAAGGACACCGACGGCGACGGCGTGTCCGACGACAAGGACCTCTGCCCGAACACGCAGCCGGGCGTGAAGGTCGACAAGGACGGCTGCCCGATCGAGATCACCGAGCAGGAGAAGGACATGCTCGACAAGGGCACCATCACCGTCCGGACGATCCCCTTCCAGACGGCGAAGGCGGACATCCTGCCGGAGGGCGAGCCGACGCTGAACGACATCGGCAAGATCCTCATCCAGTGGCCGCAGCTGCAGATCGAGGTCGGCGGCCACTGCGACTCGCGCGGCAAGGACGCGTACAACCAGACGCTGTCCGAGGCGCGGGCCAACTCCGTGCGCGACTGGCTGCTGGCGCACTACCCGCAGCTCAACCCCGCCAGCCTCACGGCGGTCGGCTTCGGCGAGTCCAAGCCGGTGGCGACCAACAAGACCCAGACCGGCATGGCGCTCAACCGCCGCGTCGAGTTCAAGGTCCTGAACACGGAAGAGCTGATGAAGATCAAGGAGCGCCGCCGCACGCTGCAGCAGGGCGAGTAAGCTTCCTTCGGGCCCGGGGCCGGTCTTGCAGACCGGCCCCGGTCGCCCGGGCCGAGCGGCCCGACCGGGAGGCGCGCGAACATCGAAGTCGGACCGTTCGCGACCCGGAGCGAAGCACCCTGGAAGCAGAAGCTGGCGGAAGGACAAGAAGCCCGCACCGGTTTCACCGGTGCGGGCTTCGGCTTTCCGGGCCGGCGCGGCCCGGGCGCTGTGCGGACCCCGGCGCGACTAGGCCGTCGGGTCGTCCTGGATATCGGCGGCCGGCACGCAGACGCACAGCAAGGTCAACTCGCCCTGCATGTCGTACGCTTGGCCGAGCCGAACGTGGACCGCGTCCCCATCCTGGATCTCGAGCGACGCGCCTTCCACCTCGAAGCTGCCCTGGCCACCGAGCACGTAGAAGATGCGGCTCCCCTCCGCCCGCACCCGGCCGTGGCGGCCGTTCAGGTCGATGCGGGCCACGCTGGCAGCATCGAGGGGCGGGGTGACGCGGTACGAGCCTCCCTCCAGGCCTTCGGCATGGAACTCCGCTGTGGCCTCGTCTCGGCACAGGATGGCGGAGCTTTGGGCCGCGGTAGCAGGGCGGGCGGTGTCGGGACTCATCAGGGATGATCTCCTCTTTCCGGGTGTCCTCGGACCGCGTCGCCGCGGCTGATCAATTCGGGCGCTAGACTAGCCTATTTCCGAGGCGCGGCGGGAAGGATTTGCTGACGGGTGGGGTTTTCGACCGGCTTGGGGCGCCCTGCTGGGCGGGGCGCGCGAGGACTCGACCGGAGCCGGACCGACCCCCGACGAATCCTAGTAAGCGGAAGGGGCCAAAGCGCTTGCGCCATGGCCCCCCATTGGGTCGGCCGTCGCCGCTCGCGCGGCAAGACCTTCCCGCCGCGGCCCACTGAGGGGCGCGGTTTAGGAGCCCGATTCGGGCCCCCGCTCCGTGGGATGGCTGGCCCGGGACTGCTGGTAGGCATCCTTGCCCGCCCGGAAGGCCTGCTTCAGATCGTCGGCCTGCTCGGTCGCGAAGCCGCGGGCGTCGTCGATCCGCCGCCGGCCCTCGTCCCCCAGCTTGTCGGCCGTGTCGCGTAACCGCCGGCGCGTCTCGGCGCCGGAGGCCGGCGCGAGGAGAAGACCCACCACGGCGCCGACCACGGCACCCACCAGAAACCCGACCAGCACTCCGCTGTTGCCGCCGTTGTTCTCGTCCACCGCGATCCCTCCTCTGTTCGGCCGATGGGGCCCGGTCTCTTTGCGCCGGGGGGCCCTATGCTATTCCCGCCCGCCGCGACTGCGGCGGCGTCCCGCGAGACTGCGAAACACCTGCAGGCCGGTCTTCACCCCCGACCAGATCGCCATCACCCGGCCCAGCGGGCTTCCCACTCCCGAGAGCACGATATCGGTCGCGCCCAGCGCCTTCGACCCCACGCCCTCGATCTGCGCGGCCAGACGATTCACCTTGCCGGCCGTCTCCGTGAGCTGATGGCCGAGCCCGCGGTACTCGCGCACCGCCAGCTCGGCCTCCGCCACCAGCGGCGCGGCGCGGTGCAGCACCGCTTCCGCCTGTGCCGCGGTGCGGCGCACCTGCAGCAGCGCACGCATCAAGAAGACCGAGACGGCGACGACGGCGGCGGTGAAGACGACCGCGCAGATCGTAAGCACGGTCATGGTGTCCATGGGATCGATCCTCGAAGGGCCCGAAGGCGTGGCAGCAGGACCGGCGCGCGCGGGCGCCGGACGGGGCGTGAAGCTCCGACCGGGGGAGATTCTAAGCGTCGGGGCCGGGAGGGTCAACGGGGGCGGCGTGGGGCGCGGACGGCCTCTAGGTCTTCTGCTTCTTCTTCTCGGCCGCGGGGAAGAGCACGTTGTTGAGGATCAGCCGGTAACCCGGCGAGTTCTTGTGCAGGGAGAGGTCGGTGGGCGGGTCGCCGACCGCGTGCTGGTAGTCCTCGGGGTCGTGCCCGCCCAGGAAGGTGAATGTGCCCTTGCCGTAGTTGCCGTGCAGGTACTTCACCTCGCCGGCGCCGGGGGTCTCCGCCAGGATCATCACGCCCGGCTTGAGCAGCGACTTCTTGAACGACGTCGTCTGCCCCATGAACTCGGGAACGGCGTTGGTGTGATCCTGCGTCAGCATGGTGGGCACCGGGTCGTTCTTGGCGGAGAAGTCGAAGAGCGTGAAGACGGCGCTGGGCCCGCGCAGGGCCGCCGCGTTCGTCATGTCGAGGTCGGAGAACTCGTAGACGAACGGGTCGGTGAGAAGGCGGAAGCCGCGGAAGGCCAGCGTGAGGCCGTAGTCGAGGCGGTAGCCGGGCTGCGGCGGGTCGCCGTCGTAGGGCGAGTCCACCACGTCCTGCCCGGCGGCGGCGAGCGCGATGTCGTAGGTGTCGGTGGCCGAGCACATGGCGAAGAGGAAGCCGCCGTTGGCCACGTAGTCCTGGATCTTCTGCGCCACCGCCCGCTTGAGCTGCCAGACCTTGCGGAAGCCGAGCGCGGCCGCCATCTCCTCCTGCGAGCGGGACTCGTCGCGATACCAGTCGAAACCGCCGTAGGCGGCGTAGAACTTGCCCTGCTGGCCGGTGAAGTCCTCGTGGTGCAGGTGCAGCCAGTCGTACTTGGCGAGGTCGCCGCGCATCACCTCGGCGTCCCACAGCCGGGTGTAAGGGATCTGCGCGTACTCGAGGGCCAGGCGCACGGCGTCGTCCCAGGGCTGCGCGGTGGGCGGCACGTAGACCGCCACGCGCGGGGCCTTCTCCAGGACGACGCGCTCCATGTTCTCGTCCTCGATGACGGCGCGGATGCGCGCCTCGTCGGCGCCGCTCGCCGGCTCGGTGGCCACGCCGCGGATGTTGGCCTCGCGCTCGGTCTCGGCGCCGCCCGCGAGCAGGAACGACCCGCCGCGGTAATTGAGCAGCCAGTCCACGCGCTCGCCGTTCTCCAGGCACCAGAAAGCCAGGCCGTAGGCGCGCAGGTGGTCGGTCTGCGCGGCGTCCATGGGGACGAGCAGCGCGGCAGCGGCCGCGCCGGGCGCGGCGGCGGCCGGGGCCAGGACGGCCAGCGCCACGCAGGCTAGGGCGGCGCTCGCACCGCGGGCCGCGCCCCTCCCTGGGGCGACCGCGCGCTTCATGGGTCGCGCCTCCCGCTCTGGCGCAGGTCGGTGACCTTGCGGCGCACTTCGGCGGCGAGCCACGAGCGCGGGTAGCGGGCCAGCATCTCCTCGTACTGCCCCAGCGCTTCGGCCGGGCGGCCGTGGGCCAGCAGCAGGTCGCCGACCCGCTTGCGCGCCGCCGGCGCCAGGCGGTCGCCGGAGAGCGAGTCGGCCACCAGGAGCGCGGCCGCCAGGGCCGCCGGGAATGCCCCGCGCTCCTGCTCGACGCGCGACAGGAGCAGCAGCGCGTGCGCGCGCACCGGGTCGAGCGGGCCGCCCAGCGAATCGCGGTCCAGTTGGGTCCGCAAACCCTCGGGGTGCGCCGAGCGGGCCTGCGCCTCGGCGTCGCGCGCCAGACGGGCGGCGGCCTCCCACTGGGCGCGCGCCTCGGCGTAGAGCCCGCGCGCCAGCGCCGCCACCCCCGGCGAAGTCCCGGCCGGGCCGCCATCGCCGTCGGCTTCCAGCAGGTAGGCGTGCTCGAGCGCGTCGTTGGCGAGCGGGCTTTGCGGGTGCGCGCGCGCGAAGTCGTCGAACGCCGTCAGCGCCGAGTCGAACTCACCGGCGAAGAAGCGCGTCTCCGCCAGCCCGTACTCGGCGCGCTCGGCGGCGGCCGGGTCGGCGGCCCGCTGCCGCGCCTGCGCCAGGAGCCGGCGCGCCGCGTCGAGATCGCCCCCCTGCACCGCCGCCAGCCCCTCCTGCAGATCCAGCTCGCCTTGCAGATTCGGGGGCGCACCCTCACGGCCGAGCACGGCGATGACGCGCCGGGCCGCGGCCTCGTCACCGCGGCGGCGGCAGAAGTCCGCAAGGTCCAGCCCGGTGCGCGAGCGCATCGCACCGGGCGGCAGAGACCGCCAGACCGCTTCGAGATCGGCGGTCGGCACCGACGCGCCGGCCGCGGCCGGGTACCCTTCGGCGACACCCGCCGCCGGCGCCGGGCCCATCAGCCTCGCCAGGGCCGCGCCGCGCAGCTCGGGATCGTAGCCGCGGCCGCGGGCCAGTTCGAGCCACGCCTGCGCGCCCTGGGCCTGCGTCCGCACCGGGCCGATCGAGAGCCGCTCGGCGAGGATGCGCAGCAGCTCGCCTCGGCGTCCCACTCCGCCGTGCTCCTCGGCGCGCGCCAGCCGTGGCCAGGCGCGCTCCTGGCGGCCCGTGCGGCACTCCATCTCGGCGGCCAGCAGTGCCAGGTCGATGTTCTCCGGTGCGGCGTCGGCCCGCTTGCCGACCGCCGCCAGCACGCGCGGCCCCAGGTCGAGGCTCTCCGACCAGATGAGCAGATCGGCGCGCAGGCGGGCCGAACGCACGCCGGGCTCGGCGCACGCGACTGCCATCCAGGGAATCGCCTCGTGGCGCTTGCCGAGGGCCAGGAGGGCCTCGGCGCGCTCGCGCGCGAAGGCGTCCTCGTCGGCTTCGTGCGAAGCGCCGGCGGCCGGCGGCTCCGGACGCGGCCGGGGCGGCTGCGGGCCGGAGAGACCCGCCCCGTTCCCGGCAGACTCCCCGGCCGCGCGCTGGCGGCGGCGCATCGCCTGGTCGATGAGCTGAAGCGCCTCCTGCGGCTGGCCGGAGGCGGTAAGCGCCGAGGCCGTCGTCGAGACGACGCGGCGCGACGCCGGGTAGCGCGCCGCCAGGCGGCGCAGCTCCACCAGCCCCTCCTCGAGGCGACGCGTCTGCACCAACGAGAGGGCGCGCGCCAGGGCGATCTCGTCGCGGGGCTCGAGACGGTCGTCGGGGGTCGGCGGCAAGTAGAAATCGCCGTCGCCCAGGAGCGGGTCGACCCGCTCGAGGGTCACGCCGGGCAGGCGGTCGGACGGCTGCCGCTCGGGCGCCGGCTGGGCGGCGACCGGGCCGGCGGCCACGGCGGCCACGGCGGCCACGGCGGCCACGGCGACCACGGCGACCACGACGGCCACGGCGGCGCCCAGCGCGGGCCCCAGAGCCACGCCGCCGGACCCCGCCGCGGGCCGCGTCGATCGCGCGCCCCCCCGCCCTCTCACCGCGTCTCCTGCAGCCGCCGCAGGTAGCTCTCGACCTGGTCGCGGTACTCCGAGGGGTAGCGCTCGGCGCGGGCGCGCAGCAGATCGCGGGGCGCGCGCTCGCGCCCCCCGGTGAGCGAGCCGGGCAGCTCGGCCGGCGGCACACGGACCGCCTCCTCGCCGCTGCGCGATTCGCGCCGCTCGTCGAACTCGCGGCGGTTCACCGAGCGCTGCGCGTCGAGCAGGCGCGACAGGATGCGGTTCTGGCGGTCGCTGACCTCGCCGTCGAGGCGACGGTCGCGCAGGCTGCGGGCCACCTCCTCCATGTCGCGCTTGGCCTCTTCCAGCCGGCCGAGCGCGTCCCCCTCGCCCTGCTTGCCCTGCGCCTCCTCGATGCCGCGGCGGATGGCCTCCTGGCGCGCCGCCAGCTGCTCGAGGGTCGCCTGGTCGCCGGCGGCCAGCCGCTGCTGCTGTGTGAGGCGGTCGATGAGCGACTGCGTGTCCTGGTTGAGCTGCTGCTGCTGGCCCGTGAGGCCCTGCATCTCGGAGCCGGCCTGGCTCTTGTCGCCGGACCGCCCACCGCTGTTCTGCCCGTCCTGGCACATCGACTTCTCGGCGTCGCGCAGCTCGATCACCGCCTGGTTGAACGCCGAGGACGCGGCGCGCCCTTCGGCCTCACCCTGCTCTTCCTGGCCCGCCGAGAACGACTGCTCGGAGCGGCCGAGCTTCTCGAGCGCCTGCCCGAGGGCGCCCTGGGCGCGCGGCGGCAGGAACGGCGTGCGCTTGCCCAGGTCCATGAGATCGTCGGCGACGCGCTCGGCGCCCTCGCGCAGGTCCTGCTGCTGCTGCGCCCGCCGCCGCGCCTCGCCGCCCTCGGCCAGCGCCTGCTCCTGCCGCTGCGACAGGTCCACGAGGTCCTGCGCCGAACGTCGCACCGCCTCGGCCAGACGCCGCTGGCCCTCCTGGCTCATCTCCTCCTGGGCGCGCGCCAGCCGTTGCGCCACCTGCTGCAGGGACTGCTGGGCGCGCGACGCCGACTGCCGCGCGCGCGAGCCCTGCGCCTGCCGCATCTCCTGCGCCGACTGCTGCAGGGCCGGCTGCGCCTGCTGGGCGAGGGTCTGGGCGCTCTCCTGCGTCTCGCGCGCCGTCTTCTCGTCGCGGCTCTCCCGCAGGTCGCGGGTCAGCTCCTCGAGGTCCTTGGCGAGCTGCTCGGTCTCGCGCGCCGCCTGCTCCTGCGCGGCCGCCAGGGGCTCGCGCTCCTCGGCGGAACGGGCCCGCTCGAGGCGCTCCTCCATGGCCGCCTCGCGCCGCGCCAGCTCCTCGGCCCGCCGCGCCGCCGACTCGAGCTTCTCCTCCTGGCGGATGCGCTTGAGCAGCGCCAGCGTGCGCTCGAGATTCTTGAGCAGCTCGTCCTGCGCGTTCTGCAGCTGGCGCAGATTCGCCTCGAGCTTGCGCGGGTCCACCTCGCGCAGCGACTCCTGCAGGCGTCGGATGGCGTCCTTCAGCTCCGGCGTCTGCAGCTCCGCCACCAGCTTGGAGATCTCCTGCAGCTTCTCGAGGACGTCCTCGCGGAACGCCTGGTGCTCGGCCGCCTGGCGGCTGGCCTCCTCGAGCTGGCGCGTCACCTCCTGCATCTTCTGCGAGATCTCCGCCTGGCGCTCGGCCGCCTCCTTGGCCGCCTGCCGCTGCTCCCACGCCGCCGCGCCACGGCGGTCGCGCGGGTCCGGCTGCAGCTCGCGGCGCGCTTCTTCCACCTGCCGGCTCAGCTCGCGCGCCTCGGTGAGCGCCTTCTCCAGACGCTCGGCCGCCGCGGCCTGCTTCTCCTCGATGCCCTCGTACACCTCGGAGAGCGTCGGGAAGCGCACCACGAAGCGCGCGCTGCGCGTCGTCTTGGGCCCGCTGACGCGGTCGTTGTCGCGCACCTCGAGCACGAAGGAAGCGCTCTGGCCCGGCAAGAGCCCCAGCGGGCTCACGTCCCACTCGGCCCGCGCCGCCGCGTCGCGCGGCTCGTCCGGCCAGCGCGCCAGCGGCACGCGGCCGCCGGGAGCGTCCTCGCGCTCGTAGAGCAGCGCCAGATCGGTGAGGCCGAAGTCGTCGGAGGCGGAGACGGCGAGGTCGATGCGCTGCCCGGCCGGCAGGTCGAGGTCACCGGCGGGCAGGATGACGGCGAGCAGCGGCGAGCGGTCGGGCACCGCTTCGGTGCGGAAGGCGAGGCGCTCGACGCGGCCGGCGGCGCGCACGGCGATCTCGTAGGGGCCGTCGCGGGTCACCGTCGTCTCGGCCACCCAGCGCCGAGCACCGTCGGCGCGCCACGCCGAGCCCAGCGTCCAGCTCACCGCGTCGACGCTGCGGTCGAGGTTCAGCGCCACCGTGGCCCGCGTGCCCTTGAGGGCCACCAGATCGGCGCGCGTGGCCGCCTGGGTCTCGGCCGGCAGGCGCGTGTAGGCGGGGTAGCGGTAGGTGATCTCGAAGGAGACGGGTGTGGCGCTGCCCGACAGGCTGACGCGGTAGGTCGGGCTCGTCCGGCCCGCGGCTTCGACGAAGTACTCGCCGGGCGCGGCCACGGCCTCGACCGCGGCCTGGTAGGCGCGGCCGGCGCCCGCCGCGCCCGGCCCCGGCCCCGCTGGAGCTCCCGGCGCCATGCGCAGCCGCCGCTCCCGCCCGAGCGAGCGGTAGACCAGCGTCGGCGCGGCCTCCGAGCCCAGCACGCGGGCGCCCACCGCCAGCGTGGCGCCCGGCGCCAGCGTGATGTCCCCGGGCCACACCGCGAGCCCAACCGCTGCCGCGTGCGCCGCCCCGGGGTGGAGCAGCGACCAGACCGAGCGCCGCATCGCGTCGGGCGCGAGAGCCAAGGCCGCGGCCCACAGCACCGCCACCGCCACCAGCGCGCGGCCCCAGGCGCGCGGCACGGCGCGCGGGGCGAGGGCGGCGAAGTCGGCGGCGCGCGAGCGTTCTTCCGCCTGCGCCACCGCGGCGGCCGCCAGATCGCGCGAAGTGCCCCCCGGCGAGCGGCGCGCGCCGGCGGCCACCGGCGCCAACTCGAGCGCGTTGACCAGCAGCGAGCGCAGCTCGGGCAGGCGGCTCTCGGCGAGGCGGGCGAAGCGCGGCAGGTCGGGGCGGCGCATCCACGGCACGGCGAGGAACCAGACCGCGGAGCCGGCGAGCGCCAGTGCGGCGCCGGCGGCGAGCGGCAAGAGCAGATGCGGCGAGCCGGCGAACCCGGCGCCCGCCAGGACCACGGCAAGCCCGGCCGCGCCGGCCGCGGCGAGCGAGCGCACCGCGCCGGCCGCCAGCCGGCGGGCGATCCAGTGCGCCCGCCCGCGGCGCAGGCGGCTCTCGAGCTGCGCGATGATCTCGCTCAGGGGCATGCTACGGCACCTCTCGGGGGACGCCGCCGCGACCGCCGCGCCGGAGGCTTCGCAGTCCGCGCGCCGGGCGGCCGCGCCGGCGCGCCGCGCTCAATGCGACAGGACGTAGGAGACGATGTTGAGGCCCATGCGCAGCGCCTGCTCACGCTTCTCGGGGGGATCGGGATGCGTGCCCTCGTCCTCCATGCCGTCGCTCAGATCGGTGTCAAAAGTATACAGCACCGCGATGCGGCCATCGTGGAAGAGGGCGAAGGCGCGCGCCGGGCCGCCGTCATGTTCGTGAACTTTCGGCAAACCCCGGGGGAATTCGTACACCTGGCGGAAGAGCGGATGGCCGAAGGGCAGCTCGACGAGTTCGGACTCGGGAAACACGCGTCGCAGTTCGCGCCGGAAAGAGGCGTCGATGCCGTAGTCGTCGTCGCACCACAGGAAACCGCCGCCGGTGAGGTAGGCGCGCAGCCGCTCGACCTCCGCGGCGGTGAACTTCACGTTGCCGTGGCCGCACATATAGAGCAGCGGGTGGCGGAACAGGGCCTCGTCCAGCGGCGTGACGACGGCCGCTTCCCCGCCGGCGACGGGGACGCCGAGCCGGTCGTGCGCGGCGGCGAGCAGGTTCTGGAGGCTGGTCTGGTTGCCGTACCAGTCGCCGCCCCCGCCGTACTTGAGGCGCGCGATGGTGAAGGCGGAGGGCTGACTGCCGGGGGCGGCGGCCGCCACGACCGCGGCGGGGCCGGCGCCCAGCGCCAGGACCAGGGCCAGGACAGGCACCAGGGCGAGCCCCCGAGAGGGGGCCGCCGCGACGGCCGGGGCCGCGACGGCACGGCCGGGAAAGCGAATCGGGGCGCGAGACATCACGCCCCGATTCTACTCGCCGCGCCGCGCCCGGTTCCAGGCGCCGCCGTCCCGCCCCGCGGGCTCAAGGCGTACAGGGCGGCTCGGCATCCAGCGGGTCGCAGACGAAGATCTGACGGTCGCTGCGGCCGATGATGCGCGAGTCCGCGTCGATGGCCAGGACCGTCCAGAAGAAGGTGCTGGGCGACAGCGGCACTTCCTGGAACACCGTCCCGGCGTGGCTGCCGAGCTGGTAGTTCGCCGCGCCGTTCGGCGGCGTGAGGCCGAAGAAGAACACCCGCCTGTCGGTGCGAACGATCTCGATGGCGTAGCGCACCGCCCCCGCGACCGGCTCCCAGACCATGAGCGGCAGCGAGTCGGTCGCGCTGGTATCGATGGGGCAGACCGTCAGGAAGCTGCCGGCCAGCAGATCATCGACCTCGCCGGGCGGGACGGTCGCGGTGTTGGTGAGCGGCGAGAACGACGACTCCTTGCCCTGCACGGTCGCGCGGCCCATGTAGACGCGGGGCTGGGTCGGGTCCCACTCGCGGTCCGTCGCCGTGTAGGTCTCGTAGCCCTGGTTGTAGGTGCCGATGAAGTTGCTGACGTAGTCGTTCGCCGTAGCGAAGCCGCCGCCCCCGACCTGGCGGTAGAGCCGGTAGCCGTCGGCGACCGTGCGGTCGAGGACCACGGCCTGCACGACCGGGACGCTGGTCTCCGGGTCCACGGCCTCCTCGACCACCTCCACCACCAGGACGTTGTCCTGGGCGGCGACCCCCACGGGCGTGAAGCCGACGGGCAGGTCCCCGCCGTTGCGCCCGCAGCCCGCAGCGGCCAGCGCCAGGACGATCGCCGCCACCGTCGCGGCGGACAATGCCGATCTTCCCTCGTCACCCTGCTGCACGACCGGATTCTTGCGCATGGACTCCTCGGCTTCGTCGCCGCTTCCCGGGAGCGGCTCCGGCATCCGCCGCGCGGCCGCTAAGCCGCCCGGGCCCGCGCCGGCTTGCGCCGGCGGTCGTACAAGTTCCACATCTCGAGAGCGAGTGCGGAAGCCACGTAGATGGAGGAATAGGTGCCGAAGACCACGCCCACGACCATGGCCAGGGCGAAGTCGTTGATCACCTCTCCGCCGAAAAAGTAAAGCGCGACGGAGGACAGGAAGACGGTGAACGCCGTGATGATGGTGCGCGACAGGGTCTCGTTGATGGCGATGTCGAAGGCCCGCGCGTGGGTCTCCTTGGAGAGCGTCTTCATGCGCTCGCGGATGCGGTCGAAGACCACGATCGTGTCGTTGATCGAGTAGCCGGCCAGGGTCAGCAGCGCGGCCACCACGGTGAGGCTCATCTCGCGGCCGGCGAAGCACAGGATGCCGAAGACGATGACCACGTCGTGGAACAGCGAGATCACGGCGCCGACCGCGAACTTGAACTCGTAGCGGAAGCCGACGTAGACGAGGATGCCCAGGAGCGAGCCGAGGATGGCCCACACGGCCTTCCCCGCCAGCTCGCCGCCCACCTTGGGCCCCACCGTCTCCTCGCGCCGCAGCTCCACGGCGGTGCCGGGGAAGCGGGCCTCGAGGGCGGCCTTGATGCGGGTGAACGCGTCGGCGCTGCCCTGCTTGGCGAAGCGCAGGAGGAACTCGTCGCCCCCGCCCGTGCTCTGGATCTCGGCGCCGGCCAGGCCCAGGCCGTCGAGCGTCTTGCGCACGTCCTCCACCGGCAGCACCCGGCTCGCCTGGATCTGCAGCAGCGTGCCGCCGGCGAAGTCCACCGACATCTTGGGGCCGCCGTTGACCAGCACCCAGGCGAGGGTGGCGAGGAGCAGCGCGCCGGAGAACATGTAGGCGTACCTGCGCGCCCTCATGAAGGGGATGTCGGTTCCGATCAGAAGCTGGAGCATGCGTTCTTTCCCGGGCTGCCGCGCGACCCGCGCGCCGGCCGCCCCGCTAGATGCTGAGCTTGTTCAGCGTGCGCCGGTGCAGGATGAAGTCGTAGACCATGCGCGTGAACAACACCGCCGTGAACATGTTGGCGATCAAGCCGACCGCCAGCGTCACCGCGAAGCCCCGGATCGGCCCGGTCCCGAACTGGAACAGGAAGGCCGCCGAGATGAGCGTCGTCAGGTTGGAGTCGAGGATCGTGCGGAAGGCGCGGTCGTAGCCCGTGGCGACGGCCGCGCGCACCGTCTTGCCGCCGCGCAGCTCCTCGCGGATACGCTCCAGGATGAGCACGTTGGCGTCCACCGCCATGCCCACGGTCAGCGCGATGCCGGCGATGCCCGGCAGCGTGAGCGTGGCGCGGAAGCCGGCCAGCCAGGCCATGATGTAGAGCACGTTGAGGAGCATCGCGGCGATGGCGAGGGCCCCCGAGATCCGGTAGTAGACCAGCATGAAGAGGACGACCGCGAGGGCGCCGTAGAGCCCGGCCTGCAGGCCGTTGCGGATCGAATCCTGGCCGAGCGACGGGCCCACCGTGCGCTCCTCGATGATGCTCACCGGCGCCGGCAGGCTGCCGGCCTCGAGCACCACCGCCAGGTCCTTGGCCTGCTCGGGCGTGAAGCGGCCGGAGATGCTGGCCGTGCCGCCGGGGATGCGCTCGTTGATGCGCGGCGCCGAGTTGACCGTCTGGTCGAGCACGATGGCGAGCAGGCGGCCGACGTTGGCGTTGGTCACCTGCGCGAAGCGGCCGGCGGCGCGCGGCGTGAGCCGCAGGGAGACCTCCCATTTGCCGGGCTGGCTGGGATTCATCTGCGCGAAGGCGCTGGCCACCGACTCGCCGGTCAGCTCGGGCTCGTTCTTGAGCACGTAGAGCGAGAAGCCGGTGCGGCCGCCGGCGCCTTCGTCCTCGGTGCTCCACGCCAGGCGCGAGTCCGGCGGGATGATCGAGTCGGCCTCGGCGAGCAGGCGCTTCACGGTGGGCACGTCGGCCGGGAGCAAGAAGCCGTAGCCCGGGCCGGCGTCCATGAAGTGCGAGGTCAGCGGCTTCTGCGCCAGGCTGCTGTCCACCTGCAGGCGCCCGGCGGCGACGCGCCCCGCCAGGAATGCGTCGATGCGGTCGAAGAGGAACTGGGCCTCCTCGGGCGTGCGCACCAGGTTGAACTCGAGCAGGGCGGTCTGGCCGATGAGGTCCTTGGCGCGCTGCGCGTCGTGCAGGCCGGGGAGCTGGACGACGATGCGGTCGAGGCCCTGCTTCTGGATGAGCGGCTCGGCGACGCCGAACTGGTCGATGCGGTTGCGGATGACCAGGATGGCGCGGTCCACGGCGCGGTCGGCCTCGGTGCCGCTCAGCCGCGAACGGTCCACCTCCATCACCAGGTGCAGGCCGCCTTGCAGGTCGAGGCCCAGGGGGATCGCCTTCTCGCGCAACTTGGCGACGGGCGAGTCCTTCGGGGCCGCGATCCGCTCCGCGAACGGCACGCTGTAGAAGCGCAGAGAGGGGAACAGATAGAAGATGGACACGAGTGTGGCGACCACCACGCTCACGAGCTTCCACGTTTCGCTACGGTTCATTCCCCGGGGTCCCGATTCTGTTGTCGAAGATGGCGGAGGCCGGGAGGACGGCCCGGGCGATTCCCGGCGCCCGTCCACCCCCGATTTCGGACGGCAGCCAAACCGAATCGCCAAGCTACGCGCCCGGGGGCAGGGGTGTCAATCCCCGTGCCCCAGCGCCGTTTACCCGCGCCGACCGCGCGCGCCGCGAAGGCCGCGGAGCCGCCGCCGTTGCGCCTCGCGCCGGCCGCCCCGGCAAACGGCAAGGTGTGGGCGTTGGCTTTTTCCCCCAGCCCGTGCGGGTTTCGGCGCGGCTCGCCGCGCCAGCCGGGGCAACCCGTTCCCGCGCATGGCGCTGCGGCGGCGCATCCGCAGCGGGTTACGGGCCCCTGCGGGCGGCCCCCGACTGGCACACGGCTTGCCCTTGTGGAGTGGTGCGCCCGCGAGGGTGCATCTGCACGAGCGGCGCAGGGTACGCTTCAACGCGCGCTGTCATCCCGTGACCCCGGCGTCCCTGCCCGCTCGGACAGTAGTGGACCCAACCTCCCAGCCCCCAACGCCGGCCCGGTGCGACGCACACCGGGCCGGTCCACTTCGCGCGGCGCCGGCCGGCCCGCTCGGGCCCGCCCTCCTCACCCCGCGCCCCCAAGGTGTAGAATGCTCGCGCTCCACCCGCTCACGCCGAGCCCTCGCCCCGGAGACCGCGAGATGACCGAGCTCAATCGAGGATGCCGCATCACCTGGCTCGGCCACGCCGCGCTCCGCGTCGATACGCCAGGCGGCAAGGTGCTGCTCTTCGATCCCTGGCTCACCAACCCCAAGGCTCCCGCCGGCGCGCTGGCCGCACTCGACCGCGTCGACGCGCTACTCGTCACCCACGGGCACTTCGATCACCTCGGGGAGACGGTGGCCATCGGGCGCCGGTTCCAGCCCGAGGTGCCGTGCATCTTCGAGCTGCACCTCTACCTGCAGGGCAAGGGGCTGGAGCAGACGCGTCCCATGAACAAGGGCGGCAGCCAGGTGGTGGCGGGCGGGATCCGGGTCACGATGACGCACGCCGACCACTCGGCAGGCATCGACGACGACGAGCGGCCCGGCCAGGTGATCTACGGCGGCGAGCCTTGCGGCTTCGTGGTGGAGATGGAGAACGGCTTCCGCCTCTACTTCGCCGGCGACACCAACGTCTTCGGGGACATGGCGCTGATCCGCGATCTGTACGCCCCGGAGGTGGCCGTGCTGCCGATCGGCGACCTCTTCACCATGAGCCCGCGCGAGGCGGCGGCGGCGGCGCGCCGACTCGGGGCGCGCCACGTGGTGCCCGTGCACTACGGCACCTTCCCGCCGCTCACCGGAACGCCGGCGGAGCTGGCGCGCGAGCTGGCCGGCTCGGGGATCGCGGTGGCGGAGCTGACGCCGGGGGAGCCGTGGGAATGAAGGAGCGCGGGCGGAGCGGACGCAGCGGGCGGAGCAGTTCTCCCTACGGGCGCATCGCGCGCCTGATCGCCCAGGCGCAGGGCCGCGACCGGGGGGATCTCTTCGCCCCCGCCGAGGAGATCGACCTCGAGTCGCTGCAGCAGCTCGGCATCCCGGAGACGGTGCTCGAGTTCTACCGCGAGCACGCCCCCGTGGAGGCCATGGACTTCGAGGACGTGCGCCTGTGGGACGCTCCGCACATCCTCGAGGAGAACCACAACTACCACCCGGGTTCGGAGGTGCACGAGCTGGGCTACGTGGTGGTGGCCGGCAACCGGGGCGGCGACATGTACTGCCTCGACCTCGGCGAGTGGCGCAGCGAGGAGACGCCGCGCGTCGTGCTGGTGCCGCACGACGTGGAGCTGGGCGCGCGCGACCGCGCCCTGGTCGAGCGCCAGACGCTGCCGGTGGCCGAGTCCTTCGACGAGTTCCTGTTGCTCCTGGCGCGGGGCGGGACGCCCGACTAGACTCCTCGCACACCCCGGCGCATCGCGCCCCCGGAGGTCCACCATGTCCGTCCGCCACAAGGATCCCTGCCCCTGCGGAAGCGGCAAGAAGTACAAGCACTGCCACCTGAAGAAGGACCTCGAGAAGCGCCAGCACGGGGTGTGGATGCTGCTGGGCGCGGTGGTCGTGATCGGGGCGGCGGTGCTCTACTTCGCGCTCGGCGGCGGGCTCCCCTGGGGCGGCGGGCGGGCGGGCGCGCCGGCCGGCACGAGCCTGCCGGTGACCACCGGAGCCCCGCCGGTGACGGGGACGACCACGGCCACGGGGGCCACGACGGTCGCCTCGGCGGCGTCGAAGGACCAGTCGCCGCTGCCGGGCGGCGCCGCGCCGCAGCCGTGGCAGTACGACGCGCCGCGCAACCGCTTCTGGCACCCCGATCACGCGCACTGGCACGACGGGCCGCCGCCGGATCCCAGCCAGCGCACGGCAGCGACGCCGACGACGTCCGGCACGGCCCCCGCGACAGCGGCCGTCCCGCCCGGCGCTGCGGGACAGCCGCGCGCCACGGTCACGCGCCTGCCCGACCCGGTAAGTAACGCCATGTCCAAGATCAACCAGCCGGCACCGGTGGCCGTGGACCAGACCCCGCTGCCCGGCGGCTTGATGCCGACGCCGAATTACTACGACGCGGTGAAGAACCGCTTCTGGTCGGCAGAGCACTACCACTGGCATCCGGGCCGTCCGCCGGCGGCGGCGACGACCACGACGGCCCCGCCGGCGGGGGCGCCGCCGCCGGCGCCCAAGCCCTAGACCACGAATCCGCCGTCTAGCGGAACGGGTCGCCGGGCGTGAGGAGCACCGGCACCGGCGGCGCGGCTTTCACGAGCCGCCACCCTC
>CAYLSO010000194.1:0-4216 GCA_964386525.1 uncultured bacterium
GGCCCTGATCGGCGGCGTGCTGGTGGCCAGCCTGCTCGGCAGCCCGCACTGCGCCGGCATGTGCGGCCCGTTCGTCTGCTTCTACTCGGGCACCGGCGAGAAACCGCGGGCGTGGGCGCACGTGGCCTACAACGGCGGCCGGCTGGTGTCGTATCTGGTGCTCGGCGCGATCGCCGGCGCCATCGGCGCGGGCGTGGACCGCATGGGCGCGGCCGCCGGCGTCTCCCGCGCCGCCGCCGTGCTGGCCGGGGCGGTCATGCTCGCGTGGGGCGGGGCGATGCTGCTCAGCGCGGCGGGCGTGCGCCTGCCGGAGGGCGGTGCGGCCTCGTTCGCGCGCCGGCGCATCGCCGGCGCGGTGCGCGCCCTGCACGCGCAGCCGCCGGAGGCGCGGGGGCTGGCGCTGGGCCTGCTCACCACGCTCTTGCCGTGCGGCTTCCTCTACGGCTTCGTGGCGGTCGCGGCGGGCACCGGCTCTTGGGCCTCGGGGCTCGGCGTGATGGCGGTCTTCTGGGCCGGCACGCTGCCGGTGATGGCCGGCTTCGGGCTGGTGGCGCAGCGGGCGCTGGGGCCGCTGCGGCGGCGGCTGCCCATCTTCACCGCCGTCATCCTCATCGCCTTCGGCCTGGCGGCCGTCTACCTGGCGCTGCAACCCAAGCCGATGCACGAGCCCAGGCACGGCCCGGACGCGACGCATGTCCAGCACCCCTGATGCGGCCGCGAGCCCCGGGGCGCGGCGAGCGGGAGCGCGCGCGGCCGTCGTAGACTGCACGCACTGCGGTTTGCCGGTGCCCGCCGGCCTGGTCGCGCCGGGTGAGGAACACCAGTTCTGCTGCTCCGGCTGCCGCACCGCCTTCGCCATCATCCACCAGTCCGGGCTCGACCGGTTCTACCGCCTGCCCGACCGCCGCGGCGCCCCGGTGACCGCCAGCGGCAAGAGCTTCGAGGAGTTCGACCACCCGACCTTCCGTGCCCTCTACGTGCGCCGCCGCCCCGACGGCCTGGCCGAGGCCGAGCTGTACCTCGAGGGCGTGCACTGCCCGTCCTGCGTCTGGCTCGTCGAGCGCGTGCCGCTCACCGTGCCCGGCCTGGCCAGCGCCGAGCTGAACGTGCCGCGCTCGCTGGTGCGCCTCGCCTGGGACGACGCGCGCACCCCGCTGTCCGCCATCGCCCGCTTCCTCGACGCCCTCGGCTACCGCCCGCACCCGTTCCGCGGGGTGAGAGCCGAGGCCATGCGCCGCCACGAGGACCGCGCCATGCTGGCGCGCATCGGGGTGGCCGGGGCGCTGGCCATGAACGTCATGCTGCTGGCCCTGGCGCTCTACAGCGGCTGGTTCACCGGCATGGAGAAGGAGTACGAGCACTACTTCCGCTGGCTGAGCCTGGTGCTCACCGTGCCGGCGGTCTTCGGGCCCGGGCGGCTGTTCTTCCGCGGCGCCTGGGCGGCGCTGCGCACCCGCACCCTGCACATGGACCTGCCGATCGCCGTGGCCCTGGGGGCCGGCTTCGCCCGCGGCGCGGTGAACACCGTCGCCGACCGCGGGCCCATCTACTTCGACGGGGTGACCGCGCTCATCTTCCTGCTCCTGGTGGGGCGCTTCCTGCAGCAGCGCGCCCAGCGCGCCGCCACCGATTCGGCCGAGCTGATGTACGCGCTGTCGCCGCCGACCGCACGCCTGCGCGCGCCCGACGGCACGGTGCGCGAGGTGCCGGCCGAAGCGCTCCTGCCCGGCATGACCGTGGAGGTGCGGCCCGGCGACGCGCTGGCCGCCGACGGCGTCGTGCTCGAGGGGCGCTCCGAAGTGGACGTCTCGCTGCTCACCGGCGAGCCGGGGCCGCTGCCGGTGGGGCCCGGGGATCGTGTCTATGCCGGGACGGTGAACCGCAGCGCGGCGCTCGCCGTGCGCGTCGAGGAGGCGGGCGAGGCCAGCCGCCTGGGGCGCATCCTGCACGAGGTCGAAGCCGGGGCCCGCCGCCGCGCCCCGGTGGTGCGGCTCGCCGACCGGCTGGCGGCCGTCTTCGTGGCGACGGTCTTCGCCCTGGCCGCGCTGACGCTGGTGATCTGGCTCCGCCTCGATCCGGCGCGGGCCGTGGACAACGCCATCGCCATGCTGATCGTCACCTGCCCGTGCGCCCTAGGGCTGGCCACGCCCCTGGCCGTCACCGTGGCCATCGGCCGGGCGGCGCGCGCCGGGATCCTCATCAAGGGCGGCGACGCCCTCGAGGTGCTGGCGCGGCCGCGCCTCGTCTACCTCGACAAGACCGGCACCCTCACCGAGGGGCGCATGTCGCTGGCGGCGTTCACCGGGCCCGAGTCGGTCAAGCCGCTGGTGCTCGCTCTGGAGCGCCAGTCGCCGCATCCCGTCGCGCTGGGTTTCCGTGCGGCGTGGCCCGAGGTCGAGGCCGCCGAGGCGCGGGGCGTGACGCACACCATCGGCGGCGGCCTCGAAGGGGAGGTCGCGGGCCGGCAGGTGGCGGTCGGCTCGCCGGCCTTCGTCGCCGCGCGGGCGGCGGAGTCCGGCCCGGCGCCGGTGGCCGCGCCGTCCGGGATCCTGACGCCGGTGCTGATCGCGGTGGACGGCCGCGTGGCGGCGCGCGCCTGGTTCGGGGATCCGGTACGGCCGGGCGCTACCGCCGCGCTCGGCCGCCTGCGCGCGCGCGGCTGGCGGCTGCGGCTGCTCTCCGGCGACGAGCCCGCGGCAGTCGCCGCGGTCGGCCGCGAGCTGGGTTTCGCGGCGGGGGAGTGCCGCGGCGGGGCGACGCCGGAGCAGAAGCTCGCCATCATCGAGCAGGCCGCCGCCGTCGAGCCCACCGTCATGGTCGGCGACGGCGTCAACGACGCGGCAGCGATCGCGCGGGCCACCGTCGGTGTCGGAGTGCACGGCGGGGCCGAGGCCTGCTTGGCGGCGGCCGACGTCTTCCTGGCGCGCCCCGGGCCCGAGGCCTTGGTGGCGCTCACCGAGGGCGCGCGCCGCACGCTGGGCGTGATCCGGCGCAACGTCGTCTTCTCTCTCGCCTACAACGCCGCCGCCGCCACCCTGGCGCTCGCCGGCGTCATCAACCCGTTGATCGCCGCGATCCTCATGCCGGCCAGCTCGATCACGGTGGTGGCCGCCTCCTGGCTGGGCCGCACCTTCGAGGCGCGTGGCGCGACGGCCGGCGCGGCGCCGGAGGGCCGATCGTGAGCGTCGTCTTCATCGTGCTGCCGCTGGCGCTGCTGGTGGTCTTCGCGGCGGTGATCGCCTACACGTGGGCCGCACGGCGCGGGCAGTTCGACGATCTCACCACTCCGGCCATGCGCGTGCTGCACGAGGACGGAGAGCCGGGGCCCGTGGTCGGCGCCGATGGGCAGAGCGCGGAGGAGCCCGGCGCCGAGGCGGGAAGGGGCGCGCCCCCGGCGGGGGGCCCGGAATCCTGCCCAGGAGAGAAGAAGCGAGAGAGAATCAATTCAACTAAACATATGTGAACGGTCTCATATATGTTTAGTGAGACGATATGACGACCGTCATGATACGAGATCCGAGGTTCCGGTTATTTGCAGCTTGCACATGAGTTTCCTTGACGCCGCACGCACTCGGGTGTAATCGTTTACACGGAGCCTAGCGGCGGTGTCGTCCGATTCCGGCACGCTCGGGTCCAATCACCCTCGAAAGCGTTCGCGAACATCCTGCTCAGGAATGCGTGATGACCACCAACCAGGGTGTCGCTCGTGTCCGTCGAGCCGCATGTGAGAGGGCCGCGCATCTCGGGGTGATCCACACGTCGAGCCGGTAGGCGAAGCGCGCCGCTGGGACTGCAACGCGACCGGAACCGACTGTCCTCTGGAAGGAGGAGCACTCACCATGAAGCTGAGCTATAAGGTAGCCCTCGCTGTGCTGGCAATCGTCGCGGTCGGGTTTGTCACCGACGCCGTCGCTACCCCGCATATGAACGGCGCGGTGGTCAAGACGCGCATCTTCAACGACTGCCCGATCTCCGTCCTCAACGTCATCAACAACTACCCGGCGCAGATCCAGTTCGACGAGAGCCAGTTGATCTGCTTCGGCTGGGCCAACCTGCACAACTGGACCTTCTCGGCCGACGGCGGCGCAACGCCCGCCGTCCTCAACAACGGCGACTCGTTCGGCTTCGCGGCCACCCTCACCCTCAGCGGCGGCAACGTGAACGGGGCCGAGGCCGGTCTGCGGCTGAGCCCGTGGTGGGGGAAGGACGACCAGGG
>CAYLSO010000195.1:0-45488 GCA_964386525.1 uncultured bacterium
GTTGCCGAGATCGTAGTGGGCGCCGATGTTGCGCCGCGCCCCGGCGCGCGTGTTGCGGCGCGCCGCGTGGCGCAGGCGGTCCACGCCGGCGTTGACGCCGGCCAGCCGGCCGGCGCCGGCCTCGAGAGCGCGGCGGTTCTCCCCCAGCAGCTGCAGCAGCGCGGTGAGGTCGGGCGTGCGGAACTCGCCGGCCGTGTAGCCCTCGCCCAGGCCGATCGCCCCGTCGCGCACCAGGCGCGGGAAGAGCCGGTAGCTCACCGCCTCGAGACGCGCGCGTCGCGTCGCCCCGGCCTCGCCGAAGACCAGCTCGCGCCCGTCGGGCAGTCGCAGCTCCAGGGCCCCCTCGCGCCAGCCGCGCAAGGCGCGCAGCACCAGCCGCAGCGCCACCCGCTCGGGCCACGAAGGCGCAGCGGTGCGCCGGGTCAGCGGGTGCACCGGCAGCGGCTTGGCGTGCACGGCGACCTTCTTGCCGTAATGCAGCTTCGCCGCCTGCCAGGCGATGCGCGGCACGGTGAGCACGGCGGAGAGCGGCTGGCCCGCGAGCGTGCGTGCGAAGCTCGCGCCGTCGAACGGCCGCGGCTGGCCCGTGAGCCGCGCGGCGAAGGCCGTCTGCCCCTCCCGCTCGAGCCGCACCTGGATGTCGAGCCGCTCGCGCAGATCGGAGAAGCGGAAGCGGTACTCGCCCGTCATGTCGTAGAACGGCGACACGTAGAAGACCTTGCCCACCGTGCGCCGCGGCTCGTAGAAGCCGCCGCGCCGCTCCAGGTCGGCGAGCACGTAGGGGTGCCGCTCGCCGAAGGTGTTGTTCACCTCCGCGACCACGCAGCGGACGGCGCCGTCGGACCCGTAACAATAGAAGAAGCTCACCGGGTTGAAGGCGTAGTGGAAGAAGCGCGCCCCGGTGACCAGCTCGACGCGCGCGAAGTCGTCGGCCACGCCGGCGGCGGCGAGAGCGCGCGTCAGCTTCTCGCGCAGCGTGCCGGGTCCGGCGTCGAGGTGGTCGCGGTCGTGGAGCGCCACCGGGCGCACGCGGTTGTGGCCGAACCACGGGTGGCGCCGCGCCAGCTCCGGCAGCTCGTCGAGGTCGAAGGCGTAGGCGTAGACCGGGTAGCGGAAGTGATGCGTGACCGCGCCCGTGCGGGCGTGGACGAGATCGCCGACGAAGAGACGGGTGTTCATGCGGCCACGGCGTGGGGAGGCGGCGGCCCTGCGGCGGCGCGGGCGGCGCGCAGTTGCTGCGTCTTCATCGTTCAGCCTCGTCGGTGGTGGTGCCCGGGGCACCCTGGGTGGCGGGGCGGGGTGAGCCTAGCCCCCTCCCGGCCGGCCGGCAATCCCGCGCCCTCGCCGGTTTCGGTTCTGCCTGTGCTCATGGGATGAGAGACTCGGGCCCGCCGACCCGCGCCCCTCGTGAAGGAAATGTGCGAAAGGGGCAGCGCGGTGACCTGGCGGCTGCGCGCGGCGGCCGTCCCTAGCCCGTCGCGGAGCGCTTCTCCGTCAGCGCCGAGCGCGCGATGCCGCGCAGCATGGCCCGGAAGACCACCTGGTGGGCGGGGTACAGCGCGTACCAGTAGAGCCGCCCGCCGAGCCCGCGCGCGTCGAAGATCGCGGTCTGGCGGATGAGCGACCCGGCGCCGTCGGCGGCCACCTCGAACTGCAGCCAGGCACGCCCGGGCACCTTCATCTCCGCGGCGAGCCGGAGTAGCCGCGGCGGCTCGAACGCCTCCACCCGCCAGAAGTCCAGCGCGTCGCCGGGAATCAGCCATTCCGGGTCGCGCCGGCCGCGACGCATGCCGACACCGCCGACCAAGAGATCGAGCCAACCCCGCATGCGCCACAGCAGGCTGGCCGAGTACCAGCCGGTCCGCCCGCCGATGCGGCGGATGGGCGCGAACGCCGCCGCGGGCTCGCAGGCGACGCGCACCACGCGCGAGTCGAGAAGGCGGCCGGCGCCGCCGGCCGGGTCCCCTCCCGCGCGCGGCAGGGTCGAGAGCGCGTCCGACCAGCGCCTCGCGGCGAAGGCGCGATACTCGTTGCCCAGCGAGCGCGCGATGGCCTCACGGATGCCGCGCGGCCGCACGCCGGGGAAGACCCGCGCCGCGCCCTCGTCGCGCACCACGGTCTCGTTGCGCACGCCCTCGATGAGCTGGCGGCCGATGCGCGCGTAGAGCGGGGTGACGAGCCCCAGCCAGAGGCTCGAGAGCCGCGGTGTCAGCACCGGCACGCGGATCACCCAGCGACGCAGGCCCCGCTGGCGCGCATACTCCATCATGATGTCGAGGTAGGAGACGCGGTCGGCGCCGCCGATCTCGAAGACGCCGCTCACCTCGGGCGGAGCGTCGAGGGCGGCCAGCAGGTAGTCGAGCACGTCCTCGATGGCGATGGGCTGGGCGCGCGTGCCCACCCAGCGCGGCGTGATCATCGCCGGCAGCCGCTCGACCAGGGCGCGGGCCATCTCGAAGGAGAGGCTGCCCGACCCGATGACGATCGAGGCGCGCAGCTCGATCACCGGCACGCCCGTGGCGGCGAGGATGCGGCCCACTTCCTGGCGGCTGGCCAGGTGCGGCGAGAGATCCTCGCCGTGACCTAGTCCCCCCAGGTAGACGATGCGCCGCACGCCGGCGTCGCGGGCCGCGCGCGCGAAATTCGTCGCGGCCTCGCGATCCGCCTCGGCGAAGCGCTCACCGGCCGCCATCAGGTGCACGAGGTAGTACGCGGTGTCGACGCCGGCCAGCGGCGGCGTCAGCGAGGCGGCCTCGCTGACGTCGCCGCGCACCACCTCGGTGCCGACGCGCACCCGGGGCGCCAGGAACTCCGGCCGCCGCGCCAGGCAGCGGATGCGCTCCCCGCGCGCTTCGAGCCGCTCGAGCAGGCGGCCGCCGACGTAGCCGGTGGCGCCGGTGACGAGCACCAAGGGCCGGTTGTCCACGCTCTCCCCGGGAGCCACGGCCCTCAGCGCCCGCCGGTCATGATCCTATAGCCGGCGGAGTTGCCGAGGAACACCAGCCGGCGGGTCTCCGTCGCCGTGCCACTCCCCTCGCCGGTGGCCGAGGTGGCGAGCGGTCGGGTTCCGGTCGCCATGCCGCTCCCCATGCCGGCGCCCGAGGCGGGGTGCACGCGGGTCAGCGTCGGCGCGCCACTCCCCGCGCCGGGGCCCGAGATGACGCGCAGGAAGTACACCCCGCCCCGCAGCTCGTTGCCGGCGCCGTCGCGCTGATCGATGGAGAACGCGTACAGACCGGGGCCGAACTCGCCGTCCACCACCGTGCGCACCTGGCGCCCGCGCAGGTCGAAGAGGTCGGCGCGCACGGGCCAGCGCGCGGTCTGCCCGTTCTGCGAGTTGGCCGGCCCCAGGTGCGGCACCCGGATCTCGAGCCGGGCCGTAGCGGCCGCCGGGTTGGGATAGAGATTGTGCACGCGCACGCCCGCGGGCTCGGCGTCCGTCAAGGACGAGCGCGGCGAGATGCGCTTGAGGAGCCAGTAGTCCGGATCGAGCGTCACGCTCGTGGGAGCGGCGTCGACCCAGAAGCCGAAACTCTCCTCCCGCAGACCGGAGAGCTGCACGGTCTCGCGCCGCTCGCCGACGGCGGTCCGGATCGCCACCTCGAGCGGGATGCGGAACAGCGGGGCTCCGATCGACTCCTGCGTCTGGCCCAGATGCAGGGTCACCAGATACGGTCCGTTCGGCCGGAGAGAGGACGTCTCGAACGCGTACTCGAGCACCGGATACCCCACGTCGTCGAGCCACTGGTCGAAGAACCACGCCAGGTCCTGGCCGGAGACCGCCTCCGCCGTCACCCGGAAGCCGCCGATCGAGGCGTTGCCATAGCGGTTTTCGGCCAGGTGGCGACGCAGGATGTCGAGGAACGCCGCGTCGCCCACCTGCCGGCGCAGCATGTGCAGCACCCAGGCGCCCTTGTCGTAGATGGTCGAGCCGAACAGATAGGCGCGTGGCGGGTCCGAGATCGGGTACTTGGCCGCCGAGAACTCGCCAAAGTAGGCCGAGGCGATGGCCGCCAGCAGGTTGGTGCGCCCCGCCGTCCCCTCCGTGTCCTCGAGCCACAGCGCCTCGCAGTAGCGGGCGAAGCCCTCGTTGAGCCAGATGTCGGACCAGTCGTAGGGCGTCACCGAGTCGCCGAACCACATGTGCGCCAGCTCGTGCAGGATTCCCGGCTCCCAGTAGCCGTCGCCGCGCAGCCAGACGCGGTTGATGGTGGTCATCGTCTGGTGCTCCATGGCGCCGATGTTGTAGAACGGCTCGACCGCCGCCATGCCGTACTTGTCGAACGGGTACGGCTCGAAGGTCGTCGCCAGGAAGCGCATCATCTCGGGCACGCGCGCGAAGTCGGCCTTGGCCTTGGTGGTATCCTCGGGGTAGGTCAGATAGAGCAGGGGGATCCCGTCCGCGTCGGCGCGCATGACGGCGTAGTCGGAGATCGTCATGCAGATGAGGTAGGTGGCGATGGGGTGGTCCTCGCGCCAGTGCCATCGGGTCCGGCCGTCGCCCGCGGGCGCGATGCCCACCAGCACCCCGTTCGACGCCGCGTACAGCGCCTGCGGCACCGCGAACCAGCCCTCGAAGCGCGCCTTGTCGCGCGGCACGTCGGCACAGGGGAACCAGGCGCGGGAGTTCTCGGGCTCGGTGAAGGTGTAGGTGCAGCGCTCGAAGCCGTAGTAGCCGCGCTTCGGGCGCGCCCCATAGTCCACCGCCACCCAGATGGAATCGCCCGGCTGGCGCAGGCTGTCGCCGGGAGCCGCACCGCCCACCTCTATGGAAAGCGTCAGCGAATCGGGCGGCACCGACCACGGCCGTGGCAGGCCGTTGACGGTGACGCCCTTCACCGCGAGCCTGACCGCATCGAGGGTGACGCTCACCAGATCTGCCGTGGTGACATGGATCAGCAGGGTCGCCGTGCCCGCCAGGCTGTCCTGCCCCACTTCGGGCGTCAGGTCGAGGCCGTAGTAGCGGACATCGAAGGGCAGCAGGAGCGGCGGCGCGGGAGCGGCCGGGCGCGTCCGCTCCGACTGCGGCACGAACTCACCCGCGAGCGTCCGCCCCCCGGCGCGCGAGGGCTCCTTCGGGAACGCCGGCTTCTCCATCCAGGCGCCGGGCACGGAGGCGGGCGGCGCGCCCGGGCGCGGCGTCTGCGCGGCGGCATCGTTGCGAACCGCAGGCAGGAGCGCGAGCGCGGACAGCGCGGCGAGCCAGAAGAAGCGGCGGGATCGGTTCATGGCGCCTGACCTCGGAGAGCCGGATCGTGCGTTTCTCTCGGCCGAGAGATGCCCGGTGGCGGCCCACGGTAACTTCCTGCAAAGAAAGGTAACTGCCCCATGAGAATAGCACGCCGCATGCGTCGAGGCTCGGGGGTGCAGTTGCGAAGCTCGGGGGCGCTTCCTATACTCGCCGACGTTCCCAGCTTGCGCCAGGGAAGTCACCAACGCAGGCGCCGCACCCGCGAACGGCGCCAGGGAGGTAGGATGCGCCGTACATGGATCGCTGCCGCTGTTCTTCTCTTCATCGGTGGTGCCGGCTTCCTCACCGGCTGCGCGAAGAACGCGCAGGAGGACGCCATGACCACCTTGGACTCGACCCTCGCCCTCGGCGACACCGCTTCGGACGTGCCGCCGCCCGGCCCGATGCCCGGCGAGGAGTACACTCCGCCTCCGGCCGAAGCGACTCCGCCTCCGGCCGCCTCGAAGCCGAAGCCTAGGCCAGTTTCACCCAAGCCGAGCGCGCCGAAGGCCGCGGCCACGATCACCGTCCCGGCCGGCACCGCGATCGCGCTGGCGATGTCGACGCCGCTCACGACCAAGACGGCCACCACGGGACAGCAGTTCACCGCCACGGTCGCCGAGGATGTCGTGATGGACGGCGGGGTCGTCATCCCGGCGGGCGCCGAGGTGACGGGCCACCTGGTGCTCGCCCAGCGTTCGGGCAAGACCAGCGGCCGCGCCTACATGCAGCTCGCGTACGACAACCTGTCGTTCGGCGGCAAGACGTACGACGTCGAGTCGGTGGGCGACACGATCTGGGGCAAGGGCGGCGGCGGCAAGGACGCCAAGATGATCGGCGGCGGCGCGGCCGCCGGCGCGGTCATCGGCGGCATCCTCGGCGGCTCGGCCGGCTCGGCCGTGAAGGGCGCGGTGATCGGCGGCGCCGCCGGCACCGGCGCCTCGCTGCTCACACGCGGTCCGGACCTGGAGATCATGGCGGGGCAGAAGGTGACGCTCTCGCTCGACCAGCCGGTGGCGGTCGCCAAGCCCAAGACCGGAGCCTGATCGCGAGCGCGCTTCGCGCTTTCGCCGGCCCGCAGCATGACGGCGGCCCGTCCGGTGCGACACCGGGCGGGCCGTCGCGCGTCCGTGCGGTTCGGCCCGCGGAACCACGTCTGCCCCCGGGGGTACAACCGCGGCACGGGCTGATGTACCCTTGAGTGCACGGCGGCGGTCCGCCGGCGGGTTCGGCAGCGGCAAACCGCCCTGCCGGGCATCCCGTCCGCCGCTCTTATCTGAATCGCCGGCAGAGGATTGCCGACACTCCGCCTCCCGAGGGATCGACACGCGGAGACTATGGCGCGCCGTGGCATATCGGTTGCTGAACCGGAGCGGTGCCCGAGGACGCCGGACGGCCCCCCGCCGGCCCGGCCCCGGAGGGACGCTCGCCCGGCGCCCCAGCGTCAGGAACTCGAGAGCGCAGCCGCGCTGCGCGGAGGTCGTGTCATGAAGCGTTTCGTTCTCCTCGCCCTGCCGGCGCTGGCCCTCGTCTTCGGACTCGCCGGCTGCGGCAGCGATCCCACTTCTCCGCCCGCCGGGAACAACGCGAGCCTCGAGAGCCCGGCCATCCAGGCGGCCATGGCCGAGGTCCCTGAGCTGGCGGATGTCGAAACCTACGAGGCGCCCGGCGAGGCCGAGTTCGCCGACGCCTACGCCCCGGCGGGGATGTTCTCCACCGAGGCGGCGATCCACCCGGTCTTCTTCTACCGTGTCATCCGCGAGCGCCAGCGCGACGTGCAGATCGAGACCGAGCGCGACACCGTCTTCGAGACGGCGCGCGTGCGGGTCGTGGACCGCTTCGCCGGCAGCTTCAACATCGTCGCGGCCGACTCGGTGGACACCGGCGTGGTCGTCTCCCGCATCCGCAAGCCGCTGCGCGACGTGGGCGTGATGCGCGCCGTGTTCCGCCGGCCGATCGACTGGGAGCGGGAAGACCCGGTGACCAACGAGATCGCCAGCGATGGGGACCGCGAGCGGCACCGCCGCTGCCGCGGCTGGAGGCTGGTGGCCGTGTCGAACCGCCAGATCGCCTCGCCCGAGCACACCGCGAAGATCGCGTCGGTACGCCTCGAGGCGCGCTCCGGCCTCGACGTGACCATCACCGATCCGCGGGAGCTGATGCGCTTCCCCAACGGGTTGCCCAAGGTCGTGGCCGGCGAGCCCGTGAAGGTCACCGTGCAGGTCGAGGATCCCACCGACCGCCTCTTCCTGCTCTGCGGCTGGGGCCGGCTGCGCCTGCGCCCGGTGGCCGACGGCGTCTTCGAGGGCGGCTTCAAGGCGCCCTACGACCTGCGCCGCTTCCGCGTCGGCGTCAACGCGCTCGACCGCGGCACGCTCTTCGACGACGCGGCCCCCTACGACTCCGACTTCTGGGGCCTGCTGGCGCACACCGTGCCGCCGACCCTGGCAGGCAACTAGCGGCTTCCGGCATCCCCCGGGGCGCCCCACCGCGCGCCCGCCCCGCCCTCCGGCCCCTCCGGCCGGGGGGCGGCGGCGTTTTCGCCCCGGCCTCGCGTGCGTTACAGTCTTCGGGTGCAACCGCCCGATCAGAACCTCACCGACCCCCACGGCCTCCTCGGCCGGCGCATCTGCGACCTCGGGCTCAGGCTCGAGGGCTCGCGCGTGGAGAAGCTCGTCGGGCGCCTCCACCGCGAGCTGGCCCGCAAGGGCCTGACGCGCTGGAAGCCGCAGGTCTACCTCACCGACGAGTGGGGCTGTCCGTCCGGCCAGCCGATCATCGGCGTACCCTTCTACCTCGCCGACCCGCACGTGGCCGCCCTCGAGCGCCAGATCAACGACCTCGAGGACCCGGGCGAGATGATGATGTATCTGCGCCACGAGGCCGGGCACGCCTTCAACTACGCCTACCGCCTCTACGCCACCCCCGACTGGCGGGAGACGTTCGGCCCCTACCGGCGCCCCTATCGCGACCACTACCGGCCGATGCCCTTCAGCCGCTCGTACGTGCGGCATATCGCCGGTTGGTACGCCCAGAAACACCCGGACGAGGACTTCGCCGAAACCTTCGCCGTGTGGCTCACCCCCGGCTCGGGCTGGCGCAAGCGCTACCGCAGCTGGCCGGCGCTCAAGAAACTCAGGTTCGTGGACGACGCGGTGCGCCGGCTGCGCGACGCCGACCCGGTGCGCAAGCGTGGCCTGCCCGATATCACCTTGGACGACATGGACTTCACGCTCGGCGAGTTCTACCGCCAGCAGGCCGAGCGCAACTCGGCGGCGGTCGAGGTCGAGATGCACGCCGACCTGCCGGACATCTTCCTGCGCCACGCGCGCCGCCGGAAGGTGCGCCCGGCCGCCGACCTGGTGGGCGAGAACCGCGAGCTGCTCACCGACAAGATCGAGTACTGGACGGGGGTGAGCCGGGCGGTGGTCCGCGCCCTCGTCGAGGCCATGGCGCGCAACTGCCGCGAGCTGAATCTGCACGCGGAAGTGGGCAAGGAGTCGCGTTATCTGGTAGAACTGGCCACGTATGGGACGACGCTGGCCATGAATTACCTGACGCGGGGCCGCTTCGAGCAGGCCTAGGCGCGGGGCCGGCGGAGCGACCCGGATCCGGAGGATCCATGCCGAAGTACCGTATCGGCGTCCTCTACGACATGTGGTGGGTGGACGAGCCGGCGGCGGCGCCGCCGGAGGCCAAGACCAAGAAGAAGGCCCCCGCCAAGAAGGAGAAGGAAGTCCACCAGGAGGTCTACGAGGCCCTCAGGGAGAGCGGGCACAACCCCATCTACCTGACGGTCGAGGGCGACGACGAAACCCTGCTCGGGCTCGCCGCCAGCAAGACCGACCTGCTCTTCAACCTCACCGAGTCGTACGCCGGCGACGACACCAAGGACATGAACATCGCGGCGTACCTCGACCTCCTGGGGCGCCGTTACACCGGCGCCGGCCCGCACGCCCTGTACCTGGCGCAGGACAAGGCGCTGGCCAAGAAGATCTTCGCCTTCCACGGCATCCGCACGCCGTTCTTCGCCACCGTCTACCGCGGGCGCGTCGACTGGTCGCACGACATCAGCTTCCCGGTCATCGTCAAGCCGGTGCGCGAGGACGGCTCGATCGGCATCGGCTTCGCCAGCGTGGTCGAGTCCATCAAGGACCTGATGGAGCGCATCGACCAGATCCACACCCAGTTCGACAGCTCGGCGCTCATCGAGGAGTACATCGAGGGGCGCGAGATCTACGTCGGCGTGCTCGGCAACGAGAGGCCCGAGGCCCTGCCGCTGGTGGAGCTCGACCTGTCGCGCATCCCCGAGGGCACGCCGCGCATCGCCGGCACCGAGGTGAAGTGGGACAAGGGCACCGAGATCTACGAGAACACCAAACCGGTCTACCCCGAGGACCTCGACGAGGCGACCGTCAAGCGCCTCCAGGAGACGGCGGTCGCCGCCTTCCACGCGCTGCGCCTGCGCGACTACGGGCGCATCGACATGCGCCTGGCCCCCGACGGCACGGCGCACGTGCTCGAGGTCAACCCCAACTGCTGGCTGTCGCAGAAGGCCGAGTTCGCCATGGCCGCCAAGAAGGCGGGGCGCTCCTACGAGGCGCTGATCCACGAGATCGCCGAGCTGGCGATGGCGCGCTACGGCGCCGGCAACGGCGGCTAGCGGGCGGAGGGCGGATGCGCGGGATCGTCTTTGCGGCAGGCCTCTGGCTCGTGGCGGCGGGGTCCGCGCTGGCGCCCGGATCCGCCCACGCCCAGGCCACGACCGCCAGGGGCGTCTACTACACGGTGCGCTCCGACGCCTTCGTCAAGGCACCGCCGACCCGCGTCTGGGAGGTGCTCACCGTCGCCAAGGGCTTCTGCGCGCTGACCGGGCTCATCGCCAAGGCCCCGGGGCTCAAGCTCGCGTCCATCGGCGAGACGGTGCCGGCCGCGCTGGGTGCCGAGACGGGCATGCTGGTGGCCACGCGGGTGGAGAAATTGAAGGAGCTGCGCGTCAGCTTCGAGCCGGTAGGCGGCGGCTACCTGGCGCAAGCGTGGGTCACCGTCGCGCCCGAGGGCAAAGGCTCGCGGCTCAAGCTCGTCGAGCGGCGCACCGCCGACGACGCGGCCGCGGCCGACCGGGCGGCGGCGCGGACGGCGGCCGAGAAGCCGCGCCACCTGGCGGCGTTCAAGGCCATGGCCGAGGGCGGGAAGTAGCCGGCGCCGGCGCCGGCGCCGGCTAGGTTCGCCTCCCGCCTAGGTCTCTTCTTCCCCCCGCTGCTCCGAGAACAACCGCACCCACTCCTGCATCTGCTTCTTGGAGAAGCCGAGCGGCTTCTCGCTGCCCTCGGCGCTCGCCCCGCGCGCCGCGCCCTTCTGCCGCGCGGCCTCCTCGGCGACGCGTTCGGGGAAGAGGCTGGCGGCGAAGAGGTCGGAGAGCACGATGGTGGCGCCGCAGGCGCGCGCGTGGGCGGCGACCTCGAGGTCGGAGGTGACCACGGCGACCGGCAGGTCGCGCTCGACGTGCTCCTCGACCAGATCGCGGATGAGCCCGTCGGCGGTCTGCGGCGGCTTGGAGAAGCGGATGGTGACGCGGCCGCTGCGGCTCGGGCGCGGCGGGCCGAAGCCGGTCTCGGCGCCGTCGAAGACGACGTAGAACTCCACGTCGCCGCGGCCCAGCGCCCAGGAGAGCAGGTTCACGAGCTTGTCGCGCACCGTCGCCAGGTCGCGGCGCTCGTCGGGCCGGAAGGCGGGGCTGCGCAGGATGAGGTTGTAGCCGTCGATGATGATGGTGCGCTCGACGACCGGCTCGACGCGATCGCGGCGGGGCGGCGGGCGCCGGGCGCCGGGGCGCTTGGCGCTCACATCTACGGCGCTCCGCCGGTGGCGGTGTGCACGATGAGGCCCAGCTCGCCCACCGCCCAGCCGTGGGTGTCGTCCACGAACCACACCGAGCGCAGGGAGTTGCCGGCGATGGGTGCGGTGCCGGGGAGATCCTGCGTCGCCCAGCTCTGGCCGCCGTCCGTGGACAGCAGCACGTTGGCCCGGCCGGCGGCGTTGAAGCCGACCGCGTAGGCGCGGCCGGGCGACGGCCACGCCAGATCCCAGAACGTGGTGTAGTCGGCCGGCGGCGCGGCCAGAGACCACAGCGCCGTGTCGCCGCTCGCCTCCGTGATGCCGACGGCATCCTGGAAGCCCACCGCCAAAGCCTGCGTGTTGGACAGCCGCACCACGCCGCGCAGGTTCTGGGCGGTGATCGACGGCGTGTAGATGTTCCAGGTCCGGCCGGCGTCGCGGCTGCCGATGATGGTGCCGTTGTCGCCGACCGCCCAGGCCAGCGTGTCCGGCCCGGGCACCTGCGTCGCCCACACCGAGAACAGCGCGTAGGAGGTCACGCCGGAAGGGATCCGCGTCCAGTTCGCTCCGCCGTCCACGGTGCGCAGCAGCACGCCCCCGCCGCCGACGATGAAGCCGAGATCCTCGCCGAGGAAGAACACCTTGCGCAGCTCGCGCGCGCCGGTGTCGATGCCCACGCGCGGCGTCCAGGTGGTGCCGCCGTCGCCGGTTTCCAGGATGCGTCCGCTGGCACCGACCGCGAAGCCGTGCTCCGCCGTCGTGAAGAAGGCCCCGTTCAAGACGTATCCGGTGGACTGCGAGGCCTGCTTGACCCAGCTGAGGCCGCCGTCGACGGTGGCGAGGATGGTCCCCAGATTCCCCACCGCCCAGCCCCGCGCGCGATCGTAGAAGTGGACGCCGTTCAGGGTGTTGGTGGTGAGCGCCGCCCTGGACTGGTCCACCCAGCCGAGGCCCTGCACGACGACGAGGGTTTCGGGGTTGCTCACCACGTGGCCGCCGGTGGCGACGATGATGGTGGCCCCTTCGAGCAGGCCGGTGACGCGTCCGCTGCCGTTCACGCCCGCCACGGCGGCGTCGCTGGAGGTCCAGGTCAGCTGCGGATTGGTGACCGGCTGGCCGGCCGTGTCGGTGACCGTGGCGGTGAAGACGAGGTCCTCGCCGACCCGCAGCGTGTCGGCCGCCTTGGAGATGGCGATGCTGCCGTACCAGACGTCGGGCTGCGGCCCGGTGCCGTTGTCGCCGCCGCAGCCGGCCATCGCCAGCACACCGAAACCCACGAGAAGGGCAAAAGACAGCACGGCTCTACGCTTCATCGGGCACCCCGCACGAAGGGACCGGCGTGTGCTGCGGGACGGGACGGACTGCAGCATAGCCTAGCCAGAGGTGTGCCGGAAGCCGAAGTATGGGGGCGGAAACCCGCGCCGGGACTCCCGACAGCCCCCGGCCTGCAGCCGGAGCCCCCGCCGGCCGATAACTCCCCGAGAGAGCCCGCCGCACGGGCGGGCCCGGAGGGCGCATGACCTGGCTTTGGTTCGTCGCGGGCGCACTGCTGGTGGCCTATCTGGCGCGCCGCCGTTTCGTCCGCAAGGTGCTCGCCGCGGTCGGCCGGCAGGCCGTCGACGCCGCACCCGACCGCATCCGCCTGCAGGCGGTCAGCGCCCACTCGTGGACCGACGAGAACGCCGCCGAGAGCGCCACCGAGGCGCTGGTCGAGAACGGCTTCGTGGAGGCGGGCACCTACCGCGTCCCCGAGATGCCCGGCGTGACGGTGCGCCTGCTGGCCAACCCCGCGGAATCGGTCTACGCCGCCATCTACGCGCACCCGCAGGCCGGGCTCTGGCTCGACCTGTTCGCGCGCTACCAGGGCCACACCAGCGTCACCTTCACTACGTCCCGGGTCACCGGGTTGGAGGCGCGCCCCGGCCACCGCATCGTGCACGCTCCCGGGATGAGCGCCTTCCGGCTCTGCGAGCGCGCCTTCACCGAGATGCCCGAGGGCACGCTGCGGCCGGTATCGGTGGATCGCGCCGTCCACGACTTCGAGGAGGCCTACGCGGAATCGGTCGCCTGGCGCAAGGCGCGCGGCGTCTCGGCGCGCGAGGTCGCGGGCGTCGCCAGGCGCAAGGCGGCTTGACGAAGCTCCCGCCCCTGGCCTGAAGTCCCCCACGCCCCTGGCCCGCCGCCGCGCCTTGCCGTAGGCTGCGGGCCCGTGAGTCCGCCCGCTCGACCCGACGACGGCGCCGCCCCCGTCACCCTCGCGACGGTCTACCGCACCTGGTGGCCGCTGGCCGCCAGCTGGCTCATGATGGGCCTCGAGCTGCCCGCCGTGAGCGCCGTCATGGCGCGCCTGCCCGAGCCCACCGTCAGCCTCGCCGCGTACGGCGGCGTCGTCTTCCCGCTGGCCCTGCTCATCGAGTCGCCGATCATCATGCTGCTGTCGGCCTCGACCGCTCTGTCGCGCGACTGGCCCTCCTACCGCCTGGTGCGCCGCGCCATGCTCACGATGGGCGGCGCGCTCACCGCCCTGCACGCGCTGGTGGCCTTCACGCCGCTCTACGACGTGGTGGCGGCGCACGTCCTCGGGATCCCGGCCGACATCCTCGAGCCCGCCCGGCTGGGCCTGCAGATCATGACCCCGTGGACCCTGTCGATCGCCTACCGGCGCACCCAGCAGGGCGTGCTGATCCGCTTCGGCAACTCGCGCGCCGTGGGCGTCGGCACGGCCATCCGGCTGGGGGCCAACGTCGTCGTGCTCGCTCTCGGTTACGCTCACGGCCGCCTGCCGGGGATCGCCGTGGGTACGCTCGCCGTCATCGCCGGCGTGGTGGGTGAGGCCATCTTCGCGGGCTTCGCGGTGCACCCGGTGCTGCGCGACCGCGTGCGTCCCGCCCCGCCCACGTCCGACCCGCTGACCGTGGCGCGCTTCATCCGCTTCTACACTCCCCTCGCCCTCACTCCCCTCATGGGCTTCCTGGCCATGCCCATCGCCAGCGCCGCCATGACCCGGATGCCGCGCACGCTCGATTCGTTGGCGGCCTGGCCGGTGGTCAACGGCCTCACCTTCACGCTGCGCAGCGTCGGCTTCGCCCTCAACGAGGTGGTGGTGTCGCTGCTCGACCGCCCCGGCGCGGCCGCGCCGCTTCGCCGCTTCGCCTTCGGGCTCGCCGGCTCGACCTCCGCTCTGTTGCTGGTCGTAGCGCTCAGCCCCCTCGGGCCGCTGTGGTTCGGCCGGGTGTCGGCGCTGCCGCCGGACCTCACCGCGCTGGCGGTGGTGGCACTGGCCATCGCCTGCCCGCTGCCGGCGCTCAACGCCCTGCAGAGCTGGTATCAGGGCGTGCTCGTCCACAGCCGCCGCACCCGCGGCGTGAGCGAATCGATGGCCGTCTACCTCGCCGTCATGGTCGCCGTGCTGGTCGCGGGCATCGGCGTCGGCCGCCTCCCCGGACTCCCGATCACGATGCTCGGGATGGCGGCCGCGGGGGCGTGCCAGGTGGAATGGCTGCGGCGGCGGGCGGCGGCGCCGCTGCGGGAGCTGCGGGGGGCCGGGGACCCGGCCCCTGTCCCGACCGGCTAGTCGCTCGCGAGGACCGGGCGCCCGGCCCGCCGGATCAGAACCAGGGCGAGGTCGTCGCTGCGTGGCGCGCCATCGAGGAACTCGTCCACGCGCCGGATGATCGCCGCGCGCGCTTGCGCGAGCGGCTCTTCCCTCGCCACCTCGCGCAGCACGTCCCGCAGGCGGCTCTCCTCGAAGAAGCGGCCCGCCCGGCTGGCCTCGGTGACGCCGTCGCTGAAGACCGCCAGCAGCTCGCCCGGCTGCAGGGTCACCTCCGCGGCGGTGAAGGTCTGGTCGGGCAGGATGCCGAAGGGCATCCCCGTGCTCTCGAGGGCCCGCAGCTCGCCGCCGCGGGCCAGGAGCGGCGCGGGATGCCCGGCGTTGACGTATCTCAGCGTGCCGGTGGCGGGAGTGAGGCAGCCGATGAACCCGGTGACGTAGGTCATCGGGTCGGTGGTGCGGTACACGCGGGCGGACAGCTGCGTGGCCAGCTCCTCCAGCTCGGAGCAGTAATCGCAGAGCACGCGCAGCGACGCCAGGAACAGGGACATGAGGAGCGCGGCGCCGAGGCCCTTGCCCGACACGTCGCCGAGGACGAAGACCAGGCCCCCGTCGGGGCAGGAGTGGAAGTCGTAGAGGTCGCCGCCCACCTCGTAGCAGGGCTGGAGGACGGCCTCGATCTCGTAGCCGTCGAGCGTGGGCGTCTCGGCCTGCAGGAGACCCCGCTGGATGCGGGCCGCCATCCCCAGCTGCTGCCTCATGAGGGCGCCGGCCTGCTCTTCCTTGAGCAGCCGGGTGTTGCTGATCTTCACCGCCGCCATGTCGCCGAGCAGGGTGAGCAGCTCGAGCTGGTCCTCGCCGAGTTGCACGCGGGGGTCCTGGCTGTCGACGTAGAGGATGCCGTGCAGGCGTTCCTCGTCGTAGAGCGGGACGGCGACGGCGGAGCGCACGCCTTGCGCCAGGAGGCTGTCGGAGCCCTTGAGACGCGGGTCGAACACCGCATTGCGCGTCAGGACCGCGCTGTTCTCCTCGACCACGGTCCGCAGGATGGCCTTCGAGAGGACGAGGGGCTCCCCGGCCAGGCCGGCACAGGCGCGGCCGGCGACGGGCACCAGCTCCTCTCCGCGCCCCGGCTTGATCAGCAGGATGTAGCGCGAGGCCGGGACGGCCTTCTCGACGAAACGGAGCATCTCGTCGTAGGTGTCCTCCAGCGACTGCGGGAGCACCAGCTGGCGGCCCGCCTCGGCGAGCAGATGGACGAGTTGCTGCGCCCCCTCGACGGTGCGGGTGCGGTGCTCGAGGATCTGCTCGGGGGGCAGCTTGAGCGTCGCCCCCAGCAGGCTGGTCTCGGTGAGCGTGACCTGCGAGCCGAGCTGGTCGCTGATCACGTGCCGGAGGACGTTGCCGAAATGCACGGTGTCGCCGGGCGCGATCCGGGTCGACGCCTGCACGGCCGTCCCGTTCAGGCGCGTGCCGTTGCTGCTTCCGAGATCGCGTAGGAACCAGTGCCCCTCACGCTGCTCGATCTCGGCGTGCTGCCGCGAAACGGAAACGTCCGGGATGCAGATGCTGCTGCTGGGAGAGCGGCCGATGGTGACCAGGGGCGGGTCGAGGGGCCAGCGCTCCCCGGCGTCGCTGGATAGAAAGAGCAGCATGGCGCCGCGCCTCCTTCGAAAGACCGGCGGGTGGGCTCAGCGGGCGAGGTCGGTGGGGGGACTCGCCCTTTCCTTGGGCGATCGCAGGGTCAGTAGTATACCCCCGGCGACGGGAGGCGGGAGGCGCATCCCGGGGAAGACGCGTGATCCCGCCCCCGGCGAGGCTCCCGGCGCGCTTGACACGCGCGGCGGCGGCCCTTAGCTTCCGACCGATGCTCCAAGCCCGAGTCCCGCTGGTTCCGACCGACCAGGCCGAGCCGCGGCAGGCAACTTTCCTGGGCGCCAAGCCCGAACCGGCCCCGAACGGGGCCCTGGAGGTGCAGCGGATGAGTGGGAAGAAGAACTTGGTCCTCGCCGTCCTGGTGCTGGCGACCGTCGCCGTGGCGCCCGCGGCCCAAGCCCAGATGCGCCCGAGCTGGGAGCTGACCCCCTTCGGCGGCTGGTTCCTCGCCGGCGATCTCTACAGCTACAGCGGCGGCACGTTGCGGGTCGACGACGCGGTGACCTTCGGCGGACGGATCGGTGCCAACCTGAACGACCAGTTCGGCATCGAGGTTTCCTACGCGCATGCGAATTCGGACCTGAGCTACACCGGCTTGCTTCCCGCCGACTCCCCGGGGCTGGGAAGCGTGGGATTCGACGAGATCGACCTCAACGGCAACTTCGGCAGCGGCTTCTACCGGCAGGCGTACGGCTACTTCACCTTCGGCATGGGCATGACGGTCTTCACGCCCCACACCTTCCAGGTCGACTCCGGCACCATCACGCGCTTCGCCACCAACATCGGCATCGGCGGGAAGTACTTCTTCCACCCCAAGCTCGGGCTGCGGATCGACGCCCGCTACCGCCTGACGAGCACCGACATCACTACCGACGGCGGCACGTATTGTGATCCGTACTGGGGCTGCTACAGCTACTACAGCACCTGGTACGACACCGGCGAGATCACCGCGGGGCTCACCTACAAGCTCGGCGGGCAGTAGACCTGCGGCGCACGGCGCCGGAAACGACATCGGGCGGCCACCCAGCCAAGGGGTGGCCGCCCGATCGGTTTTCAGCCGCCGGCGCGCGTCGCGCCGCTACTTCTTCCCGAAGATCCCGCTCTGCGCCATCTGGTTCACGAAGATGATGGAGAAATCGCCGATCACCTGGTTGACCGACGAGGGATCGACGGCCTGCGACTGGCCGCTCCACACCAGCTTCTCGTTCTTGAGCGAGTACACGTTGGTCTCCACCGTGGCGACCTGGTACTCCCGGACGTAGCCCGGCGTCGAGACCATGCTGTACGAACTGTAGTAGTACGGGTAGAAGCCGTAGTACGCCGGGGCCGGCGTGTAGTACGAGGTGCCGGGCACGTACTCCGATTCCTTGGAGATGCCCACCACGCGGGTGATGGTCACCAGCTCGATGCCGTTCGCCTGGCAGTACTGCCGCCCCACGGTGGTGTCGATGGGCGCGCCGAAGGGGAAGACGGTCGTTCCCGGGATGGCCGTGATCTTCCGCGCCTTCAACTGCTTGGCCATGGCGCTCTCGAAGATCCGCACGTTGGCCTCGTTCTCGCCCAGACCGATGACCAGCACCTTCTGCACCGGCGGGCTCGTGTACGCGGGGTCGCTCCACATGCTGATCATCGAGGTCGAGCCCCCGCACGACACGGCGAGCGTGCACAGCAGGAGTCCGCAAGCTACCTTCGCGATGCGATTCATTGCCTTCCTTTCGTCAAGCCCGGGCCAGTCGGTCGGTCGTCCGCCGCCCCCTGGTAGTCCGATGGGCGGATATCGTGCTGCCGCCACGGGGCCCCCGCCAGCGCTCTGGGTTCTGGCGGGAAACGCACTGCATGTTCGCACCCGGCCGTGCGGCCCGTCAAGGCGGCGGGACGGCGAACGCTCACCACGACAGCCCCATGATCTCGTCGGCATAGCGGCCGCGGCGCAGCAATTCGGCCATGACGCGCATCGCCCGGTCCACGTGATGGTAGTAGAGCCTGTACCCGGCACAGAGGTAATTGAGGCCCGCCTCGCCGTCGGGGGTGCGGATGAAGCGGTCCTTGGGGCAGCCTCCGTGGCAGGCGAAGCGCACGTCGCACTCGCGGCAGTAGCGCGGCAGGGTGTCCTGCTTGTCGCGTCCGAACCGGCGCTGCCGCTCGGAGGCCACCAGGTCGAGCATCGGCGTCTCCCGGATGTTGCCCAGCCGGTAGTTCGGCTCGACGAAGTGGTCGCACGAGTACAGATCACCGTTGTGCTCGAGCGCCAGGGCGGTGCCGCAGGTCGGCGAGTGGATGCACAGGCTGTACCGGCCCACGTAGGCCCCGAGGGTCACGTCGAACATCTGCACGAAGACCTTGCCCACGTCGCGCCGGACCCACTCGTCGAAGATGGCGTTGTAGAAGGTGCCGTACTGCTCGGCCCGCAGCGAGCGCTCGGTGACGAGGTCGCCTTCCTGGACGTACAGCGGCCGGCCGCCGCCGGGCCGCTCGCTCCAGCCCTGGTTGGCGAGCGGCAGGGTCTCGGGCGTGGCGCGCTCGATGATGGGGATGAACTGGAGGTAGCCGGCCTTCAGCTCGTCGCGGAAGAAACGGTAGACGTCGAGCGGCCGGTCGGCGTTGGCGGCGTGCAGGGTGCACAGGATGTTGTAGTCCACGCCGTGCTCGACCAGGTGCTGCCAGCCGCGCATGACCTGGGCGAAGCTGCCGGCGCCCCCCTTGTTGACGCGGTAGGTGTCGTGGATGTCCTGGGGGCCGTCCACGCTCAGGCCGACCAGGAAGCCGTGCTGCTTGAAGAAGGCGGCCCACTCGGCGTCGAGGCGCGTGCCGTTGGTCTGGATCGTGTACTGGACGACCTGTTCGGGCCGGCGGTGCTTCTCCGCGCACTCGATCGAGCGCTTGAAGAAATCGAGGCCCATGAGCGTGGGCTCGCCGCCCTGCCAGCCCACGGTCACCTCCGGCGCCCGGTGCGACTCGAGGAGCTGCTTCACGTAGGCCTCGAGCAGCTCGTCGGTCATGCGCAAGCGGCTGCCGGGGTAGAGCGCGTCCTTCGACAGGAAGAAGCAGTACTTGCAGTCGAGGTTGCAGGCCGCCCCGGTGGGCTTGGCCAGGAGATGAAAGGCCGGCGGCGCGTTCTTGGGCAAAGTCGACATCACCGCTCCTTCCTGGGTTCTGCCGCTTCCCGGCCGCCCATCGCCGGCCGGCGCTCCCGGAAGGCCCGGATGCCGGACTGGACCGTCGGGAACAGGTGCTCTTGCCCGATCCGCCCGGCGACTCCGGAGCGCGCGAGCAGGGCGCCGAAGAAACCCTTGGCGCGGGCGACGGCCAGGGTGATCCCCTGTGCGGCGAGCTCGGCGCGCAGGGACTCCAGCGCGTCCGCCCCGGTGAGGTCCAGCAGAGGCGCCGACTCGGCGTCGAACAGCACCCACCGCGGCTTCGGGTCGGCCGCCTCGACGAGCTCCCGCACGCGGCTCTGGAAGCGCTCGGCGTTGAAGAAGAGCAGCGCCGCGTCGAACCGGTAGACGATCAGGCCGGGGATGGTCTTGGCACCGGCCTCTTCCGCGACGTCGTAGGTGCCGTCCTTCCCCTCCACCAGCCCCAGCACGGCGTCGTGGGGGCGGGAGGCGATCGCCAGGAGCCGCAACAGCGCCAGCCCCACCGCGATCAGGATCCCCGGCAGGATGCCGACCGTCATGACGCCGAGCATGGCGACGACGGAATGGCGGAATTCCGCGCCGCTGACCCGGTAATACCGCCTCAGAGAGCGCAGGTCGAAGAGACCGAGGGCCGACGACACGAGAATGGCCGCCAGGGCCGCGGTCGGCAGATAGGCGAGCGGCCCGGTCAGGAAGATCAGGACGGCGGCCATGGCCGCGGCGGCGACCAGGGAGGTGACCTGGGTCTTCCCGCCGGCCGAGTCCGCGACCGCGGTGCGCGAGTCGGCGCCGCTGACGGCGAAGCCCCGGGTGAGCCCGGACGCCAGGTCGGCGACTCCCAGCGCGATGAGATCGCGGTTGGCGTCGATCGCGTATCCGTTCTTGGCGGCGAAGCCCCGCGCCGTCGTCATCATGCTGCAGAAGCTGACCAGGACGAGGCTGCAGGCCCCCGCCGCCAGCGGCGCCAGCTCGCCCGGCGCGACGGCCGGGATCCGCGGCGCCGGGAATCCCGCCGGGATCGCCCCCACCGCCGCGACCCCCATGCGATCGAGGCCCAACAGGCGCACCGCGCCGATCCCCAGGGCCACGGCCAGCAGCGGCGAGGGAACGTTCGGGGCCACCCGCCTGAGGAGGCGAAGAAAGACGAACAGCGCGAGCCCGGTGACCAGCGTCGGAAGATGGGTCTCTCCCAGTCGTGACCCCACTTCGGCGATGGTCCGGAAGAACCCGGCGGGCGCCACCTGGAAGCCGAGCAGCTTGCCGAGCTGGCCGACGATGATGCTCAGCGCGATGCCGTTCAGGTAGCCCGTGAGGATGGGACGCGAGAGGAAATTCGCGATCGCTCCGAGCCGGGCCAAGCCGCCGACGATGCACAGGAGCCCGGTCAGGAGCGTGAGCGCGATGGACAGATCCGCGTAGTGCGCCGGGTTGCCTGCCGCCAGTGGCAGCAGGGTGGCGGCGACGATCGCGCAGGCGGCCGAATCGGGGTTGACGATGAGCTGCCGGGAAGAGCCGAACAGGGCGTAGGCGACCAGCGGGAGGATGCAGGAGTAGAGCCCCACGGCCGGCGGCGCCCCGGCGAGCTGCGCGTAGGCGATGCCGATGGGGACGGCCACCGCCGCCACCGAGATGCCGGCGACCAGGTCGCTGCGAAACCAGGCCCGCTGGTAGGTGCGGGCGAGGCGCAATCCTGGCATCGCGGTTTCCAGGATCCGTGGTGCCATGGCGGTCTCGTCTTCCTCCCGCAGAGTCCCGTGACGCCGGCCACTCGCCCTTCCTCGCCCGGCCCCTTACTGGTGCAGGACGACGAGTCCGAGGGCCCCCAGCCCCAGGATCGCGACCAACACGGCCACGATCGAGGCCAGCGACGCCGGTATCCGCGCCCCCTGCGCCCGCAACTCCTGGAGACCCGCCCGGTGCTGGAGCGTGGCGACGACGAGCGCGACGAGCCCCGTGAGGATCATCGCCGACCCGTACGCCTGCGGCGCGAGGATCGTCCTTCCCGCGGCCTTCCCCTGGAGGATGTCGGCGAACTTGTAGATGCTGAAGCCGAAGGAGATGAGCGAGACTCCCGTTCGGGTCCACGCCATCATGGTCCGTTCGTACGCCAGGCGCGTGCGCTGGACGGCCAGGGCTTCGGTGGAAAGGCCCGCGGGGTGCGGCCCCGCCGGCGCCGGTCCGGTCGTGTTCTCCATGGTCGGTTCTCCTCCTCGGACGCCGGGCGCCTCTCAGCGCTTGCGCAGAAACCGGCTCGCCACGCGCTTGGCCGGTCCGCGCAGCAGAGCGTAGGGCACCAGCGCCAAGAGGCACGCGATGATCACCGTCTCGCCCAGGGAGAAGCGCTGGAAGCGATGGACGACGAGCTGATAGACGACATCCAGGGCGATCGCGATGAAGAAGATCTTGGAGACGGTCTTCCACCCGCTGCGCACGAGCTCACCCCGGTGCTGCGGGTCGGACACCACCGCCCACAGCCAGGCCGGCTTGCCCGCCTTGGCGTCCTTCACGCCGTCCAGGATGGCCAGGATGGCGGCCATCGTCGGCTGGAGATAGATGCGGAGTGACAGCGGGCCATCGGCCCGACCGGCCAGCCCCCCCCAGATGCGCGCCAGCGTCTCTTCCATCGGCTCCCTCCCCCGCGGCGGCCTCGAGCCGCCGTCCCGGCCGCGGTCACGCGGCGGCGGATATCTTTTCCGGCCGCTTCTGCCACGGCCAGCGGCCCTCGACCTCGATGGTCAGGGTCCATCCCAGGAACGTCCGCACCAACACGAGGCCGCCCAGCATGGCGAGGTTCGTCGGCGACGAATCGAGGGCCACGGTGCGGATGATGTCCGCGGCCACCAGGAGCTCGAGGCCGACGAGCAGCGCTTTCCCCAGAACGGAACGGTACCTCTCGTAGGATCCTTCGACCTTCTTCACGGAGTGAACGGCCCAGCGCACGGTCCCCGCGAAGATGAAGGCGACCACGAACCCCACGGCCAGGACCTCGACGCCCTGGGCGGCGAATTCGGCCCACTGGCGAACCTGTAGCATCGTCCTCCCTTGTCACCAGCGACCGGCAGCCCGCGTCGGGCTGCCGGTCCTGGATCCGCTCACTGACGCGCCATGATCATCTTCACGGTGTGCTCGTCGTCCTTGATCAGCTCTCCGCTCACGTCCACGGTCGCGCCGTAGAGCGTGCCGGTGAACCGGAACGGGGGATCGTACTTGTCCCAGACCGGCGAGCCGCTGTCGGCGCCGCACACGAACCCCCCGCCCAGCCCGAGCGACAGCGGCATGGTGAGCGGGATGTCGACCTGGCCGACCAGCTTGCCGTCGATGTAGAGCTGGCCGCGGCCCGGCGCGCCCTTGCCGTCTTTGACGTCGGGCTTGCCGGTGGCCTCGAACTCGAAGCGCAGCTTGTGGCGTCCCTCGGGCACCGGGACGTTCGATTCGGCGTGGAAGAAACGGCTGGCGACGTAGTTGTAGGCGTAATGGAGCTTGCCGTTCTGCACGTAGAAGGTGAAGCCGCCCTGGACGTCGCCGGCGGAGAGCAGCACTCCTTCCGCCCCGCCCTTGGGGATCTCGACGTCCGCCGTGATGCTGTGGGGCCGATTCAGTAAGTTGGGACAGGCGTTGATCGGCACCGCCTGCGTGCCGGGATAGTAGGTGTAGCTGTCCCGGGCGACCGCGATCTGCGGGCGCGGATCGGCGAAGCGCAGCGTGCCGCGCGAGTCCACGGGCAGGACGTTGTACTTGCCCGCCTCGACGTACCAGGTGGCGATCATCTCGATCAGCTTGGCGCGGTTCTCCGCGGCCAGATTGTGGTTCTCGGCGAAGTCCTTCTCGACGTGATACAGCTCCCAGCCCTTGGCATCGAGCTCGGTCAGCTTGTCCTTGTCGATCGGCGCGCCGAAGAAGAGGCCCGCTTCCTTGAAGGACGTCCCCGGCCACGGGCACACCGCGCGCCAGCCGTCGTGATAGACGGAACGGTGCCCCATCATCTCGAAGTACTGGGTGATGTGCTGCGAGGGCGCTTGCGCGTCGTCCAGGGCGGGGGCAAGGCTGTGGCCCTCGATCGGCGACTGGGTCACGCCCTTGACGGACGCCGGGGCCTCGATGCCCAGCGACTCGAGCACCGTCGGCACCAGATCGATGGCGTGCGCGTACTGCGCCCGCACCTCGCCCTTCGCCTTGATGCCCTTCGGCCAGTGGACGATGAACGGGTCGCTGATGCCGCCGCGGTAGGTCTCGCGCTTCCACCGGCGGAACGGCGTGTTCCCCGCGAAGGTCCAGCCCCAGGCGTAATGGTTGAAGGTCGACGGCCCGCCCAGCTCGTCGATCATCTTCAGATTCTCTTCCAGCGAGTCCGGCACGTTGTTGAAGAACTTGTTCTCGTTGACCGAACCGGTCGGCCCGCCTTCCGAGCTGGCGCCGTTGTCGGAGATGAACATGATGAGCGTGTTGTCCCACTCGCCGATCGACTTCAGGAAATCGAACAGGCGGCCGTAGTGGTAGTCCGTGTGGGACAGGAACCCGGCGAACACCTCCATCATGCGGGCGTACAGCTTCTTCTCGCCGGCCGAGAGCGCGTTCCAGTCCTGCACGTCGGGATCGTGGCGCGAGAGCTCGGCGTCCTGGGGAATGATCCCCAGCTCCTTCTGGCGCTGGAACGTCTTCTCGCGGTAGGCGTCCCAGCCGCCGTCGAACTTGCCCTGGTATCTGTCCGCCCACTCTTTCGGCACGTGATGCGGCGCATGCCCCGCGCCGGGGCAGAAGTACATGAAGAAGGGCTTGTTCGGCGCGACCTGCTTGGCGTCGGCGATGAAGCTCATCGCCCTGTCCACCAGGTCCTCGGTCAGGTGGTAGCCCTCTTTCGGCGTCTTCTCGGGTTCGACGGTGTGGTTGTCGTAGACCAGCTCCGGGTAGTACTGGTGCGTGTCGCCGCCCAGGAAGCCGTAGTAGCGCTCGAAGCCTCGCCCCAAGGGCCAGCGATCATACGGGCCGGCCGCCGAGATCTGATCCGCCGGGGTCAGGTGCCACTTGCCGAGGGCGAAGGTGTTGTAGCCATGCTGGAGCAGCATCTCGGAGAGCATCCCGTTCTCGAACGGGATGTTGCCGTTGCCGCCGGGATAACCGGTGGAGCCTTCGGTGATGCAGGACATGGCGTTCGAGTGATGGTTGCGCCCGGTCAGGACGCAGGAGCGCGTCGGCGAGCACAGCGCCGTGGTGTGCATGTTGTTGAAGAGCAGGCCGCCCTTGGCGAGCGCGTCGATGTTCGGCGTCTCGATGGGGCTGCCGTAGCAGCCCATCTGGCCGAAACCGGTGTCGTCCTGCACGATGAACAGGACGTTGGGCGCGCCTTCCTTGGCCCGCAGCGGTTCGGGCCACGCCGGGCTGGAGACATCGAACGTGCGTCCGATGACGCCGGTGAATGCGGTCCCCGGCTTGTATTCCTTGAGTGCCATTCTCGCGTCCTCCTTCGTAAGGGACCCGCGGCCCCGTCTGGACTGCCCGGAATGAAGCCCCCGAGCCGCTTCCCTGCTTCACCCCCACACGCTTCGCGTGCGCCTGCCCGATCCTGCCGTTGAACCGGAACCGCGCCTTGTCGAAACCGCCCGGCGGCTACCGGCGGGCCGAGCGCGATAGAGATCGTGGGGCAACGGTTGGAAGTGGAAAAGAGCGGCGCGCCGTCCGGCGTCTGCCCCCTGGCGAGCAGCTTGCGTCGAGGGCTTCGGGATTATAGGTACCCGCGGGCCGGCCGGCAACGACTACATCGCGCGCCGGCGCGGTCCTCCGCCGCGGCCGGGCGGGAATCGTCACGGGTTCTACCCCCGCCCGCCAGTCCCATCCACATCCGGGCTTGACGCGAGGGGGGGCGAGGCGTTCTCTTGCCTGAGCCTGGCCCCCCGCCACCCGGACAGTCGGGCGGCGCGGACAAAGACACTCGACGCACGGGAGGTAGACATGTTGAACAGCTGTCGGTGGATCTCGCTTGTGGCCGGTGCGGGCCTGCTCGTCGCGCTCGTCGCCAGCCCCGTCGCGCCGGCCAGGGCTCAGGAGTCCGCCGCGAATCCGGCGCCCCGTGACTTCGGCGGGCACCTGTTCCTCCCCTCGACCGTGGTGCCCGACCCGTTCATCTCCACGACCTTCACCAATGCGACCGGTTTCGGCAAGGCCGTCAACCTCGTGATCCCGATCTACAACCTCGACGGAGAGAAGATCGGGGAGACCTCCTCCGACATCGGTTTCATGGGCCTCGAATTCGGCTACCGGCAGGCGGTAAGCCGTCGGGTGGCGCTGCGGTTGGCGGCGAGTGGCTCCGGCCGGCTCGGCACGAGCGCCGAGGCGATCGTGTCCGAAGGCCTCTCGGCGGTCTACGGCTACGAGCTCGGCGCGAAGGTGAGCCTGTTGCGCAAGAGCGCCTGGCAGCTCTCGGCCGCCGCCGACCTGCGGGGAAACACCCTCTACGGCGTCTCTCCGTTGGCTTTCGTCCAGGCGGTCGTGAACGAGATCGCGGCCGGGACGGACACCACCAGCGCGCTGGAGGCGGGCAAGGATTCTCTGCTCACCAAGGGAAACAACAAGCGGATCGTCGGTGGCGTCAGCGCGGCCTACACTCCGGCGCCCTGGATCGGATTCACGGGCTTCCTCGAGCTCGGCCTGGGCGAGAAGTTCCAGAAGGGGAGCGACAACACGAGCGTGACGAACTTCGGGGTCACAGCGAGCTTCGACCTCAATCCGCTGAAGCGCATCCCCATCGGCCTGCTGGGAGCCTTCCGCAACGAGAGCCTGAGCGAGAAGAGCGACAACATCGCCAGTCAGCAGACCTGGAGCTTCGGTATCTTCTATACGGGTCGGCGATTCCTATCCCTCGGCCTCGAGACCTTCTGGGCCCGGATCGGCCAGGCCCGAACCGACGAGAAGATCGACGTGGCGCGGACCCAGGTCGCCATGCGCTACGATTTCAACTAGCCCGGCGCCCGGGGCCGGCAGCGACCGCCGGGTCTCGCCGGCCCCCGGCGCTACTTGCCGAAGCGGAAGACCACGCCACCCAGGAACTCGGCCTGGAACAGGGCGCTGCTGACGAAGCTCACCGCCGCGCCGCCGCCCCCGCCCGTGACGTAGAAGCTGCTGGTGTCCACGAAGGTCACGTAGCCGCGGGCGTCGAGGCGCAAGCCCACCTTCGGGGAAGGGAACACCTTCGCGCCGCCGCCGAAGCCGATCGAGAACCGGTCGGCCGATTCCGTGGGGAAACCGAAGTGGGTGATCCCCAGCGTCCCCACCCCGTAGCTCGTCACCGTGGGGGACAACGGTTTCTCCTGCAGCAAGCCAAGCTGCCAGAGATCCACGTTCACATCCGCCGCCGTAACGGGTCCGGTGTATCCGCTGCCGGCGTTCACCTCGGTGCCCTGGTGGCTGTAGACGAACTCGACGGCGCGGCCCCCGGGGATGGCGACGTCCAGCATGCCGCCGTAGGACCAGTTGTCCTTGATGTCGAACTTGACGCCGGAGTAGTAGTCCTCCATTCCGCCGCCCACTCGGAACCCCCCGAAGGGCGTGAGGTCTACCTGCTGGGCGAAAGCCGGAGCCGCGCTCAGCAACGACAAAGCGAACCCCATCGTGACTCGCATGCGCATCGGATTCTCCTTGCTTGGAAGTGAAAAGACGCTCCCGTCATCCGGGGGTCCGCCGGCGGCGCGCTCACCGCAGCCGGTTGCGCTGCGCCGCCAGCTTGGTCCCCGACGCGAAGTGGAACTGGAAGCTGCCGCCCTCGCCCCAGGCGAAGTCGAAGCGGAACTGCTCCATCCCCGGCACCAGCAGGCGCAGGCCGACGCCGGCGCCGGTGCGGGACCGCTCCAGGCTGAGCTCGTGCGGCTCGTTCCAGGCCCCGCCATGGTCCAGGAAGAGCGCCGCGTCCAGGCCGAGGCTGAAGGTCCAGCTGAGGATGCGGTACTCGCGGATGCGCCGCAGGGGAACGCCGTACTCCAGGGTCACGATGTACTGGTTCTTCCCGTAGAGCGTGCTCCCCAGCTCGACCGGGTCGTAGCCCCGGATCGAGTTGGCGCCACCCATCCGGTACTGCAGGTATTCGGGGATGTCTACCCCGACCTCGCCGCTCTGCAGCGAGAGGAGCCCGCCGGCGCGCAGCACGTGGCTGCGGTAGACCTGGTCGTAGCGGCGCAGGTCCAGGTTGCCGGTCCAGAAGTCGCCGTCGCCGGGGAGGAGGCCCCCGGTGCGCTGGACCTCGATCTCGTTCTGCCAGCCGCGCGTCGCCCGCCGGTAGGAATCCCGGGAGTCGTAACCGAGCGTGAAGCCGAGCCGCACCAGATTGTCGTAGTCGTCGGGCGAGAGGGTCTTGCCTTCCGTGTCGCTCCCTAGTCCGAAGTAGCCGGCGGTTCCCCGCAGCCGCCCGCTGCGGCCGAGATACGTGCCGACCCGGGCATTGACCTCGTGGCTCCTCTCGCGGAAGCCGTTGAGTTCGTCGAGCCGGTTGAGATGCGCGTAGTTGGCGGCCAGGGAGAGATGGTTCCCGGAGACCCAGGGATAGGTGAAGTCCGCGCGCTCCTGCGTGGTACCGATGGGCAGGGCGCGGGCACTCAGGCTGATCGCCCGGCCCAGGAGATTCACGGACGCCACTCCCGCCCCCAGCGACCAGCCGTCGATCTCGTTGTAGGAGAGCGCCGGATACGGGATGAGCGGCGGCATCTCCTTGACCACGAGGTCGAGGTCGACGCCGCTGTCCCCCTCGGTGAAGACCGGCTGGACGGAGCTGAAGATGCCGAGTTTCTCGAGCCGCGCGAGGTCGGCCTCGAGGGCCTCGGTCTGGTACGGCTGCCCGGCCTGCATCTCCAGCTCGCGCGTCACGATGTAACCCTTGGTGGTGCGGTTGCCGCTGAAGGTATAGCTGCGCAGCCATCGGCCGTCGTGGACGCACAGCAGGCTGTCGCTCCCCTCGGCGGCGCGCGCCGGGGAGACGGCCGCCGAGGTCACCAGCAACGCGAGGCCCACCGCAGCCCGGCGGAGCATCACTCCCCCACGATCTGGATGAGGCCCGGCGGCGTCGGCTCGGGCTCCAGAAGCGCGGCGATCTTGCTCGGCACCAGCTTCACGAAGGCCTCCTCGTATGGCCAGCTCACCCACTCGTAGCCGAAGCGGATGGCGAAGCCCTCCGCGTCGGCGCGGAACGGCGCGCCGCGCAGCCGGGCCTCGGCGTTGAGCAGCGGCAGGAGCTCGCGCTGCCATTCCCAGGGGCGGATGGGGAGCGGCACGTTGCCATGATACTGCATCGGGTCGAGCCGGCGGTGGGGATCGAGCAGGAAGACGCGCCCGGCCGCCGCCCCCGACATGAAGAACTTGCCGGAGTAGGGCCGCGGTCGCAAGTGCACCTCGCCCCACTCGTTGGGCTTGGTCAGGCCGAGCACCACGTGGAGCGAGTTGTCGCCGCCCGACATCAGGTACTCGAAGGCGTACTCGTTGGGTGAGCCGAGGTGCACCGACTTGAACCCCGGCGCCGGGGTCTCGCCGTCGGCCAGCGTCACCTTGTTCTGGCCGGCGACCGCGAAGCGCGAGCCGGTGTCCCAGGCGCTCATGGCGAAGCCGTGCGCCGCGTAGGCGCAGGTGTTGAGCGCGTCCTGCAGGATGAACAGCCGCCCCGAGTCGGCCTTGAAGCCGGCGTGGCTCTGCCCCTGCCCATAGACGTAGAGGCTCGCGCCCTCGAGCAGGGCGCCGAGGAAGTCGCCGAACTCGCGGCCGTAGAGCTCGATCTCCACGCCGCGCGCCGGCCGCCCGTCGGGACCGGCCAGGTTGGTGCCGACGTAGCGCGGTCCGCCGAGGAAGTCGTAGCCGGCGATGTTCTTCCAGCCGGCCTGCACCGCCCCGGAGAGGAAGCGCGAGGCGCAGGTGTTGTCGAAGGCGGCGGAGTCGAAGCCGCGAAAGTCCACCACCAGCACGTCGCGCGCCGGGTCGGCGGGCTCGACCAAATCGTGGCGCGTATCAAAGGCGATCCGCAGGTGGCGCGAGCGGCCGTGGGCGCGCGCCAGCGGCGGCACGGCGTCGAAGATCCGGTACAGCCCGCCCTCGGGGCTGCCGTCGCGCGCGCGGCCGCCGTCGCTCAGGTACTCCATGCTGGAGAGCGCCTTGCCGCCGAGGTTGGCGAAGGTCATCCGCTTGCGCAGCTCGGTGAGCATGCGCACCGCCACGGCACGCCCGGCGTCGCCGGCCGCCGCCAGGCGAGGCAGCGCCTCCTCCGCGAGATAGCGGTAGTCCTCGTAGCTCAGATCCACGGCGCGCTCGAGCGCCGTCTCCACCAGCTCGGCCGCCGGGGCGGGCAGCGCAGACTCGGCGCCGTAGAGGCGCTCGCCGGCTGCGGCAGCCCGCGCCCCGTCGGCCTCGGCGGCCCGCGCGCTCTGCTCGAGCCGCTCGTCCACCAGCCCGCGCCAGGCGCGGGCGGCGCTGGGGACCGCCGTCGCCAGCGGCACGCCCAGGTCCACCTTGGCGCCCGCGCGCCGCACGTGCACCGGCTCGCCGAAGCGGTTGTTCATCACCAGCTCGCCGGCGCCGCGGCGCAGGAAGACCTCGACCACGCCGCCGAATTCGTCGCGCCCCTTCTGGCCGCCGGGGCGCATGTTGAAGCGCAGGTCGGCGGCGGCGTCGCCCAGCACGCCCTGCTCGTGCAGCACGCGCAGCATGGCGTCGGCGATCTTGGCCTCGGAGCCGTTGGCCGCCGCGTGCACCCCGCCCGGCGAGGTGTCGGAGTGCACGATGACCTCGTGCGGGCGCAGGAACTTGATGTCCATGTTCTCGCGGAAGCCGACGCGCGCCGCGCCGGGGCCGGGCGCTCCGTCGCCGCCGGCCGCGCCGCCCCCGTTCGCCGCCGCCCCCGGCCGCGTCTCCAGGATCGTGAACTTGTACGGCCCGGTGGGCGTCAGCTGCACGTAGTTGCCGGCCAGCAGCCGATAGAGCGACTGGCGCGGCTCCTCGATGGAGTCGAGATCGAAGCCGGTGATCGGCGAGATGATCTGCGTGGCCTGCTCGGTGTCGAGCCCCAGCACGCGGCGCGTGAAGTCCACCAGGTAGGCGGCGTACTCGGTGTCGGTGAGCGCCTTGCGCTCGAAGACCGAGTCGCCCCGGTAGTCGGCCGCGCCCGGCCCCATCGACTCGTCGGCGTGCACGTAGCCGTACTCGGCGAGGAACGGCGCCGTGGAGTCCACGCCCACCTGCTCGCCGTTGTGCATGAGCAGCACGTTGTAGGCCTTGAACGGGTGCGCGCCGGCCGGGTTGCCGCGCCCCTCGGGGTCGATGGCCGGCGAGTTCGTCGGGTAGCGGTGGTGCATCCCCCAGACGTGCGCGAAGAGCGCGGTGGTGCGGAAGGCGCGCCCCTTCTGCGTCACCTCCACCCCGTTCGTCTCGCCGGCGCCGGGGTAGCCCGCCCACCAGCCCTCGAAGTCGAAGTACTCGGGGATGACGTGCGTCCAGCCCGAGATCTTCACGGCGCCCATGTCCTCGCCCACCGACACCACGAAGCCGCGGCGCTTGTCGGCGTACTTACCGGCCGGCGCGCCGGGCTCGCCGTGCGTGCGGTAGTAGCGGCTGTCGAGCAGGTGGGCGAGCACGGTGAAGTACTCCTCGCGCACCGCCGCGGCGAACTCGGCCAGCCGCGGGTCGGCGCCGGGCGCGGCGGCGCCGGGCGCCCCGTCCGCCGCGGCCAGCAGGGCCTCGTCGGACAGGTCGCCGAAGCGCGTGCGCCGCTGCAGCCAGTGCTCCCCGGCGAGCAGCGTGCGCGCGTAGCGCGACCGCACCTCGGGGCGCAGCGCGACGAAGAAGAAGTGGAAGTCGCCGACGTTCTCGCGCAGGCCGGCGCGCCGCCAGCCCTCGTCGTCGGCGTAGCGCTCGCGCACCGGCACGCGGTAATCGGCCAGGCGCTCGCGCACCTCGGCCAGCGGTCGCTCGCGCCCCGCCGCGTCGAAGAAGCGGCAGCCGGCGAAGTGGTCGAGCATGCGGCGCGCGGTCAGGGCGCGGTCGGGGCCGATGGTGTTGAGGAAGAAACAGGTCTTGTCGGCCACCGCCGCGGGCGCGAAGCCGCCGAAGGCGATGCCGCCGCCGCGGTTGTTGCCGCCGTTGTAGGAGAGCCGCGCCGCCTCCCAGACGGCGCCCACGTCCACCGGCTCGCTCACCGCCAGGGAGCCGACGCGGCAGGAGTCGTGCTCGACTTCGGGGCGGGCCGCCCCCCCCGCCCCGGGGCCGCCGCCGCCGCCGTCCTCGCCGCCCACCGGGTGCTGTCCCGCCACCTCGTGCAGGATCTCGTCGTGCTCGAGCGCCAGCACCGTGTCGGAGCGCAGCACCGGCCCGGCGTCGGACGCGGGCGGCGGCAGCGCCGGCAGCTCGAGGAAGTCCACGCGCCCGCGCAGCTCGCGGATGTCGGCCAGCAGCCGCGCTCGGTCGCGCACGTGCCCGTCGGCGTCGAGCGCCCCGTGCTGGCGGTTCAGGGCGTCCACCAGCACCGCCAGCTTGGTCAGGTTGAGCACCGTCCAGTTGCGGAAGCGGTCGCGCATCAGGGCGCGGTCGTTCTGCCGGGTCAGCTCGGCCTTGGTGGTGATGCCGCCGCGCGGGCAGTCGAGGTGGCAGTTGCCGCACTGGTTGCAGCCGAAGGCCACCGCCTTGTCGAGCGAGGCCACCACCAGCCCGTCGGCCCCGGCGCACAGCACCTTGAGCATGTCCAGCTCGCCGCGCGTGCCGCCCGAGGCGAACAGCCGCGTGCCGCCGCCGGCGCCGTAGGGCGCGCCGTTCAGGTCGCGGATCGACTTGAGCTCGCCCGAGCCATCGAGGTCCACCTTCTCGCCGACCAGCGCGTGGTGGGTGTGCAGGATGGTGCGGAAGCTGTCGGGCCAGCCGACGTGCGACGAGTCGGCGTGGTAGTTGCCCGAGCCCCCCAGCCCCGAGTCGATGAGCAGGTAGTCCACCACGAAGTTCGACCACATGCCGGCCGCCACGTACTTGGTGTAGGTGGAGCCGGTGATCTTGATGCCGCAGTGGTTGTGGTAGAGCAGCCACAGCCACACCTCGGCCGGCATGTCCTCGATCGAGTAGATGTCGTGCTTGGGGTCGGGTGACAGCGCGTCGGTGCCCACCGGGATGTTGCGCGCCCGGCTCACCTGCTCGGTGACCTTGGCGCCGGCGAGGCGGCCGCCCTTGCCCGGCTTGGCGCCCTGGTTGATCTTGATCTCGACGTCGCGCACGCGGCGCAGGTCGGCGGCGTGGATGCCGAAGTGGCCGCTCGCCGCCTGCATCGACTCCCACGCCATGTCCGCGTCGCGCGCCAGGCGGATCGGCCCGCCCTCGCCCGAGGAGACCATGCTGAAGCCGGCGTTGCCCTCGATGCGCGCCGTCAGGAAGTCCTCGGAGGCGGCGCCCAGCGAGATGCTGGCGTGCGCCACCGGGCTCTGCCAGATGGGCTCGCGGATGCCGAGGCCGCTGAGCGCGTAGCCGCCCGCCGGGTGGCGCTTGAGGACGACGCTGCCGTCGCCGGCGGCGCGCACGATGGAGAGCCCGGCGGCGGCGTGGTCCTTGGCGACCAGAGCGACCGTCTTCGGCGCCTCGCCGTCGCCGGAGGAGGCCGTCATCGCCAGCGGCGCATCGCCGGCCAGCGCCGCGTCGAGCCGCGGGTCGGCCGGCAGGCGCAGGTCGAAGCCGCCGCGCCCGTCGGCGGTCCACTCGGCGAGAGTCTCCGCGCCCGCGGCCGTCGCTGCGCCGGCCGCCGCGTCTCCCGCCGCCCCCGCCACCCGCAGCGCGCAGCGCGCCCCCGGCGGCGCCGCGCCCGGGCGCTGGAAGCCGCGCGGCACGGCCAGCTGCACGTAGTCGAGCAGCGCCGGATCGCGCCCCAGCCGCTCCAGCGACCACGCCACCGACTCGCGCGACAGCCGCACGCGCACGCCGTCGAGCGAGAACGCGCCCATGTCGCCCTCGAGGAAGAAATCCTCGAGCCGCGGCATGCGCCCGGCCGCCATGCGGTAGGCGACTTCGAGGAAGTCGCCGGTCAGGCTGCGGTTCAGGTTTTCCAGGTGCCAGTTGGCGGTGCCCTGCTCCTGGATGCGCGCCGCCAGCACCAGCGGCAAGCCGGGCTTCACGTGGCGCAGCAGCGCCGAGACGCGGTAGCGCTCGCGCACCGCGGGCGGCACCGGCTCGGCGGCCACGCGGCGCGCGTTCAGCTCGCGGTTGACGGCGGCGAACTCGGCGGTGGCCAGCGCGTCCACCTCGCGCACCCAGTCCTCGGTCAGGGTGATCGCCATGGTGTTGCCCGAGGTCTTCTGCACGTCGTCGATGCCCATGCAGGAGAGGAAGTCGAGGATGGAGTGCTGCCAGCACGACAGCGTGTTGATCGCCTGCTCGCAGAGCGCCTCGGGGTCGCGCGCCGCCAGCTCGCGCATCGCCGGCGTGGGGTCGGCGCCGTGCAGCGCGTCGGCCAGCTCGGGAGCCAGGGCGAGGGCGGCGACGTGGGTCATGGCGCCGCCGTTGGCGCCCAGCAGCACGGCCTCGTAGACCGCGGCCGCCGAGGCCACCGTGTCGCTGTCGCCGCCGGCGCTCACCAGCTGCACGCGGGCCCGCAGGAAACGGTCCTTGAGGAAGGCGTCGACGCGCGGGATCAGCCGGTACGATTTGAGCGACCCGGCCTGCACCTGCACCACGGCCACGCCGGCCGTGGCGACGCTGCGCTCGAGCGCCCCCCAGAAACCGTCGCCGTAGCGCAGGTAGACCGAGAGCAGCAGCCGCGGCCAGCGCGTGGTGAGCCGGTCGGCGGCGCGCTCGAGGCCGTCGTGCCAGACGATCTCGACGACCCGCGCGCGCTCCAGCAGCGCCTCCCACGCCGCCGCCTCGCGCCCGCCGGCCGCCAGTTTCGCCAGGTCGGCGGGCGTGAAGCGCAGCAGGATCTCGGCGGCGAACGGCTCGAGCGCCTCGCGGTGCCTGGCGTACTCCGCCGCCGGCACGACGACCAGCGAGCGCGTGCGTAGGTCCTTCACCGGATCGGCCGCGCGGATCGCCCGCAGGTAGGCGGTCTCCAGGGTGCGCCCGTCGGAGAACGGCAGCGGGCCCACCAGGATCGGCATGTCGAGGCGCACCGAGGCGAGCGGCGTGGTGCGCAGCCCGCCGGCCTCGCGGAAGACCACCGCCGGCTGCTTGCGCACCAGGTCCCAGGCGGTCGAGAACTCCTCGCGCAGGCCGTCGTTGGCCGGGTGCGTGATGGCGGCGTGCGAGAAGTACGAGCGCCACAGGCCGTAGTGCCACGCCGCGCCGAGGGTGAGCGGCTCGCGGCGGTAGCGCTCCTTGGCCGCCTTGTCGAGGTCGAGGGCGGTGATCTCGAGGCCGGGGATGTCGCGCGAGTTGCGCGAATAGCGGGCCAGGAAAGCGCGGCTGCGCCGGCCGCGCGGCAGGCTCCAGAAGTAGTCCTCGTCGATGCCGGCGCGTGCCAGGAAGCCGGGGAGCAGCGCGCGGGCCGCCGCGCCGGGCGCCACCCGCGGGCTGTCGGGCTCGACGACCAGCGTGAGCGCGTCCTCCCACACCGAGAGCAGCTGCGCCAGCTCCGCCGCGGAGACCGCCTCGCCGGCGATCTCGGCCGCCCAGCGCTCGAGGTCCACGGTCATCTCGCGTACTCCTCGACGAGGCTCTCGGGGCTCGCCGCCGCGACCGCCGGCGCCGCCATCGCCTCGCGCACCAGCTTCACCCACTCCAGGGTCGGCGCCTCCATGACGCGCAGCGTCTGGCCGCCGTTGACCAGGTTGGCCGGGCAGATCTCGACGCAGGTGCCGCAGCCGATGCAGCGGGCCTGATCGGTGGTGACGAGGCGCGGGTCTTCCTGCTTGAACTCGAGGTTGGCGCTGGTCGGGCAGACCGGCACGCACGCCGCGCAGTGGACACAGGTGGCCGCCGCGCCGGCGTCGTTCCCGGTGCGCTGCACGATGAAGCGCACCAGCCCGGGCAGCGCGGCCGGCGTGCGCTTGAGGTAGCCGCCGGGGCGGATCCTGAGGAATCCGCGTGCGTAGGCCTCCGACCCGCGCACCGCGCCGAGCACGGCCAGCTGGCGCTCGCGGTCGCGCGGTCGCGCCCCGTCGGCGGCCGCCTGCATGGCCTCGTAGAGCGGCAGGTGCGGGATGCCCGCCTGGCAGACCTCCTCGCAATTGCCGCAGCGCATGCAGAGGTCGAGCAGGGTCGAGGCGGTGCGCCCCGGCTCGCGCCCGGCCGCCACGCCCTCCGCCAGGTGCGTGAGCATCTGCGGCAGGCGCACTGCCGAGTCCCGGAAGATGGGGCACACGCTGTTGCACTCGCCGCAGTTCACGCAGGTGCCGGCGCGCGCCACGGCCGCCGGGGGCGCGAAGGTGCCGTCGGGGCGCGGCGGCCTCTCGGCGGCGGTGGCCGCACGGGCGGCCAGCGCGCCCGGCCACGCCCCCATCACCCCGCGCGCCGCGCGCACCAGCGGGCGGCCCCACGCCGCGCCGAGCATCGCGCGCAGCAACCGGATGCCCGGCCCCCAGCCGCCGCGCGCCAGGGCGCCAAGCGGGCCGCGGAAGCCGCCGTCGAAGAAAACGCCGCGCCCCAGCGTCCACTCGGGATCGAGCCCCTGCTTCACCTCGCGCAGCCGCCGCGCCCGCTCCGCCTCCACGGCGCGCGCGAAGAAGCCGCTCGCCCAGCGGCCGAGCACGTACGGCTTGCCCGCGAAGCGCCCGAGCGCCAGGTCGAAGAGCGCCGGGGTGAGCGCCAGATCCACGAGGAACGTGCCCTTGCGGTGGTCGGTGAGGTAAGCGGCGAGCACCAGCGCGGTGCCGTCGGCGAGGTAGTAGATCTCGCAGTCGAGCTCGACGTCGGCGCCGCGCGCCAGCTCCGCCGCCGCGTGCAGGAACTCCGGGGCGCGGCCGGCCGGCAGCAGCACCTCGGCGGCCAACAGCCCCGGCCCGAAGCGCTTCACCGACTGCGGGCGGAAACGCTCGGCGCCGAAGCGCAAGCTCTCGGCGACGAGCACGCGCGGCGCCCCCGGCGCCTTGCCGAGCAGATTCGAGAACGCCGCGCCGGCGTTGCGGTCGAGGAAGTCCACGAAGAGGTAGGCCGCGCCCGGTGGGTTCGCCGCGCCCGGGGCTCCGGCCCCCTCCGCCCAGCCGAATTCCCCCGGCCCCGTCAGCCGCGCCCACGGCATCCCCGCGCCGTTCGACAGCTCGCTCGGCACGGCGCGCCAGGCGCGCGCGTCGTCGTCGGCCCAGGCCCGGCGCGCGTGGTGCAGATGCGAGGCCGAGAGCCACTTGAGGTTGGCGGGCATGGGGAAAGCGCTCCCCGCCCACTTGCGGATCCACTCGACGCACGCGAAGGCCGACGGCGCATCGGCGAACTCGAGCAGGAAGCCGGCGAGCTCGGGGCGGTCCGCGACCTCGACCGCCAGCCGCGTGAGGACGCCGAACTGCCCCTCGGCGCCGGCGAAGTCGTCGAGTGTGACGGCCGGCAGCCCGCGCCCGGCGAACCAGGCGCGCGCCTCGTCGCCGGCGAGCCGCAGCCCCTGGCCGTTGGCGCCGATCTCCACCTCGACCCCGCTGCCACGATGCAGGCGCACGGCATCGCCGCTCGGCAGCACGGCCTCCGCCCAGCGCACCGCGTCGCGGGCCCGGCCGAGCCCGAAGGCGTTGAGCCCGATACCGCCCGTGGCGAACCAGCCGGCGAAGGTGCCGCCCAGGTTCGACGGATAGACGCGCAACGCCAGGCCGCGTTCCGCGAGTGCTTCGTGCACCGGGCGCAACCGCGCGCCGGCGCCCATGACCACCACGCCCTGGGCGGCGTCGATCTCCACGTCGTCGAGCCGGCTCAGCTCGAGCACCACGCCGGCGTCGGCCGGCACCGAGCCTCCCATCGCGGTCGTGCCCGCGCCGCGCAGCGTCAGCGGCACGCGGGCCGCCCGCGACCAGCGCAGCGCGGCCGCCACCTCTCCGGCGGAAGCCGGCAGGAAGACGACGTCGGGGGTGGCGTCCGTCAGTTGGCGCGTGAACCAGCCGCCCAGGTAGACGTTCTGGTCTTTGGAGTATTCCTGGCGCAGGACGGGGTCGGTGAGCAGGCGGGCGTCGAGCGTGGCCGCCGCGGAACCACCCGTGGCGAGCCCCGCGGCGGCCTCGCCGAAGGCTGCGCGCACGGCGCCCCGCAGGCCGAGGGCGCGCTCGCGGACCCGCGCCGGCAGCGAGCGCTCCTCGACCGGACGGCCGTCGTCCACGAACCCGTGCAGGTCGCCGACGCGCTCGCGGACACGCGCGCCGCGGGCTTCCGGAGCCAGCTCCAGAAACCCGTCCGGGGAAATACCGATGTGGCTCTCGAGATAGGAGCCTGTGGACATTCGGTACCGGACCTGGACGGAACAGGTTGGGGTTGCCGCGGCCCCCTCAAGGGGTACCGGGACCGGCACGGAGCCGGTCCCGGACCGGGCGAATGTAGCAGACTCGGGCGCCGCGGCGCGAGGCCGCCGTCAGGCCGGCTGGAACGGCGCCGCCACCGCCCTGTGCTATCCTCCGCGCGCCATGTGCTCCACCGACCCGACTTCGCCGCCCGCCAGCGAACCCGTCCTCGTCGCCCGCGACGTGCGCAAGACCTACGGCGACTTCGTCGCCGTTGACGACGTCTCCTTCGCGGTCGGCCGCGGCGAGATCTTCGCCCTGCTGGGGCCCAACGGCGCCGGCAAGACGACCTTCCTGCGCATGGCGCTCGACATCCTCAAGCCCGACTCGGGCGAGCTCCACGTCCTCGGCCGCCCCCCCTCGCCGCAGCTCAAGAGCCGCATCGGCTACCTGCCCGAGGAACGCGGATTGTACCGCAAGCACAAGGTGCGGCCGGTGCTCGAGTACCTGGCCGAGCTCAAGGGCCTCAAGCCCGCCGCGGCCCGCTCGCGCGTGCGCGCTTTGCTCGAGCGCATCGGGCTGGCCGAGTGGGCGGAGAAGAAGATCGGCGAGCTCTCCAAGGGCATGCAGCAGAAGGTGCAGTTCTGCGGCGCCATCGTCGCCCAGCCCGAGATCCTGGTACTCGACGAGCCGTTCTCCGGGCTCGACCCGGTGAACACGCGCCTGCTCGAGGAGATCCTCGAGGAGGAGCGCCGCCGCGGCGCCACCGTGATCCTCTCCACCCACCAGATCGCCAAGGTGGAGCAGGCCTGCGACCGCGCGCTGGTCATGCACCGCGGCCGCGTCGTCCTCTACGGTGCGGTCGAGCAGATCATCCGCGAGCACTCCTCGGAGGCCTACGTGGTGCGCACGCGGGCCCGGCTGGAGAACCTGCCCGGCGTGGTCGGCGTGACGCGCGACGGCGGCGAGGTCCACGCCGGCGCCGGCCTGCCCGCCGCCGCCGGCGCCGCCAGCCCCGAGCAGCGCGTCGTGCTGGCGCCGGGCGCCGACCCGCGCGCCTTCCTGTCGGCGCTGGCCGCCCTCGACGAACCGGTCGAGTCGTTCGCCCGCGAGCGCGTGCCGCTCGAGGAGATCTTCATCCGTGTGGTCGAGTCGTCGGGCGAATCGGTGCGCGACCTGCTCGCCGACGCGAGCCGCGCCGAGCTGGCCGCCCAGGCCAAGGGGGCATCGTGAGCGGGCGCACCTGGACGATCGCACGGCGGGAGTTCCTGGCCACCGTGCGGCGCAAGGGCTTCCTGCTCACGCTGGTGCTCATGCCGGCGTGGATCGGCTTCGCCTTCTCGCTCGGCTCGCTGCCGCAGGCCCTCTCCGGCGGCAAGCGGGCCACCCTCCCCGCCAACGTGGGTGTCGTGGATTCGGCCGGCGGGCTCGCCATGAGCGCGGCCGAGAGCGACACGATGGCCCGCGAGGACGGCGGCAAACGCTTCGTGGTGCGGGCCTATCCCTCGCAGGAGGCGGCGCGGGCGGCCTTCGCCCGCGGCGACATCACGAGCTTCCTCGTGCTGCCGGCGGACTACCTGCGGGGCGGCGCGGTCTCCGAGTACCGCCGCCCGGGGAGCGCGCTCTCCCGCGTCACCGGCCCGCCGTGGCGTCCCTGGCTGCGCGCCCGGCTGCTGCGGGGCCGCGTCGAGCCGGGGCTCGTGGCCCGCGTACAGAACCCCGCCGACGGCCCCACCTACGTGCCCGACGACCGCGGCGGCTTCAAGGTCTTCCGGGCCGAGGAGGCGCTCGGCTCGTTCTTCGTGCCCATGGGCTTCGGGATGCTGCTGTTCTCGAGCATCTTCTCGGCGGCCGGCTATCTGCTGCAGGGCCTCGGCGAGGAGAAGGAGTCGCGCATCCTCGAGTCGCTGCTCTCGTCGGTGACCGCCGACGAGCTGATGCGCGGCAAGCTGATCGGCCTGGGCGGGGCGGGCCTGCTGCTGGGGCTCGTGTGGGGGGCGCTCGGCCTGCAGGTGATCGCCGCCATGGCGCCGGTCTTCCTGCCGCCGCCCGGCCTGCTGGTGATCCTCTTCCTCTACTTCGTCCTCGGCTACCTGCTCTTCGGCACCATCGCGCTGGGGCTGGGCTCGCTGGTCAGCAGCTACCAGGAAGCCACCACCGTCTCGGCGATCCTCTCGTTCGTCGCCATCGTCCCGTGGATGGTGACCTTCAGCATGATCGAGGAAGGGACCACCGGACTGGTGCGCGGGCTGTCGTGGTTCCCGCTCTCGGCGCCCACGACCATGACCATGCGCCTGGCGCAGGGCGGCGTGCCGGCGTGGGAGGTGGCGCTGTCGCTGGCGCTCCTGGCGCTGGCCGGCTGGGCGACGCTGCTCTTCGCCACACGCCTGTTCCGCGTCGCCCTGCTGCTCTACGGCAAGACCTGGAACCTGCCGGAGATCCTGCGGCTGCTCAAGAGCGACCGGGCGGCGGCGCGGTAGACGCGCCGGCGACGGGCGGGGCGCCAGGCCCCGCCGCCTACCGAGTGAAGCTCAGGTTCTGATCGGATTCCTCAGGACCGGCCCCGAAGTCGTACATGGTGTCCCCGCCGGTCAGGCGCAGCGTGTTCCCCGAGAAGTAGAGATCGAACTGGCGGTCCCCCGACAGCCCGTCGACCGTGAACGTCATCACGTCCGCGGAGGCCGACCAGCCGCCCCGGGTGGTGTCCGGGGGCTCGCCCGAGGGGATCTCGACGTACTCGTACCGGCCCCCGGCATCGAGCACGAGCGTGGCAGCCCCACCGGCGGCGACGATGTCGATCCGGGAGGCCGTGCTCTTGCTGACGTACTCGGCCTTGGTGGCCGGCCAGGTGCCGGCCAGCTCGGCCGGCTTCGGGGCCGTGGCCTTGTCGCTGCACGAGGCCAGCGCGATGGCCGTGACGGCGAGGAGTGCGGCACACCATTGCGCGCGCATGAGTGCTCCTTTCCCCGGCGCCGCTACGGCGCGCGGCTGAAGGCCATGTTCCAATCCGCCGGCTCGCCCACGCCATTGTCGTCGAAGTCGTAGTTGGCGCCCCCGGAGAGGGTCAGCGAGCTCCCCGAGAAGGTGAAATCGAAGGGCGATTCGAGCGAGCCCGGCCCCCCGGGGATCTTCCAGACCATCAGGTCGCCGACGTCGCCCTTCACCTCGTACGTCCCGGAGGTCGTGTCGGGGGTCTCGCCCGACGCCGCCAGGATGAAGCGGAACGTCTGGTCGGCATCGAGCGTCAGCGTCGCGCTGCCGCCCGCGGCGACGAGATCCACCTTCTGGCTCGAATTCGCGCGGTTGACGTACTCGATCTTGGTCGCGTTCCAGGTTCCGGCGAGCTCCTCCGGCTTGGGCGCCGTGCTCTTGTCGCCGCAGGAAGCGAGGCCGACGACCATCAGGGCGAGAACTGCGACACCCCATCGCGCGCGCATGGGACCTCCTTGCCTCGAGGAGAAGAGCCTGACTCGGTGCGCCCCGATCTTAGGCCGCGCCGCCGCAAGCCGATATGACGCGGCGCACAGTCTCTAGCGGGGCCCCGTTCGCGCCCCGCCGGATGGTCTCCGCCGAAGGGCCTCGGCCGCAGGGCCACCCGTGCAGACTGCGCGCTCGGGCGCCGCCGCGCCGGGCGCCGCCCGCGGCCGGGCAATGCGTTAGCCGCGCCCCCCGGCTGGCACGAACATTGACTCTCCTGTGCCCACGCCGGGGCGCGGCGATGCAGGGCGCAGGTGCACATGGCCGGATTCTGCTGCCGAATCGATCGTGCGCGGCCCGCCCGCCGAGGCAAGCGCTGGCGCCTGCCGCCGGCTCCCGCCACGTGGGTGCTCGTCCTCGTCAACCTCGCGGTCTTCGCGGCGGACCACCTGGCCTCCGGCGGCCGCTCGTCCGGACCCGTCGAGGCCTGGGGCGAGCTCGAAGCGCATGCCCTCTGGGGCGGCGCATGGTGGCAGGTGATCACCAGCGCGTTCGTCCACGCCGACTCCGACCATCTCGCCTGGAACATGGTTGCCCTGCTCCTCTTCGGCTACGCGGTCGAACCGGCGATCGGCGGGCGCCGACTCCTGTTCGCCTACGCCACGACCGCGCTGGCCGGTTCCCTGGCCGACCTGCTCGTCGACCCCGGGATCTCGCTCGGGGCCTCGGCCGCGGTGTAGGGCGTCGCCGGCGTGTATCTCGCCCTTCTCTGGCGCAGTCCCGGAGACTGGTGGAGATGGCGGACGATCGGACGGCGCTGGCTGTGGACGCTGCTCACCCTCTGGCTCCTGGCGGGCACTTGGGGCGCCGATGGAGTCGGGTACATCGCCCACCTCGCGGGACTCCTCGCCGGCCTGTGGTACGGGACCGGGCTGCCCGTTCGCCGGTGGGCGCCACGCCGCATGCGCCGGGCGCTCCGCCTGCGGCACGCCGGCCTCGCCGTGGCGATCGCCGCCACCGCCGCCGTGGTGGCGGTGTCCTTCTGGCAACCGGGGTGGTGGCTCGCGCGGGCGATGAGCGCGGCTCGATCTGGTGACTGGGCCGCCGCGCAGAGGCACATCTTCGCCGTGGAGGCTTGCGCCAACCCCGACGTGCACAGCGACGCCCTCACCCTCGGCCTGGCCTCGGCTCTCTGCCTCGGGCACCGCGACAGCCTGCGTGCCCGCGAGCTGCTCGAGCCCATCTGCCCGACCCTGCACCTGGCGGTGCTGTATCGCAAGCTGGGCGATCTGCAAAGCCGGGTGCCGCCTTACAGGGAACGCGAAGCCGTGGCCAACTACCGGCTGGCCCTGGCCACCGACCCGGAATACGCGCCGGCGATGGGCGGGCTGGCCTTGCTGCGACTGACAGCGGAGGACTCGACGCTCTACGACCCGCAAGAGGCGCTCGCGATGGCGAAGCGCGCGGTCGCCGTGAGCCGCGGGACCGACGCCACCTATTTCGCTCTTCTGGCCGAGGCCCACGATGATTGCGGCGACAGCACCGAGGCGATCCGCTGCATGCAGGAGGCCGTGCGCCTGGACCCCGACCGCCGGCATTACCGGGCCGAACTGCGGCGGATGCGGACCGAGGCCACCGATCCGCCCGCTCCAGAGGTCCCCGGGGGATAGGCGCCGCCCCGGCCAACTCTTTGCCAGTCATTCTGTTGTGGGTCGATGGGAATCTCGGAGTTTGACTTCCCCCCGTCCGCCGCGTAGTTTCCTGGATTCGTTGGAAGGCCCCCGCGAGAGACCCTCTAACTGGAGGTAAGCATGGCCACGGTGAACAAACGCCGCGTGCTGATCGGTGCTCTCGGGGGGACAGTCATCTGGATGGCCTGGAGCATCGTCGTCGAGTGGGGCATGCTGATGCCGCACTACTCCACGGCGCAGGCAGCCAACCAGATGCTGGCGAACCCCCGCTACCCGCTGTTCTTCTTCGTCTGGATCGTCACCTTCTTCCTGCTCTCGTGGATCCTCGCGTGGCTGTACGCGAACCTGCGGGATACCCTGGGGAAGGGCCCCAGGCTCGCACTCAAACTCGGACTGATGGTGGGCTTCGCGGCGGGCTTCCCGATCGCGTTCATCATCGCGGCGTGGTCGCCGCTCGACCGCGTCATCCCCCTCTGGTGGTGCCTCGAGCTGTGGATCGGAGCGTTCCTGTCGGCCATCGCGTCGGGCTGGCTGTACAAGGAACCGAGAGCCTAGGGAGTTCGAGAGCGGCGCGGCCGGCGCGAGCCAGTAATCGCGTGGGCCCGCAGCAGTCTGCCGGCGGCGCAAGGGGGGCAAAGAGCCCACCCCTGGCGCCGCCGGTATCTTCTCGGGGGTCTGGTTCCCCCGCTCCGGCGGCACCCTATCGCCCGTCGCCGCCCGTTTGTTTGGTGTCACTGTTACCTTCGCACTGTTACGCGAGTGACGCCGCTGTGCCCCCGCGCGCACAGTTCCTGGGAAACACGGCGGTTGCCGGCCCCCGCACCGGGTTCCCGTAATCCCTTGAAAGGAAAACGACTGCCGCCGGCGTGGCGGTCCGCCCGAAACTGGCACCCGGATTGCAAGTAAGGAGGCGCGTAGCGCTCATCGTCGAGGCCCCCGGCTGTCGACGGATGGGCCGGCGAGGGCTGGCATCCATCATCCACGGATCGAACGAGACCTGACCTTCCCAGATCCAGGATGCCGCCTATCGGGCCGCCGGTTTCATGCGTAGGGGGCCGAGACGAGAGCGCTACTTCTCTTTTGGGCCCGCCCCGAGTCCGCTCGCGGCGGGCCCGGGTCGTCTTCAGCGGGATTCGAGCACGTAGAGCGCCCCGTCCGAGGCGGTGGCCTCGACCCGCACCATGAACACGCTCTCCAGATCGGCCACCGAATAGAGGAACGGGCGCTCGGCCGCGATGAACCAGGCGAGGTAGGCGCGCTTGCCCGGCGCGCGTTCGACGGACTCGCGCGCCCGCGCGAGGTCCCGCTCCGCCCGCTGCGGCGAGTTGTAGAAGGTGCGGCGCGGGGAGAACTTCGCCGGCACGTCCGCCAGGAAGTACGCCGCGTCGGGCGCATTGCTGTAGAGAGGCTGCGCTTGCGGGTGCGCGCGGAGCAGCTGCGCCAGCTCCGACTGCCGCCACGCCGGCGTCCCGTAGCCGTCCACGCCCTCTTGTAGGTAGCCGCGCAAGTGCAGCGCGGTGCGCACCGTGGGATAGGCCAGCCCGAGCAGCATCAGCGCCGTCGCCAGACCGGCGGAGAGGGCGCGTCGGCGGGCCCGGGTCCGCTCGACCAGGGCGCGCGCCCCGAGCACCACCAGCGGCAGGTAGAGCGGCGTCAGGTAGCGCTCGTTGAGCTGCTCGACCGCCGAGATCGAGGTCCACGCCACCACCAAGACTCCGTAGGCGGCCATCCAGACCGCGACCGGGGCCAGCGGCCAGGGAGGGGCGGAGCCCGCACCCTCCTCGCGCGTGCCCGCGCCGCGCCGGGCGAGCGCCCACGCTCCGGCCGTCAGCACGGCCACGGCCAGCGCCACGCGCGCCGGAGCCGCAACCACGGGGGGCAGCAACCAGCGGCTGAGCTGCTCCAGGCCGAGGGAGAGGCTCGCCAGCAAGGAATAGGAAGAAACCGCGCGCTCTCCCAGCGGCGAGCCCGCGACCAGCCAGTTGCGCACGAGCCACGCCGCGAACGGAGCGAGCGCGACGCCGGCGAACAGCCCGGCATCGAGCCGGCGGCGCGCGGGCGGATCCCGGCGACGCGCGAGCACGACCCACAGCCCGGGGGCTACGAGGCTCACGCCCGCATACCGGGTCAGAGTGGCCGCGCCCGCCCACAGCGCGGCGCGCACGAGCGCGCCGCGGCGGCCCTCGCGGGCGAAGCTCTCGAGATCGAGGATGCACAGCAGCGCAAGGAGCAGGAAGAGGGGCTCCGACCAGACGTAGACGGAAACCCGCAGCAGAGCCGGAGAGAGCACCACCGCGGCGAGGGCGATGGCGCCCAGACGCGCGTCGGGCACGTGCCGGCGGATCCAGGCCCCCGCTCCCAGGACCAGCGCCGCGAACAGCGCCGCGTTCAGCCGGCGCGCCGCGGCGGGCAGGTCGAGGCCGGCGGCAGCGGCAGGCGCGAGTACCGCGGGATACGCCGGCGCCCAGCGCACCATCGGCTCGCCGGTGAACTGCCGGAAGCCCCGGCCTTCGGCGAGGCTGTGCGCCACGGAGAGATAGATGGTCGAATCGGGGGAGATGCCGGGGCCGTACCGCGCGGTCGCCAGCAGCACGAGCAGCGCGCCGGCGAGGGCGGCGGCCCAGCCGAGGG
>CAYLSO010000196.1:0-1589 GCA_964386525.1 uncultured bacterium
ATCTCCTGCCTCGTTGGGTACAGACCACGGTGGAGGACGCGCCAATGGATGACATAACGACCCGCGAGCGCGACATCGCCATAGCAGCCGCACAGGGGGCGCTCAAGACGAGCGTGGAGGTAGGACGGCGCGTCGCTCACCTAACTGCAATTATCGCGGAGCAGGACAGGGCCATCCAGACCCTGAGGACAAGAATCAGAGAACAAGAACAGAGCATCGCAACACAGAGAGTACGGATCACGTTCTTGGAGCAGGGCCAGCCAAGCGCCGAATCGTTGGGGGGTCAACAGAACCGCAAGAAGCGCCGGCGATAAATGCTTCAGCCTCGGAACCGACCGGGGCATCCCACCGGAGGCCGCTCATGCAGTGACCTGCCCCCGTTAGTAGTACCAGGTCCTATGTTAGTCCAGCGGCCACCTGGATGGCCTCGGGCGCCGGTGGGCGGTAGCCCAGGGCGCTGTGCGGCCGCCGCTGATTGTACTCCTCCCGCCACCCCTCGATCAGCACCTGCGCCTCGCGCAGCGTGTAGAAGATCTCCCGGTTCAGCAGTTCGTCGCGCAGCTTGCCGTTGAACGACTCCACGTAGCCATTCTCCCACGGGCTCCCCGGCGCAATGAACAGCGTCTGCACCCCCACCCGCGCCAGCCACTCCTGCACCCGGTGGGCTGTAAACTCCGAACCGTTGTCCGAGCGCAGGTACGCTGGTGTCCCCCGGGACATGAACAACTCGGCCAGACAGTCGAGGACATCGTCGGCCTTGAGGCTCCGCGCCACCGCGATGGCCAGGCACTCCCGCGTGTACTCATCCACCAGCGTTAGCATCCGCAGTGGCCGCCCGTCCTGCGTCCGGTCCAGCACGAAGTCGTACGACCACACGTGGTCCGGGGACTCGGCCCGCTGGCGCACGCACGATCCGTCGTTCAGCCACAGCCGGCTCCGTTTCGGCTGCCGTTTCGGCACTTTCAGCCCTTCCTGCCGCCAAATCCGCTCCACCCGCTTGTGGTTCACCCGCCAGCCCTCGGCTCCCAACAGCGCCGTGATCCTGCGATAGCCGTAACGTCCGTACGCCGTGGCCAGGGCGGTGATGCGCCCAGCCAGCCGCACCTCATCGTCCGCCACCTCGACCTCGTGCCGTTGGGTGGAACGCGCTTGCTGGAGAACCCGACAGGCCCGACGCTCCGAAACTCCCAGCTGCTCGCAGACGCGCGCGACCGCACGCCGCCGGCGCGTCGGGCTTACCAGTTTCCCGCGGCCGCTTCCTTCAGGATGGCCATGTCCAGCGCCTGCTCCGCCACCACCCGCTTCAGCCGCACGTTCTCCCGCTCGAGTTGCTTGAGCCGCTTGGCCTGATCCAGCCGCAGCCCCCCGTACTCCTTGCGCCAGCGGTAGTAGGTCTGTTCCGTCACCCCGATCTTGCGGCAGGCCTGCTGGGCGCTCTGGCCCTTGGCCAGCTCAACTTCGACCGCGCGTAGCTTGCCGATGACCTCTTCGGGCGTGTGCCGCTTGCGAGCCATCTCCCTGCCCCCTTCCTCAAGAGCCCGGCCCAGACTATCCCATAGTCTGTGGACCGATCTCAGGGGGTCAGGTCA
>CAYLSO010000197.1:0-15978 GCA_964386525.1 uncultured bacterium
ACCCGGTTCCGGACTGCGGCCGAACTCCGCCGTCGCGTACAGCTCCTGCCCACCCTCGACCCGCAGCAGCTGCACCGGCGAGTCCACGCCGCCCGCCGCCAGCCGCACGGTGTGCAGGCCGCGCAGCACCTCGAGACGCGCCGGCGTGCTGGCCGCCCACTTGCCGTCCACGTACACGGCGGCCCCCGGCAGGTCCTTGAGGCCCTCGGTGCCCACGCGGTAGGCGCGCGCCAGGACGACGCCGTGGTCGGGGAGCTTCTCGGGCCGCGCCAGGACCTGCGTGGTGCGCCCGGCCACCACGCCGACCTCCTCCGTCCACGGCCGCACGTCACGTCCCTGGAACGACACCTGTCGCACCCCGGCCGCGACGGAATCGAGGATCACCGGCAGGCGGCCGGCCGGCTGCCCGTCGAGGAAAGCGGAGAGGGTGACGCCGGGATCGGCGCATCCGAGGCTGAGCCGCCCGAGGAGGGCGGCCTGCTGCGCGCCGCGGCTGCCGCGCTTCCCCGTCACGTCGAGCGCTGCCGCTCCGTATTCTCCGAGCGAAGCCTCCACCTTGTGCCGACCCTCGCGCAGCAGGAGCCAGCCCGGCGTGACCACTGCCGTCCCTTGGCCATCGACCCGCAGGGTGGCGCCCGGCGGCACGGTGGTGACGCGCACACGGTAGCGGCCCGCGCAGAAGTCCGAGAACTGCTCCCAGGCGGCGAGGACCGGCCGCTTCGGCACCGCACTCCACGCCAGGACGAGAGCGGCGAGTCCTGCCAGGACCATCCCCGTCAGGCCCAGCTGCCGGCGATAGGGCCGCAGCGCGGCGGGCAGAGCGGGCCGCCAGCGCCGGAGCACGGACGGGGCGGCGGACGCGGGATCCTCCGGGGCCGGCAGCGCGTCGCCGGGTCCCGGCGCGGCGGGCGGGACAACCGGGTCCGCGGTTCCCTGCTCGGGGGCCGGGACCGCCGGCACCAGCGCGGGCGCCGGCCGCCAGCGCGCCGTCCACAGGGCCGCGAGACCGTCGGGCAGCGACACCTCGATGCGCCAGCGCGCGCCGCGGTCGAGACGCCAGAGCGCCGAAGCGTCGGGGGCAGGGACCTCCTCCGCCTTGCGCTCCCCCGCCTCGCAAAGGATCGCTACCCGGTGCACCCCGCGAGTCAGGACCCAGAGGGCATCCTCCCGCGCGAGGCAGACCGTGCTCCCCAGCTCCTCGGCCTCGGGCCACATCTCGGTCTGGCCGTAGCGCAGGGCCTCGATCCAGCCCCGCACCTCCGTCGGGGTCACCTGCCCCCCCTCGGCGGTCGCCTCCGTCCCCTCGGGCGGCTGGAATTCCAGGGGCGCCTCCTGGAAGTACTCCCGGACCAGATCCGGGTCCCAGCCTTTGGCCAGGCCGGTGTGGACGAGGTGGACCGTATCCAGCCGGAGAGCGCAAACTTTCGCGCCGCCGGGCGGGTCGCTCCCCCACGTGCCCGGACCTGCCGCCTCGGACTGCGCCATAGGCCCTGGCAGACCCTCCATCCTCTCCGCACCCTGTTCGGCCATGCTCGCTGCAACTCCTTCCCTTTCAAAGCATTTGGCTGCCGAACACCGATTCGGCTCCGGGCTGGCCTGGGGCTTGCATTCCACCGGAACCGGGCGCGCTCGGCGTTGCAGGCGCGTCTGCCCCGGCCGGATCGCCCGGCCCCCGGCAATGGACGCCTTGCAAACCGCAAGCCGAGTGGATACGGTCCGATGGATACGTCACTTGCGCACGAGCGCAGCGCATGGCCCTGAATCTTGGGAGACCGCGCCTCCGCCGGCCCGTCGCTCGGAGGACCCGAACCCCGGGAATCCTGGAAGGAGAGTGCATGACGACTGCACCCAGCCACGCCGGACGGCACCGCCTGGCGCCCCCCCTGTGGGCCGCCCTGGCGCTGGTCTCCGTCCTGAGCGGACTCGGCGCGGCCGCCCACGCCTCCGCAGCCCCCTCCGGCCCCGACTCCGCCGTCACCGCCCCCGGTGAGGCCTCGTCGTTCATCGAGGCCCGCGACGGCTACGAGCGCGCCCACGCCTTCTATCGCGCCGGCGAGTACGCCCAGGCGCAGGCCGAGCTCGACGGCGCGATCCGCTGTCTCAACTACGTCCTCACGCACGCCGGCGACGCCAGCGTGCGCCGCGCCGCCGGCGACCTCCATCGGCGCGTCGGCAGCCTGCGGCTCGCCTGCACGCGCAGCCTCGAAAAGGAGAAGCAACTCCTGATCACGGTCGGGCCGCCGCTGCCGCCCGAGCTCGAGCCGGAGCGCGACGCGGCGGCCGCCGACGCCGGAGACCCCGCGGGCCCGCAGCCCGAGGCGGTCGAGCTCGACATCGCCGCCATGGTCCCCGAGATCGAGCCGGCCAAGAACACCCGCGTGCAGAAGTGGGTGGACTTCTACACCGGACGCGGGCGCGGCACCTTCGAGAAGTGGCTCAAGCGCTCCGGGCTGTACATGGACTGGATGAAGGAGATCCTGAGGAGCGAGGGTCTGCCCACCGACTTGGTGCACCTGGTCTTCGTGGAGAGCGGTTTCAACCCCAACGCGCACTCGCGGTCGCACGCCGTCGGCCCGTGGCAGTTCATCCGCGGCACGGCCAAGCTCTTCGGGCTCAAGATCGACCGCTGGATCGACGAGCGCAAGGACCCCGAGCGCGCCACCTACGCGGCCGCCCGCTACCTCAAGCACCTGTACTCGCTCTTCGACTCGTGGCCGCTGGCCCTGGCCGGGTACAACGCCGGCGAGGGCACCGTGGTGCGCGCCATCTCGCGCCAGGGAACGAACGACTTCTGGCAGCTCAACCTGCCCAAGCAGACCCGCGAGTACGTGCCGCAGTTCCTCGCCTGTCTGAGCATCGCCCGCGAGCCGGCACGCTACGGCTTCGACACCGTCGAGCGCGAGGCCCCGCTGGCCTTCGACACGGTGCGGCTGCCCGGGCCGGTGGACCTGCGCAGCATCGCGGAGGCCTGCGGCGCCAGCCTCGAGACGCTGCGCCTGCTCAACCCGGCGCTGCTGCGCCACGCCGCGCCCAACGGCCCGGGCGGCCTGGTCACGCTGCGGGTGCCGGTGGGCACCGGCGGCCGCCTGATGTCCGATCTCGAGTCCGGCTCCCTCTCGCTGCCCGAGGTGAGGACGCCGGCCGATCCGCCCTACGTCCGCCACCGGGTGGGGCGCGGGGAATCGCTGGCCACCATCGCGCGCCGCTACGGCGTGAGCCAGGCCGAGCTGGCGCGCGCCAACGGGCTCTCGAACCGGGCCCGGCCCAAGCGCGGCCAGGTGCTGCGCGTGCCGACCGGCGAGGGGCTCGCCACCGCCCTCTACTCCACGCCGCGCCCGGCGGCGAAGGCCGCAGTCCCCGGTGAGCCGCGCGTCTCGGCGGGCAAGCCGAGCGGCGTGCCCGTCTACGGCGGGACCAAGACGGTGCGCGTGCGCCCCGGCGACACGCTGGGCGCGCTCGCCGAGCGCTACGGCACCGACGTGAAGACGCTGCGGGCCCTCAACGATCTGCGCCCGCGCCAGCACATCCGCGCCGGGGCGAAGATCAAGGTGCCGGTGGACGGCAGCGACGGCTGAGTCCGCGCCCCCGCCGGCAACGGGCGGCGGCAGGCGGGCAACACCAAGAGGAGGGCGCGACAGCGCGCCCTCCTCTGCGTTTTCCGGCGACTTGCGTCACCGCCCGCGCTGACCCTCAGTCCCGGATCGCCGCCTGCTCGGGCCCGGGGTAGCCGTGGCTGTGCGCCCCTTCCGGCTCGCGGGCGTTCCACACCACCTTGCCGGCTCCCACGTGGGCCGGGAAGTCCTCCGGGCGCGTCCCCGGATCGATGCGCACGTTCGGACCCACCTCGATGCCGTCCGGCAAGGCCGCCCCTTTGCCGATGATCACCAGGCCGCTCGCCAAGTGCTCGGGGCAGACCTCGTTGGGCGGCCCGGCGCCGCCGACGATCTGGGCACCCGCTCCGACCCATACCTGCTTGTCCAGGATGGCGCGCTCGACGCGCGCGCCGGGGCGCACGCGCGTGCCGTTCATGAGGATCGAATCGACGACCTCGGCGTCGCGCTCCACCACCGCGCCCGGGAAGAGCACCGACCGCACGACGCGCCCCTCGACCCGCGCCCCGTTGGCGACCAGCGAGCGCTCCACGGCCGCACTCGGGCCCAGCCGCACCGGCGGCAGGTCCAGGATCGCGGTGTGGATCACCCAGGACGGGTCGGCCAGGTCCACCGACGGCCGCTCCTCGAGCAGGTCCATGTTGGCCTGGTAGTAGGCGTCCACCGTCCCCACGTCCTGCCAGTAGTGCGGGAAGGGGTAGCCGAAGACGTCGGCACCGTCGGACAGGAGCCGCGGGATGACGTCCTTGCCGAAATCGTGCGACGAGTCGCTGCGCGCCGCGTCCTCCTCCAGCGCCTTCCACAGGAGGTCGCGCCGGAACAGGTACACGCCCATCGACGCGAAGCGCGAGCGCGGCTTGACCGGTTTCTCCTCGAACGACACCACGCGGCCGCGCGCATCGAGCTCGAGGATGCCGAACTGGCTGGCGTCCGCTTCCGGCACCTGGGTCACGGCCAGCGTCAGCGCAGCACGGCGGTCGCTGTGGAAGTCCTGCATGGCCGTGTAATCCATCTTGTAGATGTGGTCGCCGGAGAGGATGAGCAGGTCCTCGACCCGCCGCTGCCGCACGTGCATCAGGTTCTGGTAGATGGCGTCGGCGGTGCCCCGGTACCAGTCGTTCTCCACCGAGCCGAGGTACGGCTGCAGGAGCTGCACGCCGCCCCGCGTGCGGTCGAGGTCCCAGGGGCGGCCGTTGCCGATGTGTTGGTTGAGCGACGTCGGGCGGTACTGCGTCAGGATGCCGACGTCGAAGATCCCCGAGTTGACGCAGTTGGAGAGCGCGAAGTCGATGATGCGGTACTTGCCGCCGAAGGGCACGGCCGGCTTGGCCCGCTTCTCGGACAGCAGGCACAGGCGCGCGCCGATGCCGCCGGCCAGCAGGAAGGCGTAGCCGCCCTGGCTCATGGCCGCGGCTTCCCGGCGGGGCGCGCCGCGAACTCGCGCAGGATCTCGCTCTTGGTGAGGTCGGCGCCGACGCCCACGGCCGCGCCGCGCGGCAGCCGGTAGCCGGCGGGCAGGCGCGCCTCCTTGCCCACCACGCACAATCCGGTCCCGCCGCCCGGGGGCGGCAACGGCCCGTCGCCCAGCACCGCGCCCTCCCCCACCCCCACCTGCTTGTCCAGGATGGCGCGGTCGAGCACGGCTTCGGCCCCGATGTGGGCGTCCTGCAGCAGGATCGAATCCTTCACCCGCGCTCCGTGCTCCACCACGACGCCGCCGAAGAGGATGCTGTTCTCCACTTCGCCCTCGACCACCGCGCCGCCGGCGATCAGGCTGCTGCGCGCACGGCTGCCCTCGGCGAAGACGGCCGGCGCCCGCTCCTCGCCGCGCGTCTCCACCGGCCACTGCGGATCGCCGAGCAGCAGCGGCGGCTCGGGCGCCAGGAACGCCATGCTGGTCCGGTAGTAGGTCTCGAGGTCGCGCACGTCCTCCCAGAAGCCGCCGAAGCGGAAGGCGTTCACCGGGATGCCGCGCGCCAGGGCGGGCTCGAGGAGGTCGCGCAGGGAGCGGCGCGGCCCGTCCGCAGCCTCGGCGCGCAGGAACTCCATCTCGAAGACGTACAGGCCCATCGCTGCCAGGGTCAGGTCGGTGCGCTCGGGGTAGTGCTCGAAGCGCTGCACGCGATCGCCGCGCACCTCCACCATGTGGCGGCGCCGCACCTGCTCGGGGCGGGCCGGCGTCACCGCCGCGGTCACCGGGCAGCGCGCGTCAAGGTGCGAGGCCAGGAGCTCCGAGTAGTCCATCAGATAGACGTGCTCGGCGGAACCGACCAGCAGGCGCTGCGCGCCCGAGTCGGCGTAGGTGGAGAGGTTGCGCAGCAGCGCGTCGGCCGCCCCGGTGTACCACGCCGCCCGCTCCCGCCGGGCGAACGGCTGCAGCGTGAGGATGCCGCCTTCGGCGCGGTCGAGATCCCAGGCGCGGCCGCCGTGCACGTGCTCGCGCAGCGAGGTGGGCGCGTGCTGCGTGAGCAGAGCCACCGGCCAGATGCCCGAGTAGTGGCAGTTGGAGAGGGAGAAATCGACCAGCCGGTACTTGCCCGCGAACGGCAGCGCCGCGGTGGCGCGATGCTCGCTCAGCACCCCCAGCCCGCGGCCCCGCCCCCCGGCGAGGAAGACGGCCATGGTTTCTCGCATCCGTGCTCTCCGATCGGCGCGGGCCGGGCCACCGGCCCCCGGCACGGCGGCGGACGCCTAGAAGTTGTACGAGCCGGAGACCCGGTGGGTGACGTCGAGATTGCTGTTCCCCGAGAAGCCCGGCACGTCGGTCCCGAAGACGCGGTTGAACACCGCCGCGTAGTCGGCGCCGATCTTCTTGTAGCGCACCCCGGCGCCGAAGGTGAGATCGCGCCCCATCATGCCGGTGCGCAGGGCGAACAGCTCGTCGTACCAGTACTCGACGCCGGCGTTGATGGTGCCCGAGAAGCCGGTGCGCGGCTCGCCGTCGGCGCCGAGGTCGGCGGCGATGCCGAAGTACTGGTCGGGCGTGTAGCCGTCGAAGTTGAACGGCATGTGGGCCGCCAGGGTCAGCGCGTGCTTGGCCGCCAGGCGGGCGCTGTAGCGGCCGCCCAGGTCGAAGCTCGGGCTGACGTGCTCGCGGGTGCCGGTGTCCCACGACATGTAGGTGGTGGTGAGGTCGTGCGCCACGAAGGCGAGCTGCAGTTCGGGGCGCACCGCGTAGGTGAGGCCGGCGTCCAGGCCGGCGCCCCACGCCGAGTGCCCCGCGCCGTAGCCCGGCAGCGTGCGGTAGACGGCCTTGAGCGAGGCGCCGGCGCTCAGCCGGCCGCCGAACGGGCGGGCGTACGAGAGGAAGAGCGCCCAGTCGTTCGCGCTCTTCATGTCGAAGCTCGAGGCGTCGAGGTACAGCCGCTCGCCCGCGTCCCAGCGGCCGTTGTTCTCGGTGGGCAGGTTGGTCGAGGGATCGCCGTCGCCGTCCTCGAAGTCCACGCCGGGCCGCAGGCCGTCCGGATCGGGCGTGACGGCAATGTCCCCCACCCCCAGGCGCACCAGCGATACGGCCACCGCCTGGCGCAGGGCCTGGGTGCTGTCGGCCAGCGGCCACGCCAGCGCGCCGTAGTCGTAGTTCACGGCCCCTCCGAACTGCTCGGAGTGCTGGTAGAGGACCTGGCGGAGAGCCAGCTGCGTGAGCCCGGCGGGGTTCCAGTAGGCCGCCGAGGCGTCGTCGGCCAGGGCCGCGAACGCCCCTCCCATCCCCACGGCGCGCGCCCCCGCGCCGACGTGCAGGAAGGCGCCGGCGTACTTGTCGACCGCCGGCGACGGCGTGGCGGCAGCGGCCACGACGGCCAGCGCGAAGCCGAGCACGGCCACGCCGCGGGCGGCCTGCGGCAGGGAACGGACGGGGCGGATTCGCGGGGAGGCGGCGGCCACGGGTAGAGCGGAAACCGGCATGAGCTCACTCCCTAAGACGGTGGGCGGCCGGAACGGGACCGCGAGGGCGCCAGACGAGTGCGAGCCTAGCAAGGCACCCCGGCGGGGTCAACGTCGCCCGGCAGGATCGCGCCCGGCCCGCTCCCCGGCCCGGCGCGACTCGCGCGGCGTCAGCAGGTGAGGGCTAGGTGAATTCCGGCCCCGGCCGGACCTGCACCTGGGGCCGCGGCGGCAACTGCGGGCGGGCTTGCCCCGCCTCCGGTTGCACGGGGCGCAGGATGCGCCACTGGCCGCGCACGCGCACCACCTCGTCCGCCGCTGCGAAGGCCCCCGGGCGCCGCGACCCGCGCGCCCGGTAGTGCACCTGGTACTGCACGAGCGCGCGCCCGGTTCCCAGCGGCTGCACGCGCACGGCGCGCAGCTCCATCTCGGCCAGCGCCGGGATGCGCAGCAACCGGTCGGCGTCGGGGCCCGCGCCCGTCCCCACGAAGCACTCCAGGGCCCCGCCGGGCGACGCCTCGAGCACGGCGCGCCAGAAGGCGCGCACGGTCAGGGCCGGAGACGCGAAGCGCGGATCGGTGGGCGGCCGCTCTCCCGTGAGCGCGAGGACGAGAGCGACGACGCTGCCGGCGAGGAGGAAGCGCGAGCGGAGCTGGCCCATCGGTGGCGGTCTCCTGCACTCCGGGGTCCGGAACCGGAGCCGCCTCGGGGAAGCGGCTCCTGGCCGCATCCGATGGGCCGACGCTGCGCGACGGCCGGGTCGCGCACCTAGAGCTTAGCAAGGCGGGGAGTGCGGCGGCCAGCGGGATCGGACGCGCGGCGGCGGAAATGTCGCCCGCCGGCGCGGCGGCGCGGCGCGGCCGTGCGAAATGCACGCCGCCCGCGTCGCGGGCTCAGCCCGGGCGCGGGAAGCAGCGCCGCGGCCCGGGCGTGACCCGCCCGCGCGACGGGGGCGGCGGCGGCGGCCCAGCCACGGCGCGGCGCAGCGCGGCCACCTCCTCGCGCGTCAGCCGCCGCAGCTTGCCCGCGGGCTGATCGCCGAGCTCGACCGGCCCGACGCGCACGCGCTCGAGGGCCAGGAGCTCGACGCCGACCGCCTCGCACATGCGGCGCACCTGCCGGTTGCGCCCCTCGCAGAGCGTGAGCGAGACCACCGTCCCCTCGCCCATCCGCTTCACCACCTCGACCTGGGCCGAGCGGCTCGTCTCGCCGGGCGCGAACTCGACACCCAGGCCGAGCTGGGCCAGCTGGCGCGGCGTGGGCGGGGAGGCGAGTGAGAGCCAGTAGGTCTTGGGGATCTCGTAGCGCGGGTGCATGAGGCGGTGCGCGAGCGCCCCGTCGCTGGTCACCAGCAGGAGCCCGCTGGTGTCGCCGTCGAGGCGGCCCACCGGGAAGACGCGCGGCCCGCGGGCCGGCAGGAACTCGCGCACCGTGCGCCGGCCGGCGGGATCGGAGAGCGTGGTGAGCACACCGACCGGCTTGTGCAGGGCGTAGTAGACGCGCGGCTCCAGCTCGGGCAGCGGCCGGCCGCCCACCGTCACCTTCTGGAGCTCGGGATCGACGCGCGCCCCCGGCTCCTGCACGACCTCACCGTCCACCTTCACCTGGCCGTCGGCGATCAGCCCGTCGCACTTGCGCCGCGCCGCCACGCCGCGGTCGGCGAGCAGCTTGTTGAGCCGTAGCTGCGGGCTCACGACGCGGCCGCGGGGCCCTCGTCGCCCGCCGGCGCGGGCTCGGGTTCGGCAGGAGCGGCAGCGCCGTCCCCCGCCGCTGGGGCCCCCGCCGCCGCCGGCTCCGGCAGCGCCGGCCCGCCCGCCGGCAGCCGCTCCGGCACGCCGGCGAACAGATCGGCCTCGGCCTCCGCCTCGCGCGCCTGCAGGATGGCCTTGAGCTCCTCGGGCCGCGGCAGCTCGCTCAGCTCGCGCAGGCCGAAGTACGAGAGGAACTCCGCCGTGCTGCCGTAGAGCAACGGCCTTCCGACCACGTCCGAGCGGCCGCGGATGGTGATGAGGTCGCGCTCCAGCAGCGTGGTGAGCGCGCTGCCCGAGTCGACCCCGCGGATCGACTCGATCTCGGGCCGCGTCACCGGCTGCTTGTAGACGATGATGGCGAGGGTCTCGAGCGCGGCCCGCGACAGCCGCGCCTTGCGCTTGCCCTGCAGGAGCTTGCGGATCCACGGCGCCATCGGCTCGCGGGTCGTGATGAGATAGCCGCCGGCCATCTCGCTGACCTGCACGCCGTGGCCGGCCGCGTCGTACTCGTCACGCAACTCGTCGGCCGCCTGGGCGACCTCCAGCGGATCGGCGCCCGTCGCCTCGGCCAGCAGCGACAGCGACAGCGGGCTGTCCGAGGCGAAGAGCAGCGCCTCGACGATGGCGCGCAGCTCACTCCCGGCCACGTTCGCTCCCTTCCCCGGGTCCGGCGGGCGGCCCGGCCTCCGGCCCGACCGCCGCCTCCGGCGCCACGCCCGTGGCGTCCGGCTCCCCACCCACCGGCTCCGGCCGCGATTCCACCCAGATGTCCCCGAACGGTCCCGCCTGTTCCACCAGCAGCCGCCCCATCTTGAGCAGCTCGAGCAGCGCCAGGAAGGTCACGATGACCTCGAGGCGGCTCTTGCACTCCTCGAGCAGCAACGTGAACGACAGCCGCCCGGCGCGCCGCGCCCGCGTCACCAGGAGCGCCATCTTGTCCTCGATGTCGTAGGCCTCGCCCGACATCTCGAGGACGTTGCGCTCCGGCAGGCGCGCCAGCACGCGGTCGAGCGCGTCGAGCAGCGCGAAGAGGTTGACCGGCGCCAGCGGCAGGGGCCCGGCATCCTCCTCCTCCGGCGTCATGCCGCGCGCGAAGAGCAGGCGGCGCTGCTCCTCGCGCTCGCGCAGGGTGCCGGCCGCCTCCTTGTACTGGCGGTACTCGAGCAGCCGCTGCACCAGCTCCTCGCGCGGGTCGCCCTCCTCCTCCTCGCCCGGCTCCGGCACCGGCAGCAGCATGCGCGCCTTGATGCGCATCAGCGTGGCGGCCATCACCAGGAACTCGCCCGACACCTCGAGGTCGAGCAGGCGTAGGATCTCGAGGTAGTGGAGGAACTGCTGCGTGATGTGCGCGATGGGGATGTCGTAGATGTCGATCTCGTCGCGCTTGATGAGGTGCAGCAGGAGGTCGAGCGGGCCCTCGAACTTCTCGAGCTTGAAGTCCATCCCCGGCCGGCCGGGCGGCAGCAGGCTCATCGCCACACCCTACCCGAGCCCCATGGCGGCGCGCACCTCGGCCATGGTCGCCTCGGCCACGGCGCGCGCCCGGCGGTCGCCGTCGGCGATGACGTCCCAGACGCGGTCGGCGTCGCGGGAGATCTCGGCGCGGCGCTCGCGGATGGGCGCCAGGTAGGCGGCCAGCACCTCGCTCAGGTGCTGCTTGTCGGCCACGCAGCCGAGCTGCCCGGCGCAGCAGCGCGCCGCGACGTCGTCCGCCTCGGCGGGATTGAACTTGCGGTGGTACTCGTGGACGACACAGCCGGGGTGATTGTCCGACGGATCGGCCTCGGGCCGGCCGGGGTCGGCCAGGCGGATCTTCTTGGGGTCGGTGTATGCCGTGCGCACGAGCTTGCCGATGGTCTCCGGCCCCTCACCGATCCACACCGTGTTGCCCACCGTCTTGGACATGCGGGCGCTGTCGAGGCCGCGCAACCGCGCGAAGGCGGTGAGCCGCGCCTCCGGTTCCGGGAACACCGGCCGCTCCTCGGTCGCGTACAGGAAGTTGAAGCGCCGGGCGATCTCGCGGGTCAGCTCGACGTGCGGCACCTGGTCCTCGCCCACCGGCACGACGTCCCCCTTGTAGAGGAGGATGTCGGCCGCCTGCAGCACCGGGTAGCCGAGGTGGCCGTAGCCCACCAGGCTCTCCTCCATGCCGAGATCGCGCACCTGCTCCTTGAGCGTCGGATTGCGCTCCAGGCGCGCCTTGGTGACCAGCATCGAGAAGAGCAGGTGCAGCTCGGCGTGCTCCTTGACGTGCGACTGCACGAAGATGGGGCTGCGCTCGGGCGCGAGGCCGGCGGCCAGCCAGTCGAGCACCATGTCGTAGACGTTCTGGCGGATGTCCCTGGCCTTGTCGGGGGCCGTGGTCAGCACGTGCCAGTCGGCCACCATGAAGAACGACTCGAACTCGTCCTGGAGCTGGACCCAGTTCTCCAGGGCGCCGACGTAGTTGCCCAGGTGCATGCGCCCGGTGGGGCGCATGCCGGAGAGGATGCGGCCGCGCCGGCGCGCGCCGGCCGGCGGCCCCGCGCTCACGACCAGCCCCCGGGCACGCCCGCCGCCCCCAGCAGCAGCGTGGCGAGGAAGTTCACCGGCACGCGCACCAACACGTGCTGCACGCTGGGGATCAGGAACAGCAGGAAGATGACCGCCACCCCCAGGAACCCGACCCGCCGGTAGGCCATGGCCAGGCGCGGTGGCAGGAAGCGCATCAGGAGCCAGTGGCCGTCGAGCGGCGGGATGGGCAGCAGGTTGAAGACCGCCAGCAGGCAGTTGATGCCGATCGCGGTGCCCAGCAGCACCACGGCCGCCTCCGGCAGGTTCGGGAAGACGCGCATGCCCAACGACAGCAGGAGCGCGCAGGCGTAGGCCAGCAGGATGTTCGAGAGCGGGCCCGCGGCCGCCACCTTGAAGCCGTCGTTGCGCGGGTGGCGCAGGTTGTTCTCGTTGACCGGGACCGGCTTGGCCCAACCGAACAGGAAACGCGAGCCGGTGAGCAGCAGCATCCCCGGCAGCAGGATGCTGCCCAGGGGGTCGAGGTGCGGGATCGGGTTCAGGGTCAACCGGCCGGCGAACTTGGCGGTCGGGTCCCCGTGCCACAGCGCCACGAGGCCGTGGGAGATCTCGTGGATGATCACCGAAAAGAGGAAGATCGGCAGGAAGAGCAGCACCTGCCCGAGCTGCTGTAGGTCCAAGGCGTCCTCGCGTGTCCTCGGGAATGGAACTTCGGCTCGCAGACTACGGCCAAAACCGCGCTCCGGCAAGGCGAATCGCCGCGCCCCGCGCCGGCGCCGCCCAGCCGGGCCGCCGCCCTGGGCCGTTCGCCGCCGCGGTCAGCTCCCCGCCGGCAGCCGCTTCACGCACACCACCGTGAGGTCGTCGTGCAGGGCGTCGGCCCCGCCCACGAACTCGCTCACTTGGGCCACGACCCCCCGCACGATCTCCCGGGCGGCCGCCCCCCTCAGCTCGCGCACCAGCGCCTCGATGCGCGCCGGCCCGAACTGCTCGCCGGCGGCGTTGGTCGCCTCGCTCACCCCGTCGGTGTAGAGCAGCAGCACGTCGCCGGGTCCCACCCCGGTGCGCCGCTCCTCGTACTGCGAGGTGGGCAGGATGCCCATCGGCAGGCCGCCCTCGCGGAGGAACTCGGCGCTGCCGTCGGCGCGCAGCAGGATGGGCGGGTCGTGACCGGCGTTGGAGAAGGTCAGCACGTGGCTCTTCGAGTCGAGCACCGCGTAGAAGGCGGTGACGAACTTGCCGCGGTCGGTGCTCTCATACAGCAGCAGGTTGACCTTGGCGAAGATGGTCCGCATCGCGAACTCGTTGCGGATCTCCGCCAGCAGGCTGGCCCGGTAGGCGGCCATGAGCAGGGCGGCCGGGATGCCCTTGCCCGAGACGTCGCTGATGGCGATGCCCGTCTGGTTCTCGATGATCGGGATGAAGTCGAAGTAGTCGCCCCCCACCTCGGAGTAGGGCATGTTGACGCCCGAGACGTCGTAGCCGGCGATCTGCGGGTCGGCCTTGGGCAGGAACGAGGTCTGGATCTGGCGCGCGATGGCCAGCTCGCGCTCGAGGTGGCGGCGCTCCATGGCCTCGTCGAGCAGGCGCGCGCGCTCGATGGTGGCGGCCGCCTGGCTGGCGAAGGCCAGCAGCACCTCCAGGTGGCCCTCGCTGTAGGTGTCCCCCCGGTCGCTCTCGAGGTTGAAGACGCCGAGCACCTTGCCGCCGGCGATCAGCGGGCAGGCCATCTCCGAGCGCGTTGTGGGTCGGGCCGCCAGGTAGCGCTTGTCGGTGGAGGTGTCGGGCACGATGACGCTCTCGCCGGTGCGCGCCACCCAGTTGACGATGCCCTGGCCGCTCAGCAGCTCGGCGGCCTGCTTGTCGCCCGGCGGGTAGCCGCGGCTCGCCTCTGCCTGCACCTTGAGCCCGTCGGCGGAGAGCAGGTAGATGGCGGCCGCGTCGTAGCTCACCAGGCGGCGCAGCCCGTCGAGGATGGCCTCGAGGGTGTCGCTCAGGGTGAGCGGCTGCGACAGGGCGCGGGCCACGCGCAGCAACACGGCGCGCTCGGCGGCCCGGCGCCGGATGTCGAAGTAGAGCTGGGCGTTCTCGATGGCCGCCGAGAACTCGCCGGCCACCGACTCGAGCCGGCGCGCGTCCTCCGCCGTGAACGCCTCGCCGTCGGCCTTGTCGCGGCACTCGATGACGCCGAGCACCTGGCCGCGGCGCACCAGCGGCACGGCCAGTGCCGACTGCCACGGCGGCTCCTCGTCGCGCCACTGCTCGTCGGCGCGCGAGGGGCCGACCCGCCAGGTGCGCTGGTCGAGCGCGCAACGGCCGACCAGGCCCACGCCCGGCGGCCGGCGCAGCTCGCGGTAGCCCTCGGTGAAGGTCGGCGCGTACTCGCGCCGAACCAGGTAGCGGCCGCCCATGCGATAGAGCCAGAAGCGGACCTGCGCGGCGCGCACCTGACGGTGGACGAAGGCGGTGCAGGCGTTGAGCAGCGCGTCGAGGCCGAGCACGTCGGAGAGGAACGACGTGCTCTGCCGGAAGCGGCAGCGGTCGGGGGTGTCGCCTTCCACCCACGCGCAGACGGGCGTTTCGGGGTCCGCCGGCCGGCGTGCTTCCGGCCCCGGGCCCGGGGCCGTGACGGGGTCCGCCAAGGGGCCTCCTTCCCTGAGGAAATCCTGGATTCCAGCGGAGGATAGCCGATGACCGTAGCGGCGGCCAGCGCCCGCTTCGCGGCGTGCCCGGCCGGCGCCGGCGCGCCCTCCCCACCGGGGCCGCCGGGAGATCCCCCCGTGCAGGACGCAATCCCCCGGGGGAGCGGGTCCGCCTTCTGCAACGCCGCGCCCGCGGTCGCGGGCGGCGCGCCTTGCCGGCGGCGGGACTGCCGGCGGCACGGCTCGTGCTGGAGCCACGCTGGGGATTCCGCCGCCGCTGCCTGGCCGGGTCGGACGGAGCCGCCCCGGCGTCCCCGGCGGAACGAGACAGGGAAGGGAGCACCATGCCCCGCGAGCGACGCAAGATCGGCGACCTGCTGCTGGCCGCCAACGTCGTGACCGAAGCCCAGCTCGAAGAGGCGCTGGCCGAGCAGAAGACCACCGGCGAGCTCGTCGGCCAGGTCCTGGTCCGGCGCGGCTGGGCCACCGAGCACGGGATCTGCGAGGTGTTGCAGGAGCAGCTCGGGCTGCCGGTCGTCCGCCTCGAGGGCATGGAGGTGGACGAGCACGTGCTGTCGCTGGTCAGCGAGGAGCTGGCCAGCCGCCACGTCGCCCTGCCGCTGGCCGTCGAGGGCCAGCGTGGCGGCCGCACCTCGGCCCTGGTCGTGGCCATGGCCGATCCGCTCAACGCGGGGGCCATCGAGGACATCCGCTTCTTCAGCGGCTACTTCGTCCGCCCCGTGCTCGCCCCTGCCTCCGAGATCGCCGAGGCCATCACCCACTACTACCACCTCGACACCTCGATGAACGAGGTGCTCGACCGCATCACCTCCGACGAGGAGATCACCGAGATCAAGCGCGTCGAGGCGCCCGGCGAGCCCGAGGCCATCGACGAGCTGATCAAGGAGTCGAACGGCCGCCCCATCGTGCGGCTGACCAACTGGGTGCTGACCAAGGCGGTCAACGAGCGCGCCAGCGACATCCACATCGAGCCCCAGGAGCGCGAGATCATCCTGCGCTTCCGCATCGACGGCCTGCTGCAGGAGATGGCGCGGCTGCCCAAGTGGTCGCAGGCCGCCATCGTCTCGCGCATCAAGGTGCTCGCCAACCTGGACATCGCCGAGAAGCGCCAGCCCCAGGACGGCCACTTCAAGGTCGAGATCGCGCAGCGCCCCATCGAGCTGCGCATCTCCACCCTGCCGGTGACCTACGGCGAGAAGGTCGTGATCCGCATCGTCGACCAGTACCGCAAGCCGGCCGACATCCAGACGCTCGGCATGCAGGCCGACGACCTCGACCGCATCCGCCGCCTCATCGCGCGGCCGCAGGGCATCCTGCTGGTGACCGGGCCGACCGGGTCGGGCAAGTCCACCACCCTGTACTCGTTCCTGCGCCACATCTACTCCGAGACCTCGAACATCGTCACCGTCGAGGACCCGATCGAGAACCAGGTGGCGGGCATCAACCAGGTGCAGGTCGACGAGAAGGCCAAGAAGACCTTCGCCTCGGTGCTGCGCGCCATCCTGCGCCAGGACCCCGACGTCATCATGATCGGCGAGATCCGCGACGCGGAGACCG
>CAYLSO010000198.1:0-1585 GCA_964386525.1 uncultured bacterium
GGTCCGAAGTAGGAGACGTCCGCGATGCCGCTCCCCGCCAGGTAGGCCTCCGCCTTCTTGGCCACGTAGCGGGGATCCTTGTCGTAGGGCTGGCGGGTCAGCGGATCCTTCACGAAGCAGTAGAGGATCAGGGTCGGGGCATCACGAAACGGGTCGGCCACCGCGGTGTCGGGGTCGGGCACCAGCACCATGTCCGACTCCTGGATCTGCTGGAAGCCCCGGATCGACGAGCCGTCGAAACCGAAGCCCTCCTCGAGGCTCTCGGCGTCGAGGCGGGAGGCGGGCAGGGTGACGTGCTGCACCTGGCCGGGCAGGTCGCAGAAGCGCAGATCGACGAACTCGAAACCGCCGTCTTTGACCATTTTGAGCACGTCAGCGGGCGTGGCCATATCTCCTCCGGGTCGAGGCAACCCGATATTGGTACCCGGCGGGAGTTACCCGGTGGTTGCCGGACGGTGAACGCTGTGTTTCGGGCTACGGGGAGGCACGGGGTGCTGAGGGGCTACCAACGCGACTCATGAACATGTCAGCACACCGGGCATGTCCGGAGAGGGCACGGAGGCCGTCGATTCCTAGGATCACCGGCATGTCCGATCCCGTCGACGACCAGATCGCTGCGGCCGTCGAAGCGGTGCGAGCGTCCGTCCCGGTCGCAGATACTCTCGGAATCTACCTCTACGGATCAGCGGTGGCTGGCGGTCTGAAGCCCGACAGCGACCTCGACATCTTCGTCGTAACAAGCCGACGGCTCACTCGTGACGAGAAGCGCGGGGTGGTCGATCGGCTGATGCCGATGTCGGGAGGAGCAACGCGTCCGCCTGCTTGGCGGCCACTCGAGGTGACGGTCGTGGCGCAAAGCGACCTCCGGCCGTGGAGGTACCCACCACACATGGATCTTCAATATGGTGAATGGCTCCGCGAACAGTTCCTTGCGGACGATCTGGGTCTCGCAGCATCGGCATCTCCCGACCTCGCTGTCGTAGTGACCATGGTGCGCGACTCGGGGAGGGCCCTAGAAGGTCCGCCTCCGCGAGAACTCCTCGATCCAGTTCCCCCTGGCGATCTCAGAAGGGCAATGACTGATGAACTGCCGGCACTCCTCGAAAACCTGGAGGAAGACACCCGGAACGTCATCCTCACGTTTGCGCGTGTGTGGGTAACCGTGGCGACCGGTCGCATCTTGTCGAAGACTGACGCGGCTGAGTGGGCGATAGACCGACTGGCGCCCGAGCTCAGCCCTCCACTCGCATCGGCGCGTGAGTTGTACGTCGGGGGCGGGTTTGGTGCCTGGGATGACCTGCAGGCAGTCATGAGGACCGTGGCCGCTATGCAGTACGAGATCGGTCGTCTCGTCGGCGAACACAGCGAGACGGCCTAGCCCGTAGCGCCCGCAGCGTGGTTCAGGCATCTCCGCGTTCGACCCAGGACACGCGGTTGACACCAAAGGTGAACGGCACGCCGCGGGCGAACTCCTGACAGAGGTGCTGAGGGGTCCCTGACCTCACCCGGCTGCCCTTCGGCCTCACCACGCCTGCTCGAGCAGCAGGGCCAACTGCCGTGCGCTCTTGACCCCGTAGTCGGCGTA
>CAYLSO010000199.1:0-5235 GCA_964386525.1 uncultured bacterium
GGCGGCGGCGCGCCGCCGCCGTACAACGCCGCCGCGCTGCGCGCCTCCCCGCACGCCGAGCTGGACTGCACCTCCTGCCACGCCGACCTGGCGGGCCGAGAGATGCCGCACGTCGCCAAGCTCAAGCCGGTGGCCTGCGGCAACTGCCACAGCGACCAGGAGAACCAGTTCGTCGAGAGCTTGCACGGCCGCGCCGCGGCGCGCGGCGAGAAACTGGCGCCCGGCTGCAAGACCTGCCACGGCGCGCACGAGATCCTGCGGCCCAAGGACTTCCGCGCCCCCACCAACACCGTCAACGTGCCGCTGCTCTGCGGGCGCTGCCACCACGAGGGGTCGCCGGTCCAGATCATCTACCACATCCCGCAGGACAGCATCCTGCAGAACTACTCCGAGTCCATCCACGGCGAGGGGCTTTACAAGAAGGGCCTGCTGACCACGGCCGTCTGCACCAGCTGCCACACGGCCCACCACATCCTGCCGCACACCGACCCGCGCTCGAGCATCGCCCAGCAGAACGTCGCCAAGACGTGCACGCAGTGCCACGCCCGCATCGAGGCCGTGCACCGCAAGGTGATCCGCGGCGAGCTGTGGGAGAAGTCGCCTGAGGCCATCCCGGTATGCGTCGAGTGCCACTCGCCGCACCGCGCCCGGCGCGTCTTCTACACGCAGGGCATGGCCGACCGCGACTGCCTCTCCTGCCACGCCCAGCCGGGAGTCAAGGCCAGCACCGACGGCCGCCCCCTGCACGTCGACGCCGCCCAGGCGGCGGGCTCGCGGCACGCCAAGATCGCGTGCGTGCAGTGCCACACCAACGGCTCGCCCTCCGAGGTGCGGCCCTGCCGCACCATGACCGGGAAGGTGGACTGCTCGATCTGCCACGCCGAGGTGGTGGCCACCTACCAGGCGAGCACGCACGGCCAGCTGGCCGCCCAGGGCAGCCCCGACGCGCCCACCTGCGGCGAGTGCCACGGCACGCACGGCATCCGTGGGCGGGCGCAGACCGACTCGCCGACCTACTCGCAGAACATCCCGATCCTGTGCGGCGGGTGTCACCGCCACGGGGAGAAGGCGGCGGTTCGCTCATCTGACCCCGAGCGCCAGATCGTCGAAAGCTACGTCGAGAGCATCCACGGCAAGGGACTCCTGGAGAGCGGCCTCACCGTCACCGCCACCTGCGTGGACTGCCACACGGCGCACGGCGAGCTGCCGCAGGCCGACCCGCGCTCGAGCGTCCACCGCGTCAACGTGGCGGCCACCTGCGCCCAGTGCCACCGCGGCATCTACGACCTGTTCGTCAACAGCATCCACTCGCCGACCGTCTCCCGGTCGAAGGAGCCGCTGCCGACCTGCGCCGACTGCCACTCCTCGCACACCATCCGGCGGGTGGACAGGGAGGACTTCCGCTTCACGGTCATGGACCAGTGCGGGCGCTGCCACGGCGAGCTGTCGAAGTCGTACTTCGAGACCTACCACGGCAAGGTCTCGAACCTGCGCGGCGCCGCCACCGCCAAGTGCCACGACTGCCACGGGGCGCACGACATCCTGCCGGTGTGGAGCCCCAAGTCGCACCTGTCGCGCCAGAACATCGTCAAGACCTGCGGGCGCTGCCACCCCGGGTCGAACCGGCGCTTCGCCGGCTACCTGACGCACGCCACCCACCACGAGCCGCGCAAGTACCCGGGGCTGTTCTTCGCCTTCTGGGGGATGACCGCGCTGTTGATCGGCACGCTCTTCGTGGCCGGGCTGCACACGCTGGCCTGGCTGCCCCGCTCGCTGCGCTACCGCGCCGAGCTGAAGCGCGAGCACGCGCGCGAGTCGGCGTTCCACTACCGCCGCTTCCCGCGCCTCTACAGCGTCCTGCACATCATGGTCATCGTCAGCTTCCTGGGCCTGGCGGTCACCGGCATGACCCTGAAGTTCTCGTACAGCGCCTGGGCGTACTGGCTGTCGCGGCTGATGGGCGGCTTCGAGGCGGCTGGCTTCATCCACCGCGTCTGCGCCGTGCTCACCTTCGCCTACTTCGGCATCCACATCTGGGACCTGCTGCGCCGCAAGTCGGCGGCGCGCCAGTCCTGGCGGGAGTTCATCCTCGGCCGCAACGGCATGATGTTCTCGCGCACCGACCTGCGCGAGTTCTGGCAGTCGACCAAGTGGTTCCTGGGCCGCGGCCCGCGCCCCGGATACGGCCGCTGGACCTACTGGGAGAAGTTCGACTACTTCGCCGTCTTCTGGGGCGTGGCGGTGATCGGCAGCACCGGCCTGGTGCTGTGGTTCCCGACGCTGTTCACGCGCCTACTGCCCGGCTGGTCGATCAACATCGCGACCATCATCCACAGCGACGAAGCGCTGCTGGCGGTGGCCTTCATCTTCACCGTGCACTTCTTCAACACGCACTTCCGCCCCGAGAAGTTCCCCATGGACACGGTGATCTTCACCGGCGGCGTGCCGCTCGACGAGTTCAAGAAGGACCGCCCGCGCGAGTACGAGGAGCTGGTGCAGAGCGGCGAGCTGGAGCGCAACCTGGTGGCTCCGCCGTCGCCGCACGCGCTGCGCGCCTGGCGGATCTTCGGCACGGCGGCGCTCACCATCGGCATCCTGCTCGTCGGGCTGATCGTGATCGCCGTGGTGTTCGGCTACCGCTAGGAGAGCGGCCGGGCATGGCCCGGCGCGCCGGAGTCGGGAGGCCGCCATGCAGTGGCACCGCACCGTCAGCTTCCGGGTGATCGCCGGGTCGCTCGTCCTGTTGCTGCTCTCCTTCGTCCTCTACGCCTACCTGACCATCCGCTTCTACGATGAGCAGATGATGGCGCAGGCGCGCGAGGGGGCGCACCGCGTCAGCGACGTGATCGAATCCTCGACGCGCTACAGCATGCTGCTCAACCGCAAGGAGGACGTCTACCAGTCCATCCGCACCGTCGGCCGCGAGCCGGGCGTCGAGGGCATCCGCATCTACAACAAGAGCGGCGTCATCACCTTCTCCACCGACCCCGCCGAGCGCAACACCCTGGTGAACCTCAACGCCGAGGCGTGCTACGGCTGCCACGCCCGCGGCCGGCCGCTCACCGTGCTGCCCATCCCCGGCCGCTCGCGCATCTACCGCACCCGGGAGGGCTACCGCGTGCTGGGGGTGATCAACCCCATCCGCAACAGCGCCGAGTGCGCCGCCGCCGGCTGCCACGTGTCGCCGGCCCGGCGCACGGTGCTCGGCGTGCTCGACGTGCGCATGTCGCTCAAGCCGATCGACGCGGTCATCGCCGCCGCCACGACGCGCATCGTGTGGGGGACGGCGGCGGCCATCCTGGTCGTGGCGCTGGCCTCCTTCGCCTTCCTGAACGCCACCGTGCGCCGCCCCATCCGCGCCCTGCGCGAGGGCACCCGCCAGATCGGCGCCGGCAACCTCGAGCACGAGATCGCGGTGCGCTCCGGCGACGACGACCTCGGCGATCTGGCGCGTTCCTTCAACGCCATGACGCAGTCGCTGCGCGCCGCGCAGGAGGAGAACCGCAGCTGGGCCGAGAGCCTGGAGGAGCGCGTGCGCCAGAAGAGCGACGAGATCCGGCGCATGCACCAGCAGATCCTGCAGGTGGAGAAGATGGCCTCGCTGGGCACCCTGGCCGCCACCGTGGCGCACGAGATCAACAACCCGCTCTCCGGCATCCTCACCTACGCGCGCCTCGAGGCCAAGCGCATCCGCCGCGAGGGCGACAACAGCGAGCTCCTGCAGAAGGTGCTCAAGGACCTCGACCTGATCGTCGCCGAGACGCAGCGCTGCGGGGCCATCGTCAACAACCTGCTGCTGTTCTCCCGCAAGCAGGTGGGCGAGTTCCACCTGGTAGCGCTGGGCGACGTCGTGGACCGCGCCCACGGCATCGTGGCGCATCATCTGACCATGGCCGACGTCAAGCTGGAGTCCGGCTGCGAGCCTCCGGGCCTGTCGGTGGTGGGCGACGACGGGCAGCTGCAGCAGGCGCTGGTGGCGCTGTTCGTCAACGCCACCGAGGCGATGCCCGACGGCGGCACGCTGACCGTCACGGCGCTGCGCGACGCCGCCGCCGGCGAGGTGCGGCTGAGCGTGGCCGACACCGGCATCGGCATCGCGCCCGAGGACCTGCCGCACGTCTTCGAGCCGTTCTTCACCACCAAGCGGAGCGAGGGCAAGGGCGTCGGTCTCGGCCTCTCGGTGGTCTACGGCATCGTCGAGCGGCACGGCGCCGCCATCTCGGTGCAGTCGCAGCTGGGGATGGGCACCACCTTCACCATCACCTTCCCGCCGGCCGACCGCGGCCCCAGCCGCGCGGCGGCGGGGGCGGCGGTCACCGCGGCCACGGCCCGCGGCGACGCCGCGTCCGGCCGAGAGGAAACCGCATGAAGACGCAGACCGCGATCCTGATCGTCGACGACGAGGCCAACGTCCGCGACTCCCTGACCCACTGGTTCCAGGAGGACGGCTTCTTCGTGGGCGCCGCCCCCAACGCCGCCGAGGCGCTGCGCAAGATGCAGGAGCGCCGCTGGGACATCCTGCTGCTCGACATCAAGATGCCCGGCATGGACGGCATGGAGCTGCAGGGCCGCATCAACGCCATCGACGCCGGCGCCACGGTCATCTTCATCACCGCCTACGCCACCGTCGACACCGCCGTACAGGCGCTCAAGGCGGGGGCCTTCGACTACGTCACCAAGCCGGTGGACCCCGACCACCTCTCGCACATCGTTCAGAACGCGCTGCGGCAACGCCAGCTGGCGACCCAGAACGAGCAGCTCAAGGAGCAGGTCTCGGAGTTCGCCAAGGCCGACACCATCATCGGCGAGTCGCCGCAGATGGCCAAGGTGTTCGAGATGGTGCAGACGGTGGCCAAGACCGACACCACGGTGATGATCCGGGGCGAGAGCGGCACCGGCAAGGAGCTGGTGGCGCGCGCCATCCACGCCAACAGCGGGCGCCGCTACTTCCCGATCGTCACCGTCAACTGCGGCGGCATGGCCGAGGGGGTGCTGGAGAGCGAGCTGTTCGGGCACGAGCGGGGGGCCTTCACCGGCGCCCAGTACCGGCGCAAGGGCAAGCTCGAGCTGGCCGACGGCGGCACGCTGTTCCTCGACGAGGTCGGCAACATCGACCGGAAGACGCAGATGGACCTGCTGCGCGTCCTGGAGACCAAGCAGTTCACGCGGGTCGGCGGCAACAACATCATCAGCGTCGATTTCCGCGTCATCTGCGCCACCAACCGCGACCTCGAG
>CAYLSO010000200.1:0-4294 GCA_964386525.1 uncultured bacterium
CCCGCGCGGCGCTTCCCCGCGCCCGCGCGGCATGGGATACTGCGCGCCGTGCGCTGGCCCCTGCACGTCCGCATCCTCATCGGCCTGGCCGTCGGCACGGCCGCCGGCACCGCCTGCCACCTGGCGTTCCCGGGTTCGCCCTCGCTCGACGCGTTCGTCGGCGGGGTGACCGAGCCGGCGGGCCGGATCTTCCTCCGGCTGCTCTTCATGCTGGTCATCCCCCTGGTCGTCTCGGCGCTGGTGCTCGGCGTGTCGGCCCTCGGCGACGTGCGCCGGTTGGGGCGCATCGGCCTGAAGACGCTGGCCTACACCGTGGTGGTGTCCACCATCGCGGTGCTCATCGGCGTCGGCCTGGTGAACCTGGTGCGCCCCGGCGAAGGACTGCCCCCGGCGCTGCGCGCCACGCTCACCGCCCAGGCCGCCAGCGCCCCCGCCCCGGCGGCGGGGGTGAAGCTCTCGGGCTCCGACTTCATCGTCACCCTCATCCCCGACAACGCCGTGCGCGCCGCGGCCGAGGGCCAGATGCTGCCGCTCATGGTCTTCGCGCTGCTCTTCGGCGCGGGCCTGGGGGTGCTGCCCCGCGACCGCACCGACGGGCTGGTGCGCATGCTCGAGGGCGTCTACGAGGTGTCGATCAAGCTCACCGACTGGGTGCTGGCGCTGGCCCCCCTGGGGGTGGCGGCGCTGCTCTTCACGCTGACCGCGCGCCTCGGCTACGACATCCTGCGCCACCTGGGCACCTACGTGCTGGTGGTGGTGGGCGCCCTGGCCATCCACCAGTTCGTCGTCTACTCGCTGTCGGTGTCGCTGCTCGGCGGCATGAGCCCGCGGCGCTTCTTCCGCGACGTGCAGGACGCCATGCTGACCGCCTTCTCCACCGCCTCGAGCACCGCCACCCTGCCCACCGCGCTCAAGGTGGCCGAGGAGAACCTGCGGCTGCCGCCGCACGTCAGCCGCTTCGTGCTCACCGTCGGCGCGGCGGCCAACCAGAACGGCACGGCGCTCTTCGAGGGCGTCACCGTGCTCTTCCTCGCCCAGTTCTACGGCGTGCCGTTGAGCTTCGCCCAGCAGGTGACGGTGGTGCTGATTTGCATCCTGGGGGGCATCGGCACGGCCGGCGTTCCGGCCGCCTCCATCCCGGTGGTGATCACCATCCTCGGCATCGTCGGCGTGCCGGCCGAGGGCATCGGCATGATCCTCGGCGTGGACCGCCTCCTCGACATGTGCCGCACCACGCTCAACGTCACCGGCGACCTGGCGGCGGCGGTGGTGGTGTCGCGCGGCGAGGAGCCGGCGGCGCCGCCCGCCTGGGCGCCTTGAGGGCCGCGCGGCGGTGAGCGGGACGCGGCGCGGGACCCTTGAGCCCGTGACCCTAGAGGGCCGCTGCGTGCGTCTCGAGCCCCTCTCGCTCGCCCACCTCGACGGGCTCTGCGCGGTGGGCCTCGAAGACGAACTCTGGCGGTGGACGCTGGTGCAGGTGCGCACCCGCGACGACATGCGCCGCTACGTCGAGTCGGCGCTGGCCGCGCAGGCGAGCGGCGCGGCCCTGCCCTTCGCCACCGTGGAGCGCGCCGGCGGCCGGGTGGCCGGCAGCACGCGCTTCGGAGCCGCCGAGCCGGCCCACCGGCGGGTCGAGATCGGCTGGACGTGGCTCGGCCGCGAGTTCCGCCGCACGGCCCTCAACACCGAGGCCAAGCTGCTGATGTTCGAACACGCTTTCGAGCGGCTGGGCTGCGTGCGCGTCGAGCTCACGACCGACGTGCTCAACCGGCGCTCGCGCGCCGCCATCCTGCGGCTGGGAGCCAAGCAGGAGGGGGTGCTGCGCCGCCACATGATCACCGCCGGCGGGCGGGCCCGCGACACCGTGTACTACAGCGTCCTGGACAGCGAGTGGCCGCAGGTGAGGGCGGGGCTCGAGGCGCGGCTGGCGGCGCGGGGCTGAGGCGGAGTCCGCCGGCCGCGGCGGGGCGCCGCAGGGCGAGGACCGCACGGCGTCTTCAGACGGAGACTACGGCGCGGCGAGCGCCTCTACCGTATCCCCGACGCGGATCGCGCCGGCGCGCACCACGCGCCCGTGCACGCCGCCCCGCCAGCCGGGCGTCAGCGCGGCGCGCAGGCCGGGGCGCGTCTCCTCCATCACGTGACAGGGCTTCACTTCTCCCAGCACCTCGATCTCGGCGCCCCCCAGGCGCAGCCGCTTGCCCATCGTCTCCGGCAGGTCGACGCCGCTCACCACCACGTTGGCGCGCCGCGCCGCGGGCGGCAGGTCGGCGCCGATCTCGGAGAGCGCTTCTCGCCACTGCTCGAGGGCGAGGACGGTCACGGCGCGCTGCGGCGTGCGCGCGTGGTCGCCGTCGAAGCCGCCGTCGAGGCGGGCGAGGACCTCGCCGCGCGCCGCGGCGGCGCCCCCGGCCTGTGGAAAGACGAAGAGCGCTACGACCTGGCCCACGGCACCTCCGTGCCGGCCGGCGGCAGCAGCCGGCGTGACGGCAAGGGCGGCGGCAGCGGCGGCACGCCGGCCAGCCGCGCCAGCTCGGCCAGCGTCGCCGGGAGCTCGAGGCCCACCTCGCCCGCCAGGCAGAGCGCCACGCCGCGCCGGGCGCAGACGCGGTCGGCGGCGCGGCCGTGGACGTAGGCGGCCAGCCGCGCGGCGTCGTACGGCGCCAGCCCTTGCCCGAGGAAAGCGAGCGCGCAGCCGGTGAGCACGTCGCCCATGCCGGCCGAGGCCATGCCGGGGTTGCCCGACGGGTTCACCGTGGCGCGGCCGTCGGGCGCGGCGACGACCGTGGGCGCGCCCTTGAGCAGCACGGTCACGCCCCAGCGCGCCGCCCAGTCCACGGCGACGTCGAGGCGGGTCTCCTCCAGCTTCGGGACCGGGATGCCCGTCAGCCGCGACATCTCGCCCAGATGCGGCGTGACGAGCAGCGGCCCGCGCGCCTTCTTCCACCACTCGGGCGAGGCCGCCAGGGCGTTCAGGCCGTCGGCGTCCACGACGCACGGCACCTCGGCGCACCCCAGCAGCGACAGCACCAGCTCGGCGGCTTCGGGATCGCGGCCGAGGCCCGGCCCCACGGCCAGCGCGTCCACCCCACGGGCCCGCTCGGCGATCGCGGAGACGGCCGCCTTCGCGATGGCCCGCGCGGCGGTCTCCGCCACGGGGATGGTGATGGGCTCGGTGAGGCGCGACTCCAGGGCGTCGTTGAGGCTGGCGGGCACGGCTGCGTAGACCAACCCGAGCCCGGCGCGCAGCGCCGCCTCGCAGGCCAGCGACACCGCGCCGGTGAGCCCCGCCGACCCGCCCACCAGGAGTCCGTGCCCGGCGCTGCCCTTGTGCGCCGACTCGGCGCGGCGCGGCAGCAGCTCGGCCGCGAGGCGGGCGGTGAACAGCTCGATGCGACAGCCCTCGGCCGCGGCGGCCGCGGGCGGGATGCCGATGTCCACGACCTCGATCGCGCCGGCCTGGCGGCGCCCGGGGTAGAGGACGTGGCCGCGCTTAGGGTAGGCGAAGGTGACCGTGAGATCGGCGGCGGCGCAGGGCTCCGCGACCGCCCCGGTGTCGGCGTCGACGCCGGTCGGAAGGTCGAGGGCTACGACCCGCGTGCCCCGCCCGCGCGCGCGGTTCAGGGCTTCCACTCCGGCCGCGAGCAGCCCCGCCGGGGCGCCGCGCGCCCCGGTGCCGAGGAGCGCGTCCACGGCGTAGTCCCAGCGCCGCCCACCCATCCAGCGCTCGAGGCCGGCCGCGTCGGCGATCTCGGCGACGGGCACGCCCACGCCGGCCAGCGCGCGCGCGTTGTCGGCCACCACGTCCGTCAGCTCCGCCACCGGCGCCAGCACCGCCGCCTCGACCGCGGCGCCGCGCGCCGCCAGCCGCCGCGCCAGCACCAGACCGTCGCCACCGTTGTGCCCGCGCCCGCACAGCACCGCCACACGGTAGCCGCGCAGGTCGCCGAAGTGCGCCTCCATGGCGACCAGCGCCCCCGCCCCGGCGCGCTCCATGAGCAGCTCGACGGGGAGGCCGGACTCGCGCGCGCCGCGCGCGTCCACGGCCCGCATCTGCGCGGCAGTGAGGATCCAGAGCGGCGCGTCGGCGGCGCGCGAAGCGAATCCCGCTGCGCGCGCGCCGGCCCCCGCCGCCCGCGCCGCCGCACCCCTGCCGCAGCGCGGCGCCGCGGTCATCGCAGCGCCTGCCCGCGGTTCACGCGGTCCACGATATCGAGCAGCTCGAGGATGTCGTTGAGCTCGAAGTCGGCGCCCGACTCGACGGTGCCGAAGGTGTCGCCGTAGCGCGCGAAGA
>CAYLSO010000201.1:0-1726 GCA_964386525.1 uncultured bacterium
CCGCATGCGCACCAGCTTGTGCGACAGGTTGACGCCCTCGCTGAGCAGGCGCTCCGACTGGCGGATGAGCTCGGTGTAGATGGTGGGCAGGAACGACGAGTAGTAGCGGACGTTGTCCTCGACCACCAGGATGACGCGCACGCCGGTGGCGGCGGTGTCGTGGGCGACGTTGCGGCGGTCCTCGACGTACTTGACGATGGCCACCAGGATGCGGGCGTTGCCCTGCCACAGGAAGCTGCGCTCGATGTCGGAGACGTCGTGGGTGGCGGCGAACTCGCGCAGCTCGTTGTTGTCGTAGCCGAGCACCACCACCGGGGCGTCGAGCCCCGCCCGCTTGACCTCGCGCGCCAGCTGGGCGGCGTCCATGTCGCCGAGCTGCGGCGTGGTGACGATGAGGTTGAAGCGGCGCTCGGCGCGCGCCAGGGCGAGCGCCTCGTGGCCGCTGGCGACGTGCGTCAGCCCCGGCGTCTGGTGCAGGCTGAGCTCGAGGAACTCGCCGAGGATCAGCTCGTTGAGCCGGCCGTCCTCCTGCAGGGTGAAGGAGTCGTAGAGGCTGGAGACCAGCAGGATGTCCTGGACCCGGTAGGGCATCAGGTCCTGGAAGCCCTGGAAGGGACTGCTCGCGTCCGGGCCGGCGGCCCGGTCGCCGAGGGTGCTCATCTGGCTCCTCTCCCGCGTCCCCGCCCGGCGCCGCGCCGCGAAAAACGGGACGCGGGGTGGAGGATACCCACCCCGCGCCCGTTGTGCCAGAGCGGAGCGTCTAGACGACGCCCTGGTCCATCATCGCGTTGGCGACCTTGAGGAAGCCGCCGATGTTGGCGCCGTTCACCAGATTGCCCGGCGTGCCGTACTTCTCGGCCGTCTCGAAGCAGTTCTTGTGGATGGCGATCATGATGTTGTGGAGCCTCTGGTCCACCTCCTCGCGCGACCACGACAGGCGCATGCTGTTCTGCGACATCTCGAGGCCGGAGGTGGCCACGCCGCCGGCGTTCGCCGCCTTGGCCGGGCCGTAAAGGATCTTGGCGTCGAGGAAGGCCTTGGTGGCCTCGAGGGTGCTCGGCATGTTGGCCCCCTCGGAGATCACGTAGACGCCGTTCTTGAGCAGGTTCTTGGCGTCGTTGCCGTTGATCTCGTTCTGGGTGGCGCTGGGGAAGGCGCAGTGCGCCTTGAAGTCCCACACCGGGTTGGTCGCCGCCCCGCTCTCGACCGGCACGAACTTGGCGCTCTTGAACTTGTCGGTGTACTCCTTGATGCGGCCGCGGCGCACGTTCTTCAGCTCCATGACGTAGGCGAGCTTGGCGCGGTCGATGCCGTCCGGGTCGTAGAGGACGCCGTTCGAGTCGGAGAAGGTCACCGGCTTGGCGCCCAGGTCGAGCAGCTTCTCGGCGGTGTACTGCGAGACGTTGCCGCTGCCCGAGATCAGGCAGATCTTGCCCTCGAGCGTCTCCTTGCGGGTCTTCAGCATCTCCTGCGCGAAGTACACCGAGCCGTAGCCGGTGGCCTCCGGGCGGATCAGCGAGCCGCCCCAGTTGAGGCCCTTGCCGGTGAGCACGCCGGTGAACTCGTTGCGCAGCCGCTTGTACTGCCCGAACATGAAGCCGATCTCGCGGCCGCCCACGCCGATGTCGCCGGCCGGCACGTCGGTGTCGGGGCCGATGTGGCGCTGCAGCTCGGTCATGAAGCTCTGGCAGAAGCGCATGACCTCGTTGTCGCTCTTGCCCTTGGG